>DGKB01000050.1 GCA_002386905.1 Akkermansiaceae bacterium UBA4581 | reverse complement strand
CCGTTCCCACCTAAACATACCCGAAATCAGCTAGCGTGAGCGTAGCTGATAAGACAAAATTACAAAGTGATTTTGCCCGCAGGGTGAGCGACGCTTTGATTAAAAGCGGGCGAATCAAAACAAAGGCTATAGAATTAGTTTTAATAAATATTTTCTTATTTATGGACTTGAAAAAACTAGTAAAAATAAATAGATTATTAGAGTTGTTGCTTAACTTAGTTAGCATCCTTCGTTCTGTATAAAATTAAGGGAGCATCAAGTTCGATCGAGTCGCTGTCATGCCTTCTATCTTTGCAAAAAGATAGTTGAAGGACGGCATAAGCTTGGCAACCGTTCCCACCTAAACATACCCGAGAACAAAGGCTATGTTTGATAACTACTTATAGGCAACAACACCTTTCTCTCTTTTTTGAGGGAGGAGAGGCAAAGCCTAGCTTACTTCATCTACTGCGTTTTTTACGGGCATTGCAGTAGCTTTGATAACCTTGTTAGTTAGAATGAACGTAGCTGATAAGGCTCGAAGATTGCCTTATATTTTTTGGCTTTGCGACTTTGCGTGTGCCTATTTAGAAGGTGTTATAACCATACCCGCCTAACACTACCACCTATGATGTGAGATAGAGACTCCTACTCTGCGGCTGGAGCTTCTGCCTGTCTTGCGGCAAGTTTATCATTAAGATACAGCATACCAGTAACATCTGATCCTACTTTTTCAAGGATTGTGATGATGTCTTCGATGCTTTTTTCTTCTTCGACTTGCTCGTCAATAAACCATTGGAGGTGGCTTTGTGTTGCGTAGTCATTAAGTTCCTTAGCTAAAGCATAAAGGTTATTAATAGCTAGAGTATTTTCCTGTTCGTAGCTAAGCGCTATCTTAAAAGCATCTAATGTAGAGCTAAATTCTAGCTTAGGTTTAGCAATACTCTCAAGCTCTAATTTTCCACCTCTATCATGCAGGTAGGTGATGAGTTTGTAGCCATGGACTTGCTCCTCTTGATGTTGTAAATACATCCAATGCGCAAAGCCATCTAAGTTTTCAGCTTCAAAATAAGCTGACATCTGTAAATAAGAATAAGAAGCAGCGTACTCTTGGTTTACTTGATTGTTGATGGCGGTAACTAATTGTGGATCTATCATATTAAATATAGCGTTATTTATGGGTAATTTTGGTTAAAAATCGCAGAATAAGAATTTTCGCGGTTCTCGAGTAGCTTTTTCTACACTGTGCTTCCACGTTTTCTTAATCAGATAATTTTTATTCCAAAAACGCAAGCTTTACCTAATAACTAACACTATATTCCTAACCATTATTTATGGGTAATTTTGGTTAAAAATCGCAGAATAAGAACTTTCTTCTCTTGCTGATGGTCTTCGATGTACTTAAAGAGATGCAATAACTGCATCATCTAGGCTGAGGATGCTCTCCTCTCTGTTAGCAAGTGTTTTGAGTTGTACTTGTGGGTATTCTGAACCGATGACAATGGCCTGCTTAGCTTGTAGTTGTTCAGCTTTTTTGAATTGTTTACCTACATTCATTGGTTCTAGGTTGTACTGTACTTTGCGGTTTTGTTGGCGTAGTTGGCGACCTAAGTTTTCAGCGGCGACACGATTGTCTTCATCCGCGATAACAATGTAGTAGTCGATTTGTTCTGAATCGAGTATAGCTTGTTGCATCTTGGTTTTGGCGTGGGGCGTTGCATCAATAAGGAGTGCAGGGGTTTGATCTCCCATACCAAAGCCTACAGCAGGTAAATCTACTTTGCCATTAGAGAGGCCAGAGAGGAGGTTGTCATAACGTCCACCACCAGCAATAGCACGTAAGCCGTGCTTGCAGTCAAAAACCTCAAAAACAGTACTGTTGTAGTAGGCGAGTCCTCGTACAATTTTGAGATCTATGTCAATATAGTTACTCAAACCACGTTGCTCAAGTTTTGAATTAAGTTCAATAAGGTTGGGGCTAGCCTGCGCTCCTAGTGCTATAAAATCATTAACAGTGCTCAGCTGCAGCCCTAATTTTTTAAGCTCTAATTGAAGTTTTTCGCTTGAAAGTTTCTCATACTTATCAATGATAGGCAGTAGCTCATCGAGCTGCTCATCACTGAGGTTTTGTTGTTGAGCAAAGGCTTGCCAAGCTGTTCTATCAGATAAACGTAAGATAAAATCACCTTGTTTAAATCCAAATTGCAGCATCATGTCGATAGCTAGGCTAATGATTTCAATATCTGCACTTACCCCTGAGATACCAAAAATATCAAGGTTGAATTGGTAGAATTCACGACCTCTGCCTTTTTGTGGTTTTTCGTAACGAAAGCATGGACCTATTTCAAACCATTTTATTGGTTTAGGGTAGTTGCGCTCTTGTGCTATGACCATACGAGCTAGCGAGGCTGTAACCTCAGGGCGCAGAGTTACCTCTCGGTTGCCTTTGTCTTGGAAGTTAAAGAGTTGAGTGGTGAGCTCTCCTCCTGTTTTTTCTAGATAAAGGTTAGTTGACTCCAAATAAGGCGTCTGATACTCAACAAAACCATAGTTTTTGGCGACTTGGCGCCATTGTTGCATCAGGTAGTTGCGGATTTGACAATCAGCAGGGTAGAAGTCTCTAAATCCAGGAAGTGATTTTACGTCGATAGCCATCATAATGGGTGACTGCTTAACTAAAATAGTAAGCAGCTAATTGTAGCTTGATTAAGGTAGTCGTGGAAATTTAGAGAAATCAGGTTTGCGTTTTTCAACAAAGGCTTGTTTGCCTTCTTGTGCTTCTTCACTCATGTAGTAGAGTAGCGTGGCGTTACCTGCAAGTTCTTGCAAGCCCATTTGTCCGTCCAGGTCAGCGTTAAAGGCTGATTTTAGACAGCGTAAAGAGAGAGGTGAATGTTGAAGAATTTCAGAACACCACTGAATGGTTTCTTTTTCTAAATCAGCGACAGGTACAACAGTGTTGACTAATCCCATGTCGAGCGCTTCTTGTGCTCCGTATTGACGACAGAGGTACCAAATCTCACGTGCTTTTTTCTGTCCTACAATACTGGCGAGGTAACTCGCACCAAAACCACCGTCAAATGAGCCCACTTTAGGCCCTGTCTGACCAAATCTAGCATTGTCTGCACAGATGGTTAAGTCACAGATAACATGCAGCACATGACCTCCACCAATGGCGTAGCCGGCTACCATAGCAATAACTGGTTTAGGCATTTGTCTGATACGGCGTTGGACTTCGAGGATATTGAGGCGGGGCACTCCGTCTGCTCCCACATAACCAGCATCACCACGGACTTTTTGGTCCCCACCTGAACAGAATGCTTTTTCTCCTTGCCCAGTGAGAATAATGACTCCGACTTTGGGGTCTTCGTGAGCATCATCTAAAGCTTTGAGCATTTCATGCACAGTTTTAGGTCTAAAGGCGTTGTGCACCTTTGGGCGGTTGATGGTGATTTTTGCGATGTCTAAGGTTTCGTGTACTTCGTAGAGTATGTCTTCGTAGTTGGCTTTGCTAATCCACATAATGTTAATAGAGTAGAGGTTATAAAAATATCAATTATTGTTAGTTTCTGAGGTTTCTTCAGCTTCAACATCAATAATTTGACCTTGAGCTTTAGAACTTTTAAAACTGTTTTTTGAATACTTAGGTTCAGATTGAGGTTGCTTGGGCTTCCCTGTAAACTGAGCAAAGAAGTTTACCTGTTTGCGTATTTGGTTAAAACATAACCACCAGATGGCTAATAAAACCCCTTCGTCAATAAGCCCCGGCATTCTCCAAGAGAAAAACAAGAGGAAAAAACTAGTGATAATCAACCCTACCCATGGCAGGCAACCACTATTGCTTGAGGCTGGGAGAGTTTGATTCACTGAATTTAAATATTACTTTTTAGTGGTTATTTTTTTAGCTGCTTTGTCTTCGGCTTCTTCTTCTGCTTTAATATCGATAGGCGACTCTAAAATTGCTTTTAAATCGTCTACACTTAAGCTAGAAGCAAAACTTTCTCCACCTAGAATATTGGTTACTAATGATGTTTTTTGATGTTGTAGAACACGGATTTTCTCTTCAACTGTGTTACGAGTGATGAGACGGTAGGCGATAACCTTGCTCTTTTGACCAATACGATGAGTACGGTCAATGGCCTGGTTTTCAACAGCAGGGTTCCACCATGGATCAAAGAGAATCACGTAAGAGGCTGAAGTTAGGTTAAGACCAGCTCCACCAGCTTTGAGTGAAAGCAGGAATACCGAAGCTTCTTTGGTAGTTTGGAAGCTTTCGATTTCAGCCTTTCTGTCTTTAGTTTTTCCTGTGAGGTAATGGAATGGACGACTCTCGCTTTCAAGTCGGCTACGAATGATATTGAGCATCGCTACAAATTGAGAGAATACCAAGACTTTGTGACCTTGCTCATGGAGTTGATCCAAGATGTAGAAGAGAGAATTAATCTTACTACTCTCTTCATTTATAAACTTGGGATCAATGAGACCAGGGTGGCAACAAATCTGTCTAAGTCTCATTAAACCTTGGAGGATAGCAAAGCTGTTTTTCTTTACATCATCATCAGAATTAGACCCTAAGAGTGATTGTTGAATACGTTTTAGCTCATTATTATAAAGCTCAGCTTGAACTGGCTCCATATCAGCAAACACTTCTTCCTCGGTACGAGGAGGCAAGTCTTTGGCTACTTGTAGTTTAGTTCTACGTAGTAAGAATGGGCGTAACCTAGAAGCTAAGCGGTTCTGAGCCAATGTGTCTTTGCGTTTATCAAAGTGTTCGCGGAAATAAGCTTTAGATCCAAGTACACCAGGCATAGCAAATGACATAAGTGACCACATATCAAGCAAGCGGTTTTCAATAGGAGTACCAGAGAGAACAAGTCGGTTATCAGATTTAATTTCACGAGATGATTTTGCAGCCTTAGAATCTGGGTTTTTGATTTGTTGCCCCTCATCCATCACTACAGTTAACCAAGTGATGTCTTCTAACTCTTCGTTACAAATACGTAATTGGGCGTAGTTAATGACTAGAATATCGATATCTTTTTTAATGGCATCTGCATCAACATCGCTACGATTACGCAGCACGCTAACTTTTAAATCAGGAGTAAATGTTTGAGCTTCTTGAGCCCATACATCAAGTACTGATTTAGGACAGACAACTAAACAAGGTTGGTGAGGTTTATTAGCTTTTTTCTCTTCTTCTTTGAGCCAAAGGATGTAAGCCAAACTTTGAATAGTTTTACCAAGCCCCATGTCATCAGCAAGAATACCTCCGAATTTGTTTTTGGCTAAGTAGACTAAGAATTGGAAGCCTTGTAACTGGTAAGGACGCAGCGTCGCCTTTAAACCTTCTGGAGGTTGTTCTTGTACATCAACCTCAATCTCTTGAGCGTGAGTGCAAATTCGGCTCCAAGCTTGAGGGTCAAAAATTTCAGCGGCGCTAGAATCAACTAAATGCAAGGCATGCATACGGTGAGTTTCACCAGTTAAATCGAATGGATCTAAACCTAGACGAGTTACAGCCTGACGTTGTGAAGCATTAAGCTTAATATCAAGACGCATCCATGTGCCGTCTTCCATACGAACGTAACCACCACGAGCAGCAACAAGTGAGCGAATTTGTGCTTTACTTAAATCGATGCCTTCAACATCGATGACAACACGTAAATCAAACCAATCAATTTCTTGATTAACGACTTCAAATCTTACAGAGGCGGATACAGGGTCTTCCATAAGACTTTGTAACTTGCCATCGAGCTTAGTTTGAATAGATTTAGGAAGGTTCGTGAACCACTCATAAAACTTTTCAGGGAAATGCTTACTAACACGTACTTTGAATTTGCCAATTTTTTGGTCATATGAGAGCCCCATATCTGCCAAGTAATCTGGTAAATGGTATAAGTCACTGCGATCAAATCTTAGGAGTAGAGATTTTTCATTAGGAATCTTTTGCTCGAGAACTTCCCATCCTTGTTTAGTGTATTTCTCGGTACGACGTGATTGCTCGTCTCTAGCTTCGACATTAATAACTAGATGCTCTGTCTCTGCTGAATTAAGCCCTTGTATTAATTCAATATCAAAAGAGGGAATTAAATCTATATCCACAACTTTATCAACAATAGATTCAGGTAATGAAGCTCCAATTTTACGTAAAAACTCAACACCATCTAAACTATTAATAATAGATTTTGGGATATAATAATTTGGTTGAATCTCTGTTTCTTCGACCCATTGTGGAGGACCTTGGAAAATAGTTTCATCTGATTGATACAGAACTTTGCAACCTTGGAGTAATCTTACTGAGTGAGCAATAATATGCTCTTCGTCAGTTCTAAGTTCCAAGTTAAAATACTCATTATTGCCTGGTATATCTAAACATTTCCAGTGAAGCTGTCTATTTGAAACCTTAAAAGGTAACTCATCAAGATTAACAATATAACCCTTGAGATCAGCTTGATGAAAGAGACGATTCATGAAAGCACAAGCTTCATGCTTATCTAAATCTAAATGTAAGACATCGTATTCTTTACTGTGGGCCAAAAAGTGATCAAAGAGTAATTGACTAGCCATATCCATTAGGATAGCAGAACGCAAATATTCTTTTTCAAGATTATCTAAAACGGCTTGCTCAGTAATAGGCTCCCAAATTTCTGAGCCTTCCCATTGAGATTCTAAACGAGCCTCATTAATGGTAGAAAGTAAACGCAACTTAAGAACCTTAGGAGCTTCAATAATTGCATTTTCTTGAACTGTATCAATACGATCATACCAACGAGAGATTTCTTGTTCTTTCTCCCATTCTCTCATCTTTTCCTGTACACCAGAGAGATTGGTAATAACATCTAAAAAGTCAGGATATTGAATTTTCTTTTTAAAGAATGCATAAGCAATATAGTTCCAAAATTCAACGATATCAGCAGGGGGTATAGGCCAGATACTAATAGGATCATAACTTTGAATTTCCCAACTTGAATGTAGACGAACTAAATCATGATCATGAAGCTCTCCTTCAATTACATAACGGCGGTAACGTTTTTCTAACTTACTAATGAAATCAGCTTCCTTATCAGTAACCTCTCTATCTAATTTTTCCTCAACTACATCGATGAGAGGTTGATCATCCATCTCATTAGGTGTCTCTGGAAGATCACTACCACGCTCAAGGCGCTCTTTCATAGTGGCGTATAGGCAAGCTCCTCTAACTTCCTCATCATCAGCATTACAAGAACCAAACCAATGGTTACCCTGCAATCTTAAAAGGGTTTTATAAAGACTTCCTTCATATTCAACGCGACCTTGGATGTAGAGATGATTACCAAAAATTTGTTGTACAGCAGCTTCCTGTTGTATCTCCTCACCTTTATGGCGGGATTCTTCTGAAAAACTATTTAAAAAGTTGAGTGTCGCTCTGTCTGGATTCATTTGCTATTATGTATATAAAAGTGCAACTCAGATATAGCACAGATTATGAATTCAGGCTACAGAAAGTTCCATGTTATTTTAATCAAAGCTGTATATTATTATCAAAATGAATATAGCCTAATGATTTTTTTAAAAAACTTCATTAAATTAAGCAGTTAGCTGATCTAAGTAAAGATACCAAGAGTGACTCGTTAAACATCAAATTATTCGACAAGACGAGCTCTTTTCATTTTTTATAATTTAAAATAATTAATCGTTAGAAACTATACTATGTATCAATAATTTTGCTAATATTTTTTGGAAAATTTGCTTGTAGTATGATAAATTATTGTAACAATCAACGAGCTCTTATTAATAGCTATTTTATACAAAAAAGAGCAAGAACCAATTATGTTTATAAATTCAAATTTCAGAAGAAAGATAATTGCTATAGTTTTTAGTTGTCTTGGATGGTTAAATCAAGGCTGTTTGGCTATTGAATTAGAGGTAGACTTAAACTTAGATTCAATTGTTGATTCGATGTCGTCAACAATGAAACTAGATGTCTTTCCTCAGTCGTCTCTTGAAGTAGAAAAAGGAGCTAAAACTTATATATCCAAGAATTACAATAAATCCGAATCTTTATGGTTTGAAGGAGCAAACGAAAAACAGGTTTTTCAAGCAGAAATATCTAATGCAGAACAAGGGGATAAAGCGTTTTCATTAAGGGTAGGCAAAGGTGGGCAAATATATTCATTACGAGGTGCTTTTGGAGAAAGTGTTCCGCCATCTTCGGCTAGCTCTCCATGGAATGATGAAGTTTGGCAATTTGTAGCTGTGTGTTCAAAATATAATAAAATACATTTTAAGGAAAAAACTAAACCGTATAAAAATACCTATTTTATACACAATTCAGGTTGTTATATCCCTAGTGAAATCTCTAAATCTTTGAAAATTGATTATATGTACAGTCCTCAATTTGCTTCTGATTTTAATGAGGAGGCTGGTGTCTATCGTCAGCTCAATTGGGGTTTAATTCCTCAAATAAAGACGATTCATCGCTCACCACTTTTATACTACATGCAAGTTAGAAATTGCGGTAAGGGGGTTTTAGAAATAACTTGGGTAGTTCATAATTTTGATACACGCGAAGAAATTGTATTTGATCACCTTAATGCTCCTTGGGGCGGCACTCGTATTACGAGCTTACCTATTCAATACATAAGTCGTCCTGGAGGAAAGTTAGAAATGTTGAATGCATTTAATAATCCTCTTCATAATGGTATTAATGTCAGAGATACAGGTGGGTTTAATATTGCATCTCAAAATCAAAATCTAGATAGCCCTGCACTAAGTCTTGTTTTTGGACTAGACAAGCATCTAGAACGAGATTTAGCCATTGGAGACAAGGCTTGTCAGTTTGCTTCATCTATATACAGAAGTTGGAGAGCAGGTGTGCAAAACTATGCAGAAAATGGAAACTGGAGAGATTGGGAAATTCGAGCTACTAATAGTTTTAGAAATTATGATGTGGCTGTGATTATACCTAAATTAAGGTTAAAACCTCAGAGCTCTATATGGTATAGAAGCTATTTAGTAGTAGGAGGTAGAGACGATGTCACAAAACGTTCAAAAGAGCTTATTGATCACGTAGACTATGGATATATTGATTTTAAACAACAAGACACACCACTTTTAGAGATTAAACCTGAGCAGGGAAAACAAAGTTTCCACGTTTATGCTAAGCCTGTTTCAAATACATTGCCTATATTTAAAATCCGTCATAAAACAACAGGTAAGGTAGCTTACACTACAGATATTTATTTATTTACTCCTCAAACCCCACTCAATATCAAAACAAATAAACAAGAAGATCCAGATGGTTACTATGCAAATGCTATAGGTTATCAATTAGATGGTAAAACTCAATATTTAGAAATGATTGGTTTTGGTCATATTCAAAAGCCAAAGGATGGAAATTGGGTGCGCTTATCAGACTGTGTTAATACAGAACATCACTATCCT
>DGKB01000026.1 GCA_002386905.1 Akkermansiaceae bacterium UBA4581 | reverse complement strand
ACCTAGTAGCAGCTGAGGAAGAAATCTTTAGAAAGCAACTCCTCGACGAAGGCAAGCCAGAAGCCATGATTGACAAAATCATTCCTGGTAAAATGGGTAGATTCTACTCAGAAACTTGCTTCTTAGAGCAAGGATTCGTCAAAGATCCAAGCGTCAAAGTCATCGACCTCGTAGCTCAAGTGAGCAAAGAAGTGTCTGATGAAATCAGCGTAGTGACTTTCAAACGATTTGCTATTGGAGGTTAAGCCCCAATACTAGCCTTTGATGGTTTGCGCTACAAACAAACCATCACAACAACATTCAACGAGTGGGAAAGAATTAGTTAGTTCACTAACTAAAAAACTAACCTTAAGATTTAAAATAACGACTCTTAGTGTATTTTCATCTTTAAACTTATCAAGTAACTCTTACTTATCACTGTTACAAGTGATAAAGAAAATTACTTAAGCTTGGTGACAAGCGGTTTTAGATGAAAAAATAGTTATTGAGAAACTGTGGAGCACAGTGAATACCTAATTCACGAGCACCGCAAAAGTTCGAAATAACTGTTTTATCGCTAAAAGAAGTATTTTATTCATTACTTGGGCGCGATTAACTCAGTGGTAGAGTATCACCTTGACATGGTGGGAGTCACAGGTTCAAATCCTGTATCGCGCACCACTTGTAATGTTTGTTATATACAAGCATTCCTTGAAGATTTCACTTTTAGCCTTTAATTCTTCACTGTTTCCTTAGCTCATGCCCGCTCCTTCTCACTCTCCGTTTTCTGGTTGCCTTATTGGGATTATAGCCATTGCGATTGTCGTAGTCACCATTTGTGTGGGAATTTGGAACTTGGGCAAGCTGGATACTGCTATGCAGGGCTTTGCCGAGGATAAGCCTCGCACCCTAACAACAACCACACTTCAAGGTGCCGAGTTAGAGACTGTCATCGCCCCCCTGCAAGCTCAATTAGATGCTCTTGCAGCAATTAAGCCTGACTCAGAGCAACCTGATGCTACAGCCACTCTGACTATCACGACTTATCAGGCTCAAGCGCTCATGGGCTCATTACCTATCAATACTGAAATTGCCAAAGTATTTAGTCTCACTGCTATTAGAGATGGTTATCTTGAGATTGAGGTTAGTATTCCTATTCGCAACAAACCATTTAGCGAAGAAAAATTCCGTTATGTCAATGGCATCATGTTAGCTGAACTGAATGTTGGCAAGTTACAACCCACTCTTAAGGCAACAAGTATTAAAACTGCACAAGGCGAGGTTGACCCTGGTTTTCTCCAGCATTTTCAGTTTTATGAGTTTGCCAAACACCTCACTCAAGATGATAAACTGAACACCATTTTACCTAATATCACAACTATTCAAATCAACGAAGGATCTATAGACTTTAGTATTAATATACTCGAGTACCACAAACTAAAGGCTCAATTACAACCTGATGCTATTCAGCCAGTTAATACTAACTCACAGCGCTGGGTTGGACTAGGGTTTTTAATTATGGTTTTATTTGGCTTTTTCTACATGAGAAACATAGGTAAGGCTAAAAACCCTCTCAACTAATAAACGAACACAGATAACTTACTCATTATTCCTCTCTATAAAATAACTTTTATAAGATTAGTCTTTAGTATAAGATACGTAAATAACTCTTTATCACACTTTGATACATCATGAGCGATACTGATATACAAGCCATTCTGCCTGAAACTCAAAATCCTAAAAAAGAGTTTGTGATTCAAATATCTATTGTCCTTAATAATCGATTTGGCTCTTTAACTAATGTACTCAAGTTCCTCTCCTCACATCATATTGAAGTTATTGGAATTAGTGTGCAGGATAAAACTGATTTGAGTATTGTTAGATTTATCGTTAATGATAGTGAGCTCACTCAGCAAATTTTAGCAATGAAGGGTTTTACTTATAGTACTTCTCCCATCGTGGTGGTTGAGCTCTATGAGCCTAAGCACACCCTCTTAGACTGCCTCAAGGTGCTCGTCGCAAGCGAAGTTAATATTAATTTTATCTATGCACTTAATCATCACGCACATTACAAATCTCTCATGGCCTTGCATACAGAAGATTATTTGTTTGCAAGTAGTGCGCTCAATGAGGCGGGGATCAAAGTCATATACCAAGACGACCTCTCTAGGTGAGTAGGTGCTTCGCCATCACATTTTAAGTTTAACTAAGAATTAATATTATTTGAAGTTGAGGTAGGTATCCCAAGCATTGTCCCAACTAATGCCTCCATTAAAGTAGAGGTAGGCCATCGTAATTGCTAGTGCTATTAGAGCTAATGGGACTATGATTTTAAAAATAGCGCCCATGATTTTAATAGCTATAATGGCTAGACAGATGAGCACTACAATAGATACAATTTCCATAAAGTGATAAATGACATTTTGTAACTACGCTTGCAAGTCTTTAAGTTATGGAATAAGACAAAAATAAGCTTTATCATGCGTTAGCTTCTGTGAAAACTAATATAATAACAGAATTAATTCAATTTTTCTAAATTCTTTTAAATATACTATATGTAGTTAATTTTAATAATTTTTAACTAATTTAGACTACATATAGTTTCAAGGTCGTTTAGCTTATATATGAAAATTGATATTTATACAGAGAAATCTAAGTCCGTTATCCAAGAGGCTCAACAGCTAGCCATTGTCAATGACCATCAAAAAATTGAGGTCATACATTTGCTAGCTGCACTTTTGTCTGAAGGGGCTACTATTATTCAACCCTTGCTAGCATCATCAGGGGTGGCGATTGAGCGTTTAGAGTCTTCTTGTACTCAGAAGATTAGCAAAATGGTCAAAGTCACTAACAACACGAATCAATTACAGCCTACTAACGAGCTCATCAAGGTTTTTGCCAAGGCGGAGTCCATAGCTAAACAAGAAGGCGATCAGTTCGTCACACTTGAACGTTTATTACAGGCTATCGCTGAAGTAAAATCTGATGCCCAACAACTCTTACTAGATGCAGGATTATCGCTCACCAAGCTCAATGAAGCTATTAACCAACACCGCAAAGGCAAGCCTGCCGATTCTGCTCATGCAGAAGAGTCATTCGATGCGTTAAACAAGTACGCCGAAGACCTCACAAAAAAAGCACGTGATGGCAAGCTGGATCCTGTGATTGGCCGTGATGAGGAAATTCGTCGTGCTATGCAAATCCTCTCACGCAGAACCAAGAATAATCCTGTGCTTATTGGCGAGCCAGGTACAGGTAAAACCGCGATTGCCGAAGGCATTGCCTCACGTATTGCTAGCGACGATGTTCCAGAGAATTTACGCAATACCAAACTCATCTCTCTAGATATGGGCGCACTTATAGCTGGCGCTAAATACCGTGGTGAATTTGAAGAACGCTTAAAAGCAGTGCTTAATGAAATAGCAGAAGAGTCTCAACAAGTGGTCTTGTTCATTGATGAGCTCCACACCCTCATTGGAGCGGGTAAAACTGATGGAGCTATGGATGCTAGTAATTTACTCAAGCCTGCTTTGGCTCGTGGTGACTTGCACTGTATTGGAGCGACCACGCTCGATGAGTACCGTCAACATATAGAAAAAGATGCCGCCTTAGCTAGACGGTTCCAAACTGTTTATATCAATGAGCCGACTACAGAAGATACGGTCTCTATTTTAAGAGGTTTGAAAGATAAGTATGAAGTGCACCATGGGGTCCGCATTTCCGACTCAGCTATTATTGCAGCTGCCAAGCTTTCTGACCGCTATATCAATGATCGGTTCTTACCGGATAAAGCCATCGATTTAATTGACGAGGCAGCGAGCCGCTTGCGTATGCAAATTAATTCAAAACCTGAAGTCATTGACGAGCTAGATCGTAAAATCATGCAGCTCAAGATTGAGTTAGAAGCACTCAAAAAAGAGAAAGATGAAGCCTCTAAAAACAGAGTATCTGAAATCACCCAAACTTTAAGTGAACTTGAAAAAGAGTCTGCAGATTTAAACAGTCGCTGGGATGCCGCTAAATCTAAAGTAAAAGCTACCCAAGAAGTCAGCGAACAGCTCGAACAAGCTCGTTATGACTTGGACCAAGCTCAGCGTAGTGGTGATTGGGAAAAAGCTGGAGAACTTAGTTATGGCACTATCCCTGAATTAGAAGCGCGTATAGCCCAAGTCGCCCAACAACATCATGAAAGTAACTCAGAACTACTCAAAGAAGAAGTCCTCGAAGAGGATATCGCTTATGTGGTATCCAAGTGGACAGGTATTCCTATGGATAAAATGCTAGTAGGAGAAAAAGACAAGCTCCTCAATATGGAAGCTGAGTTGCAAAAGTATGTCATAGGTCAAGACGAAGCAATTACTGCTGTCTCTGAAGCTGTGCGCCGTTCAAGAGCTGGACTACAATCTCCTGACAGGCCTCTTGGCTCATTTTTATTCTTAGGCCCAACAGGTGTAGGTAAAACTGAAGTATGCAAAACTCTATCTCAATTCCTATTTAATGATTCATCAGCCATGTTGCGTATTGATATGAGTGAGTACATGGAGAAGCATGCTGTATCTAGACTTGTTGGAGCACCTCCAGGCTATGTCGGCTATGATGAAGGAGGAGTCCTCACTGAAGCTGTAAGACGCAGACCTTATCAAGTGATTTTATTTGATGAGGTGGAAAAGGCCCATCCTGATATCTTTAATATTTTGCTCCAAATTTTAGATGATGGTAGATTAACTGATAGTCATGGCAAAACTGTGGACTTCACCAATACGATTATTATTCTCACATCTAATTTAGGGAGTCAGTACTTGAGCCAGTTACTTGAAGATCAATCAACTGACATTGTTAAAGACCAAGTAATGCAAGAAGTTAGGCAAGCATTTCGTCCTGAGTTTTTGAATCGCTTAGATGAGATTATTCTCTTTCACCGACTCAAAAAAGAGCACATGAAAGATATACTCAGAGTTCAACTCACCTATCTACAAAAGTTACTCGATAATAAAGACATCACTTTAAGTTTAAGTGATACCGCATTGGACTACCTAGCCGAGCAAGGTTACAGTCCAGAATATGGAGCTAGACCACTTAAACGTGTGATTCAAAAACAACTGCAAAACAAACTCGCTAATGCTTTATTAGCTGGGGAGTTCCTAGATGGGGCAACTATTCAAGTAGACATGGATGAGAACTCTGAACTCGTGTTTAGTCATACATAACAATATTTGAGGCTATGCACTCAATCACCAAACAAAAAAGCCAACCTTGTTACCAAGGTTGGCTTAATAATAAAATAAAGTGTTTTTGATGAGTAAGGGTTAAACCTTAATCGCAAAAAGACTTATTTTATTTAGATGAAGAAACGTAGTCTGCTTGAGAACCACCTAACTTCTTGTTGCTGTCAATCCAGCTCATTGTTTTGCGGAGTTTTTGACCTACAGTTTCGATACCATGTGCGGCTTGTTCTTCGCGGATGCGGTTGAAGTTTGGTGAACCATTTTCGTATTCAGCCATCCATTCGTTAGCAAAGTTGCCATTTTCAATCTCTGCAAGTTGGTCTTTCATGCGTTGCTTAACTGAAGCATCGATAATTTTAGGACCTACAGTAACATCGCCGTATTCAGCTGTTTCTGAAATCGAGAATCTCATACCTGCAATACCACTTTCATTCATCAAATCAACGATGAGCTTAAGCTCATGTAAACATTCGAAATAAGCCATTTCTGGTTGGTAGCCTGCTTCTACAAGTACTTCAAAACCTGCTTGTACGAGTGCTGATGCACCACCACAGAGCACGACTTGCTCACCAAAGAGGTCAGTTACTGTTTCTTCTTTGAAGTTTGTTTCAAATACACCGGCACGTGTACAACCTACACCCTTAGCCCATGCAAGAGCGATAGCTTTAGCGTTACCTGTGTAATCTTGGTGAATCGCGATGAGACCTGGAACACCTTGACCACTTACGAATTGACTACGTACTGTGTGACCAGGGCCTTTAGGAGCTACGAGAGCTACGTCGATGTTAGCAGGAAGCTCGATGAAGTTAAAGTGTACAGCTAAACCGTGTGAGAAAAGCAATGTTTTACCTTCTACGAGATAAGGAGCTACGCTTTCTTTATAAATTTTAGGAATAGCAGTATCAGGTGTTGCCATAAGGATGACATCAGCAGCTTGAGTTGCTTCTTCTGTTGTGAGCACTTCAAAACCGAGTTTTTCTGCTACTGGTTTAGATTTTGAACCTTCGTAGAGACCGATGATGACTTCGCAACCGCTCTCTTTAAGGTTAAGTGCGTGTGCGTGACCTTGCGAGCCAAAACCAATAACAGCTAATTTTTTGCCTTCAAACAGGCTTAAATCTGCGTCTTTATCGTTGTAAATGTTAGTAGACATAAGTATTTAATTGAATATGAATCCTTGGATTCCTCTTTACTGAGGCGGGTATACTCTATGTTTTACCCCCATTGGTCAAGGGAAAAATCCCGAATACCCTATTATAGCAAGGCTTATTTAATTAAAAAGTTGCTAATAATTTTTATAGACCTAATAATTAACCTTTTTCAGGCTTACTTTACGGTAAGTGTCTCCCTGGGACTGGTTTCGACTTAAGTTAATTTGATAATAGGGGAAATTCAGTAAGTTAATAAACTTAGATGGCCATTCTATCATATGTAAAGCATCATGTTCTAAATACTCATGCCAGCCTATACTCTCTAATTCGTTTAGACTTTCGATACGGTACCAATCCCAATGGTATATAGCCTCAAATTCTACATTCTCTAAATCATATTGCTGAAACAAGGTAAATGTAGGGCTAGTAACTTGACTTGCATCTCCACCTAATGCCTGCATCATAGCTTTTGTGAAGTGCGTTTTTCCTCCACCTAAATCGGCCTCTAGAGCAATCACATCACCGACCTTAAACTCAGCTACCAACTGTAGAGCTAATTCGTTTAACTCATCAATAGAATAAATTTCAAATACCTCTTCAAGATTAGACATAGAAGCAAGCTAACCACTGACTTTAAAAAAATCAATAAAGTTACAAAAAAAGCTTGTCGATAGCTGATAAATGTGATTTTATTCGTTCCCGCTCTAAAAATAAGAGCCCAAATTTTATATCAATTATTATGTCTAGCGCTGTATTTAAAACTGGAGGAAAACAATATCGAGTCAGCAAAGGTGACGTCATCGAAGTTGAAAAACTTAAATTCGAAGTCGGCGACACCGCTTCTTTTGACGAAGTGCTTGCTTTAGGCGAAGGTGCAGACATCAAGCTTGGCAGCCCAACTGTAGAAGGCGCAACTGTTGAAGCTAAAGTAGTTGAACAATTTCGTGGTAAAAAAATCGTAGCTTTTAAGTTTAAGCGTCGTCAAGGTTACCACAAAACTACTGGTTTTAGACGTTCACTCACACGTTTGGAAATTACAGAAATCAAAGGAGCTTAATTCATTCACACTTTAATCCACAAATATCATGATGGCACATAAAAAAGGTCAAGGTAGCGTTAAAAACGGTAGAGACTCAAAGAGCAAGCGTTTAGGCGTTAAAAAATTCGGTGGCGAATCAGTTATCGCAGGCAATATCCTCATTCGTCAAAGAGGCACTAAATGGCATCCAGGCAAAAACGTAGGTCTTGGTAAAGACTACACTATTTTTGCTCTTACAGATGGCAATGTTTATTTTGACAAAAAAGGTGGCCGTATTAACGTAGCTCCATTAGAAGCTTAGAGCTCTCCTAAATATTCTAAATAAAAAAACCTGTGGATTTATTTCCGCAGGTTTTTTTGTGTCAAACTGTATCAAAAAATTGAGAATTGAATCCAATGAAAATTAATTGGGTGAAACTCATCAAGTTAGCCTAAACCCTTTATTAACTTTTTAGCCTCTATTGCGGCATCGTACTCTTGAGGAACCCTCTGAATGCTTCCATAAGTTACTTTAACTTTAGAGAAAGGTTTAGGTATACGAAACTTATCCCAAGTAGCTAGCTCCCAATAATCAGAATATTCAACTTTAATAGGCAAGATTGGCACTTGAGATTTCGCCGCAATTTGAATCAATCCAGGCTTTAATTCATATAAGGGACCTTTAGGCCCGTCTGGTGTGATACAAATATCTTTGCCTGTTTTTAAGGTTTTATAAATTTCTAATCCTGCAGACTTAGCATTCCTATGGCTTGAACCTCTAATGGTCTTAACTCCTATGACCGACATCATTCCAGCTATTAACTCACCATCTTTGCTCGCACTTGTTAAAACATAAAGATCTTTGTTTGCCTCTATATTCTTCATAAATTTAATATAACTTACTGCAGATACAACAATACGGTTATGCCATATACCGTAAATAACTTGTTGTTGAGAGTTTGTGTAGTGTTCTTGCGCCACAACAAGTTCGAAATCTAGAGTCTTACACATAAGTTTTGCTAGTAAGCCCATACTTGAACCTATCAAGTAGCGCAATTGACTAGCTATTTTTTTTTTATTCAAACTCATAAGAAGGGTTTCTACTAATAACTGATTTAAATCAAATGAAAAGTCTCAACCTGCATTACATAGTAAAAAAATATCATATAAACAGCACTATCAAATAATCATGGCTAATCAGTTGATTTTTAAAGCCATATATTTTGTTTTACTTTTAAACTTAACTTTGTAAGAATCAAATATATGGACGAGACAGTAAATCATAATTTAGAAAGAAGAGCGCAAGCTCTTGGTGAAGTTGCCAAAGAAAAAGCTCAAGAGTTTAAAACAACTGCTGAAATAAAAGCTAAAGAAATCAGCGTCGCTGCGCAGGAGAAAGCCCAAGAGTTTAAAACTGTAGCCACTGAAAAAGCAGAAGATATCAAAGTCAAAGCCTGCAATATACACGAAACAGGTGAAGAATATATCAAAGAAAACCCTACTAAAGCAGTTCTTATTGCTGCAGGTATTGGTTTTGTCTTAGGCGCTCTTATTTGTAGTGCTAAGGATTAATGATTTCTATTTATCTTTTTAAAAAAGCCTGTGGATTTATTTCCACAGGCTTTTTTTATTAACGCTATATTAAAGCTCTTTATAGGTTTTAAAATGTGTCTTAACTAGTTCACTCAAAGGCGCCAACTGCTTAGCTCTAATATCTCTAGCTATTTCTTTTACACCTACACCTGCACCTAGAGGTATTTTTACGCCTAACTCCTTACTCGTATTATCTATCCAGTCTATAAAAGCTTCACGTGCAAGAATGGAGGCTGCCGCAACAGCTATATCAGACTCCGCCTTGGTGCGTTGACGAATATTTATCCCCTCTATTCCCATGCGCTTAGCCATACTCTCTATCACATAAGGCTTAGCAAATTGATCTGATAAAGAATCCTGACATTGAGGGCATTGCTTCTGCAGCTCTTGCATAACTTTGATATGACCCCAGGCTAGCATTGAATTAAGGTTTTTAAACTTGGCGTAGAGTTCATTGTAACGTTGCGGCGATATAAATATAATTTGATACTCAAATTCTTGAACTCGCTTAATTTTAGCACTAATAGTTCTAATTTTTTGTGCTGAGTTAACCTGCTTACTATCTTTAACTCCTAGCTTTACTAATTTTTCAGCTATAGACTCATCTGTATAAGCTCCAGCGATGACAAGTGGGCCAAAGAAATCGCCTTTGCCACTTTCATCTATTCCAAAATGTGGCAAATACTGCTCAGGGTCATGTACTTTCTCATAACCAAGCTTAGCTTCTCCTAATATTTGAGGTTCAAGGTTAAATTTTACAAAATCTTCGGTCTCTCCACCTTGAACCAATACTTTAGGGCCTTTTTCATAAACACTCACGTTCAGCTTGCCTTTCTTGGCAGAATAAATAGTATAAGGGCGCTCCACAAAGTCAAAATTAAGCTCTATTAACATTGCTTTTAGCAACTGAACTTGTTTTTGGGTTAAAGGGTTTGTATAACTACTTATCATATAAGTTTAGACTAGTGTAAATTAGCACGTGACACGACAAAAAAATTAATGAGTTCACCTCTTTTGCAAACATCAAATCAAAAGCAAAAATTTAAAATTGCTCTTAATACCTGGTTTATTGAAAATCGCAAGGATTACCCTTGGCGTCGCACTCAAGACCCTTATGCTATATTGGTATCTGAGCTCATGCTCCAACAAACCCAAATCAGCACTGTAATTGAACGTGGCTATTACACTCGTTGGCTAGAGAAATTTCCCAACTGGGAAACTCTTGCACAAGCAACTCAAGAGCAAGTGCTTAGCGCTTGGCAAGGCTTAGGTTACTATAATAGAGCTCGCAGATTACATGAGCTTGCCCAAATTATAGTTTCAGAATATGACGGGCAATTACCTAAGGATTTTGATACCTTACTGAGTCTAAAAGGTATCGGTGATTATACTGCAGCAGCAGTTAGCGCTTTTGCATTTGATCAAGCTTATCCACTTGTTGACGGCAATGTTATTCGTCTGCTTAGTCGCATCTATAATTACCGAAAGCCTATCGATAAGCAGCCTGGAAAAGGCCATATATTGTCCTGGGCTACAGAATTATTAGATACCAAAAATCCTTGTGTTTATAATGCGGCTATCATGGAAATTGGGCAGCAAATTTGTAAAAAAAAACCTCAATGCCTAATCTGTCCTATCTCTAATTTTTGCCAAGCAAAAGACTTCCAACCTGAAGTGCTACCTATTAAAAAAAATCGCACTAAAATCACCCATCTAGATGAGCATGCCATTATTTGCGTTCATAACAATCAAATTCTATTAGCTCAAGAAACTGGATCAAGGCGCAAAGGCTTTTGGAAATTGCCTACTCGCTCCATTCAAGCCGTCAAACCTCTCATGCTCGCTCTTAATTTTAGTTACGCTATTACTCGTTATAAAGTTCAGTTATATCTCTACGTTGCTAAGCCCAATCTAAAGGTCGCTCAACCTCAAGAAGATGAAAGTTGGTTTGAAATTAATGATTTAAAGGAACTACCTCTAGGCTCTCCTTATAAAAAGGCTATACAGAAATATCTAACGCAGGGCTAACAGGGCTAGCATACGCCCTGTCTTACCTTTATCTCTACGGTAAGAATCATAAAGCTTATCATCACAATAGGTGTCAATCATGGAGTCATGGCAATTTTTTACCAGCAAACCTAGCGTTCGAGCCTGTTGCATAATTTGCTCTGCAATATCAACAGGGTAATGAGGCGGCCTAATGCAGGGGCTGATGAGTAATTCTATATTTTCTATTTTTGCTCCTTGTTCGCACATCACATCAACTGTATTTTTTAATATGTTCAGCTTGGTGCCTTTTTTTCCTGAATGAGCTAATCCTATGACCTTAGATTGACTATCATAGAGATAAATAGCTGCACAGTCAGCAACATAGATCCCTAAAGTTATATCGGTTATATTTGTTACTAAAGCATCGGCTCCTAAACTATACTTAGATTCGCTTTGAGAATTAACGATCTCAACATTAGCACCATGCACTTGTTCACACGTATAGATATCAGCTAAACTCAGCCCATACTGACTCAACTCTTGAGCATGATAAGGGTTTAGCTGTTTTAATGCTCCTTCTTTATCTGAATTTTTGTAAACTAAAGGAACCCGATATAACCAGTGAGCCCAAATAGTATCCGTATGATGCTTGAAAGGCTGCAAAAAATCTACAGATAAATTCATGAAACTTCAGCTTCTGTCCTTTGACCAAAACGACGCTCCCGACTGTAATAACAGTCCACTGCCTTTTTAAATTCAACTTCATCAAAATCTGGCCAAAGTACATCTGTAAAATATAACTCTGCATAGCTAAGTTGCCAAAGTAAAAAATTAGATAAACGTTTTTCACCAGATGTTCTAATTAATAAGTCTGGATCAGGCATGCCAGCAGTATCTAAGTAAGATTCAAATACTGAATTATCAATATGATTTGCCCGCAAATTCTTGTTTTCTACATCTTTGGCTATTTTCCGAGCAACTCTAAGTATCTCATCTCTGCCACCATAAGAAAGAGCTAGAGTGAAGGTTAAATTTGTATTATTTTTAGTCTCTTCAATAACCTTAATTAACTCTTTTTTTTGCTTTAGTGGTAGTAATTCCAAATCACCTATCACATGAAGCTTCACTCCATGCTCCATAAGGATATTAGATTTATTTTTAAGAAATTGATAAAGCAACTCCATTAACCCATCAACCTCTAACTTATTTCGTTGCCAGTTCTCGATAGAAAAAGCATATACAGTTAACCATGCTATTTTGTTTTCCAAGCAATATTTAACTGTATTTTGTAAAGCTTCAGCACCTTGTTGGTGGCCTTTATTGGCAGGCTTTTGGTATTTTTTAGCCCAACGACGATTCCCATCCATGATAATAGCAACATGGTTAAGCTCGTTATCTTGAGGTATAATAGCTTTATTCTGTGCTTGCTGCATAGCTGTTTTAGTAGTCATCTTCTCGACCTATATCGTCTGAAGAATCTTTGCCATCTTTGCCTAAAGAGTAAAGTTCATAGTCCTCCATTTCTTCACTATTAAAATTATATTGATAAGGATTTTTCCATGGATCTACAATAATAAAGCCTTTGCCTCTTACATTAATAACCCACTCAGGCTTCATAGATCCTATTTGCAAGTCTGCAACATAAGGCGTAATATCTCTAGGCAGGTTACCGCTAGCATCTACTTCACCAAATAACTCAAGATATAGCTGAGTTACGTTTCCTTCTGGATAAGTACCGTAGTCTTCATAATATAACTGCAAACCATCTTCTAAATAGATGAGCTGCAACTTTGCCTGTGATTCAGCCTGTTGCTGTTTAAAAAATGCAAAACCAGCCACGCTCAAACCAGCTAACACAGCAATAATAGTAATGACTACTAGTATTTCAATGAGCGTAAACCCAAGCTTTGTTGATTTAAACTGCTTTAATGGGGCTAGTTTCATAATAGGTAGGCTTATTTAAAGAACTCATTGCGACTATCCCATTGCTGAATCCAAATCATTAATGATTTGAGCAAGCGGAGCAAAGATAGCAAATACAATAACGGCAACAATACCTGCTAAGAAAACAATCATTAAAGGCTGAAGAATAGTGGTCATCGTATCCACTGAATCTTTAACCTCTTCCTCATATACATCAGCTACTTTAAGCAGCATATCTGGTAATTGACCCGTTTCTTCACCAACTTCTACCATAGAGATAGCCATTTCAGGAAAAATATTAGCTGCTTTCATAGGAGACACCATTGAATCACCTTCTCTAACTTTATCGTAAATCATACCTATACTATCTTCAATAACAACATTACCAGCTGTCTCTTTAGTGATTCTAAGCGATTCTAAGATAGAGACGCCTGAAGTAATAAGTGTTCCTAGTGTACGAGAAAACTTAGCAATAGCGCTCTTACGCTGAACGTCACCTAATAGAGGTAGTCTCAAGACCATTCTATCTAAAGCTTTTTTACCTGTTGATGTTTTAGCAAAAGCTTTAATCCCAACAACTATTAGGAACACAAACGCGCCGATCCAAACTACATTGGGTACAAGTAGGGGGCTAGCTATCATATTTTCTGAAAAATTAAATACAGCTTTTGACAATGCTGGTAATTCAGAATCGGAATCTTCAAACATCTCCTTAAATTGAGGCACCACCACAACCATCAAAATAGTCATAATAAGCGAAGCTACAACCAATACAATAATTGGATAAGTCATCGCTGACTTAATTTTCTTTCTTAATGCTTCTGCTTTTTCTCTGTAATCACCTAAACGGTCAAGAACTACATCTACAATACCACCAGATTCACCTGCCTTAACCATATTAACAAACAAGTCATCAAATATTCGAGGGTATTGAGATAATCCATCTGATAGAGTTCCGCCAGATTGAACTGATTGGCTAACTCTTTCAATCATAGTTTTCATCGCCTTATTAGGCTGTTGACTAGACAAAATACTTAAACTTTTAATTAACGGAAGACCTGCATTAATCAAGATACTAAGCTGACGAGTAAAGTTCATCACCTGCACAGGTTTGAGCCTCACATTACGGGTGCTAACGTTTTTAGTTTTAGCTCTTGATGCCTTACTTGTTTTCGCTGCAGATGCCACCTCTGTAACTTGAGTTGGAAAGAGAGCCATTTCACGCACTTGTGCGCTAGCTTCATCTACCGTGTTAGCGACTACCGTGCCTTGTTGTTGCTGACCTTGTGCGTCTAGTGCAATATATTGAAAAGTTGCCATATAAAAATACTTAATTTAATCAAACGTTAAACCCTACAATGAAAATATCAAGTTTTAAGTTGATACTTGATTAATTAGTCATCTCCTACACTAATTATCTACAAAAAATATTAACGTTTTTTTTGCTCATATTCAGTCATTTTAAGTAACTCACTAACCGTTACAAACTGGTACCCTTTTTTGCGCAGTTCCTTAATAACAGAGGGAATTACAGTTACTGAATTAGGGTGAATATCATGCAGTAGCAAAATACTACCTGGTTGAGCCTTACTCACTAAACGATCTCTAAGCACAGATACACTTGGACGCTTCCAATCTAACGGATCTACATCCCAATGAACTGATGTTAAATTATAATCCTTTTTTAACCACTGAGCTTGAGAAAACGTGAACGCCCCATAAGGAGGTCTAAACGTTTCTGGATAATGGCCCAACTGTTTTTTTAGTAAGTACTGCAAAGACACTACTTCTTTCTTAACTTCTTCCTTAGGTAAGTTTTTTAATAGACAATGAGAATGAGAATGATTCCCTATCTCATGCCCTTCATTCTCAATGCGACGCATAATACTCGGGTAACGCAAAACATTTTTTCCCACTACATAAAAAGTCGCTAACACACGCTCACTAGCTAAAATATCCAATAATTTAGGAGTCAGAGTTGGATGAGGGCCATCATCAAAAGTCAAAGCAATATAGGGCAGTGTGCGGTTGCCGTGACGATACTTGATGCCATCAATATTCTGAGTCATTGGCGACAACTCTCTTTTGGTTGGCTGTTTAGTACCTGAACAAGATACGATA
This sequence comes from Akkermansiaceae bacterium UBA4581, assembly GCA_002386905.1. Taxonomy (GTDB): domain Bacteria; phylum Verrucomicrobiota; class Verrucomicrobiia; order Verrucomicrobiales; family Akkermansiaceae; genus UBA4581. Next base: position 4,105 of record DGKB01000026.1, on the reverse strand, counting down.
AATCCACCTATTACTAAAACTAGCAATAGCGGTAAGTTTAAATTAATTTTCATGACTTTAGAACTACTTAGCAACTTTTGCATTAGAGTTTTGTTTAATTAACAAAGCAAAAAAGACGGCGAGTAACAACATAAAAACTGAATAAAATTGCCCCTTAGTCAAACCCCACACCAACGCTGAATCAGGCACTCTAAACTGCTCAGCTAACATACGTAAAATGGGGTACCCAATAAAAAAGCCCACTACTAAAATCCCCTGCGTGTTATTTCTCTTATAACGCAACCACCACCTAACAGCAGACAAGAGCAAGAACAATACTAAGCCTTCTAATAACGCCTGAATCAACTGTGACGGATAACGCGTAGGTACATACTCTGCCAAAATTGCCAATAATTCACTACTTTTGCGTGACTGTTTTACTAGCGCAAACATCTGTGATTGCATCACCAAGTTCTCCTGCAAAAATGGCTGCACTCTCTCATCCATCAACACCTCTACCGCCTGCTTAATCGACCCTGATTCTGTCAACTCACTGGGAAACTTCATCCCCCACTTAAATGAACTGCCCTGTGGTATGACATGTCCATAAAGCTCCCCATTGATAAAATTAGCTAACCTCCCAAGGAACAAACCAATAGGAGCCGTCCAACACAAGCCATCACCCAAGCCGAGCCACGAAATTTGATGTTTTTTGGCGTAGAAATAAGAGAATACAATCAGCCCAAGAATTCCACCATGACTAGCCATTCCCCCTTTCCATATTTGTAAGGGATAGGTCCAATTGGCCATGGCTTGCTCCAAGCCTACATCAGGAATCCAATAAAACAACGTATAGCCCAAGCGTCCACCTAGAAACACACCAAACAACATCGCATAAGTCGCAAAATCCATCACTTTAGACTCAGGCAACACCCACGGCTGCACAGTCGAACGAGCCCAAGATTTAAGCAAACAAATAGCAGCGACAACCCCTAGTAAGTACGCTATACCATACCAATGAACCGATAATCTTCCTAAAGAAAGGGCCACCGGATCTAAATTATGCACATACAAAGCTTCTATCATAAATATAGTAATAAACTTAATACTTAGAAATAGAAGCACAAGCCATAAATCACCTCATCAAAAAATAACTCTCTACCTAACTTAATAATATAATAAAATAGTAGCTAATACTAATTTTAACTTGTAATAGCCACTTGAATCATGTTTTTTATTGTTCAATATTTTTACTTAATCGGTCATATCAACTTAACTTTAAACAAATAAACTATGAAAAAAATATCTTTCCTATATGTAATCTTAATTGGCAATTTAATAGCCCATGAAGAAAATTTACACTCAAAACCTAAAGATACGCCTAAAACCATTTTAAACATTAAAAGTCATGATTATGTTACCACAGGCAACGGGAAATTCACTTACAATGTAAGCACAACTTGGGGCAACTTACCTAATAATGAGCACTTAGGGCGTACTCATGGAGGTGTTGTTGTTGATTCAAAAAATCATGTTTATATCTCCACTGATAATAAAAATGGCATTTTAGTCTTTAAGGAAAATGGTGAATTTGTAGCTTCACTGGGTGAACATCTAAGCCATATACACCAACTCGCTATAAACAAAGAAGGCGATCAAGAGTTTATTTACGGGGCTAAGTTAGCCGGGGAAAATGCTAGCAGCTTAGTTAAATTAGATTTAGCCGGCAATATAATATTCTCCATCCCTAATAACAACACATCTGATATTAAACCAGAAGACTTCAAAGGTATAACTGGCGTTACCGTAGCTCCAGACAACTCTATTTTTGTCAGTACAGGTTATGGAACTAAGCATATTTACAAAATCAGCCAAGAAGGCCAGCTAATCAAAAAATTTGGAGGAAAAATAAATAAAGAAAAACCTTACTTAGGTCTTTCAAACCCTCATGGTATCGCTATTGATTCTCGTTTTGAGCAACCCAGACTATTGGTAGCTGATAGAGAAAAGCGTCGTCTTGTTCACTATGACTTAGACGGTAATTATATAGGTATCTACGCCACAAATTTACGTCGTCCATGTGCTATTTCATTCTTTGGTGAGTATTGCGCTGTAGCTGAATTAGAGAGCAGAGTGACCATTCTTGATAAAAAAGGCGTGCCAATCGCTTTCCTAGGTGACAACCCGAACCAAAAACAATGGGCTAACTTTAGAGTCCCACTAGAAGAACAAAAACATGGTATTTTCTCTGCTCCTCATGGATTATCATTTAATAAAGCAGGTGATTTATATGTTCAAGATTGGAATATCCACGGCAGAGCAACTAAACTAAGTTTAGTTAAACCTTAATAAAACCTCTTAACAACAACTAGTGCCGTCATCACTACCTGAATCAATAGCGTGGCTGATAAGAGAAAATCATTTATGATTTTACCCGAAAGGTGAGCGACGCTCTGAATAAGAGCGGGCTCATCAAATCAAAAATCAAAGAACCGACCCCCAAGACCAGCCAACTCACTCACCCATCAATTTTAAGAGGCTCGATGCCTCTTAAATGATGCGAGCGGACTAGTGACTAGCAGACGGTTGGCATGGCTCTTGCCATGACAAAGAAGGATGCTACAAAACGGTGATTACATTACCAAGGGAAGCCATAAAACTTGTGAGGATTTAGGATAGCAAACAAAACGTAGTGGTTTTGACTGAGTAAGTGGTTAGGCGATAAATCGTAGCGCACAATGAATTAGGTAATTCATGAGCACTGCGAAAGTTTGAGTCTCACCGCTTAATCGTCAAAAGTGTTGCTAGACTATGTCCTCAAAAGAGCCTCTCATTTATATGGAGGCTCTTGCTTTATGGATGACTGCCTTTGAATTACTCGGGTGCAGTGAGCCTGAGTATATATCCTTATATACGATGGCGAGCGGTCTTTTCTCCCTAAAGTTTGCTAGTCTATCAATCTAAAAAAGGTTTAGAGATTCTTTGCTGAAAGACAGGTGTAATTTTCTTAGTGGAGTTTTTTATAAAAACCTCTGCAACCCTTATTAAATGAACAAAAGCAACTCTATAAATCAAAAATCAAAGAACCGACCCCCAAGATTTTAATCGAGATAGCGGCAGAATGATGGCTAAACGTTCTATTTATGGTGGTAGAGGTGAGATTAGAGAAGCTTTGTATATGGCTGCTTTATCTGCGAGCAAGTGTAACCCTGTGTTACGTGAGTTTTATCAGAGATTAGTAGCTAACGGTAAACCTAAAAAAGTAGCCTTAACTGCGGTTATGCGTAAGTTATTATGTCACCTCAATCATACAATGTATCAGTACCTCGAAACTCAAAAATTAGTCGCCTAATAAGAAAGCTTTAAAAGACAGTTGCTAAAGGGCAAAACCACTCTGTGATTTTCTCTTATCAGTTACGCTGTTCGCTTAGAGTTTCGGTTGGCTAGTGGGTTCATTTATCTTTCTGCTTAGGTATATAAAATAAGATAATATAAAGTATCCATACTGGTAAAAGTAAAAATACTTTATCTGTATGAAATAAATGTTTTATCAATTCACAAAATATAGTTGTACCTATAAAGCTAAAAATTATAAATCTATAATTTTTTTTAGTAAAATGATAACCCTTCCAGTACATAGTTTCTAATTAATTATGTCTTGTTGTATTTGATATAGAAGTAGAAGCTCCAGCGCCAGCCCCATAACCAAGAGAAGCTCCATTATATTTAAAATTTTCATCTGCAGAAGCATTAATTCCCAATTTATTTATGTTTAAATCAATATCTCTACCCACACCACTAAGACCTCGCTCTGTATATCCTAATTGTATAGCTACACCAGATGAAACACCTAATCCTACGCCTTTTGTAGTGTAAAAGCCTGAATCAAAAATATTACTCAAATCTAATTCAAAACCAGCTGCGCCAACAACACCTAATCCATATATCCACTCTCCTTCTAATCCTAGGTATAAAGTCTTATCTCCAACTAAATCTTGCCACCAGTCACCTAAGTCATCTAACCAACTATCATCATCAAACTCATCAGGCACTCCATCGCCGTCAGTATCATCAGGATCATCTTTAGGACCAGGTCCTTCTTGGGGGTCAGCAACTGTCTTTTAAA
>DGKB01000040.1 GCA_002386905.1 Akkermansiaceae bacterium UBA4581 | reverse complement strand
AGTACCAGGCATTCATTTCTACACACTCAATCAGAGTGCTAATATTCTCCCTATCGTGAATAATCTTAAAAAATAATATATAATGTCTAAAGTGATTAATATTGGTCTTGCAGGTTTTGGCACTGTAGGTAGTGGTGTAGCCGAAATACTTGCTGAACAGCAATCCATGATTTCAGCTAAAATCCAGCAACCTTTTGAGTTAAATATTGTTAAAATTTTAGTGCGTGATACAGCTAAGGCTCTACAACACCCTCTCGTCAATGAATCTCAACTCACCACTAATTGGGAAGATTTAATTCATGATGACAGTATCGATTGGGTGATTGAGCTCATCGGCGGTACGACTCATGCTTACACGCTCGTCAAAGCTGCTCTAGAGGCTAAAAAACCTGTAATTACAGGCAATAAAGCTCTTATTTCAGAATATGGAGCAGAATTGTTTGCTCTCTCTAAGGCTAACCAAACACCTATTTATTTTGAAGCTGCCGTAGCTGGAGGTATTCCTATTATTACTAACTTACGTCAGACTTTAAGCTGCAACGAAATTAAGAGTATTACGGGTATTATTAACGGTACTTGTAACTATATTTTAGAACAAATGTCTGTGGCTAAAATAAGCTACGATCAAGCCCTAAAACAGGCTCAAGAGTTAGGCTATGCAGAAGCTGATCCTACTCTGGATGTGAATGGTTGGGATGCCACACACAAGGCGTTGATTATCTCTTGCCTCACTTATGGTTTCTACGTAGACCCCAAGCTCATACATGTTGAGGGTATTGATACGATTCAAGCTACAGATTTAGTCTTAGCTGAAACCTTAGGCTATTCATTAAAACTTATTTCAAAAATTAAGAAGCAGGATAATGGCGCAATCGAAATTCGCACACAGCCATCTCTGATTCCTAAGAGTTCTATTCTGTCATCAGTCAATGGGGTGTTTAACGCTTTACTTGTGGATGGCAATTACCTTGGTGATAGTTTCTTCTACGGACAAGGAGCTGGTAAATTCCCTACGGCTTCATCGGTAGTGACTGATCTTATTACTTGTTACCAAGATCAAGCGACTGGAGAATTTAGAGGCTTTTTACCTTTTGTAGAATCAGGTGAGGTCGTGGCTGCTGAACTCACAAAGAGCTCTTATTACGTGCGCCTCAATGTGATTGATCAAGCCGGTGTTATGGCTAAAGTCACACAAAGTTTAGCTAATTCAGATATTAGTCTCTCTGGTACACATTCACCTATTGACCCTAGCAACCCTGACGCAGAGTTCACCACTATGGTTCTGCTGGTGCATACCTGTGAGTATGGCAAACTTAAATCGGCCTTAAACACTCTACAAACAGAGGTAAAAGAGGTCACTCAAGCACCTGTTGTTTTGAGAATTGAGGATGTTTAACTGAGGCATTGACCCCTCACTGGTTCATTAACTATCAAGCTTTCTTCCTCGTGCTCTCAGCTGTGAGTACATTTTCACTGGCAACGTCCTGAATATCTGGTTTAATCAGAATTGACTTAACCGTCACTGTAACTTTCTTGGCTTTTGGCTTAAGTGTTTTTTCCTTGGGCTCTGATTCTGGCAGAGCTTGACCTGGGTTTTCTTTGTCCATGCCTAGAACTTGAATTTGCCAAGGCATAAATAGGTCATCTATCGTTTGGGTTTCTTTTATCCAAGCTTCAATAGAGCCACGTGAACCTAGTGTGCTTTCTTGAATATTGAGTTCAGCTGCTTTTTTACGCTTAGTCTCAATCCATGATTTGACGAGTTTTTCTTCTTCTTGGTTGAGGCGCATACGAGAATTCTTCATCACTGGAGGCCATTGGTCTTGAGACTGTTTCTTAGCTTGCTTAATCGCATGGTTAAATCCATTAACCCATTCCTTGCGCCAGCGCTCATAGAGCTTGATTTTTTCGCCTTTTGCCAAAGCTTGCGCCCATTCTAGCATTTTTGCGTTGCCGAGGATTTTAAAGGGTGTTTTGTTGTCTTTGGCTGCTCTTTCTTCGCGCCAGTTACCAATTGCTTGCAAATAACAGAGAGCTTCTTCTTTGAGCTTTTCTGAGCCTTTGATGCGCCATTTATCTTTATAATCTGTGGCAGAGATACCTCCTTTTTTATTTTGCTCCCAATCACAGCTCTGTTCAAACCATTCCCAGCGTCCAAGCTCTTTGAGTTGAGCAGTGAGAATATCTGCTGCTGCTAGTAAATGAAGTACATCTCCTTTAGCGTATTCTAACATGCTCTCTGGTAGAGGGCGCTTGGTCCAGTCTGAGCGTTGCTCAGTTTTGTCTAGAGATTCACCTAGTAAATTATTTAAAACTTCCCCCAAACTAAGCTTTTTAAAACCTAATAATTTGGCTGCTATTTGAGTATCATAGATTTTACCAGGAATTCGCCCCCAATAACGATGCATCAATGTAAAGTCATATTGAGCACCATGCATCCATACTGTTTGAGTATCTAGATAGTCAATGAAAGGTATGAGGTCATCCATACTTAATGGATCTATTACCTCTACATGCGCTTGGTTGGCAAATTGAATGAGGCAAAGTTTTTCTTGATAATGATAGAAATTATCAGCCTCTAAATCGACAGCGCAACGTGATTCACCTTGTTCTTTGAGTTGCTTTAACCATACTTGAAGCTGTTTGTTCGTTTCAATCATGTGAATTAGTCGCTCAATCCTGCCAACAGTAGCTCAGCATTATTTTGAGTATTTTTAATATTTTTTTGTAAAATTTCAATAGCTTCAACTGTCGGAAGTTTGCTTAACTTACGTTTGATTTCACAGATTTTTGCAAACTCATCAGGATGATAAAGTCTGTCATCGTTACGTGTTCCACTCTGTGGTAAATGAATAGCAGGATAAATACGACGCTCTGAAAGCTCTCTATCTAAACGAACTTCCATGTTGCCTGTCCCTTTAAATTCTTCAAAAATAACATCATCCATACGACTCTCTGTTTCCACAAGTGCTGTAGCGAGAATGGTTAAACTACCACCGCCCTCAACATTACGTGCAGAACCAAAAAATTTACGCGCAAGCTGCAAGGCTTGACCGCTCACACCACCTGTTCCAATAGGTCCTGAAGACTCCGCTTGGTTGTACGCACGCGCCAAGCGTGTAATCGAATCTAATAGTATAACTACGTCTTTACCATGTTCTACTAGAACTTTAGCACGCTCAAGTACCATTTTAGCTAGCTTCACATGCTGTTTAACTGGTTCATCAAACGTAGAAGCAAAGACTTGAGCATGACTGACTCCTTCAAAATTAAATGTGTCTTCAAAATCACTAACCTCCTCAGGGCGTTCATCTAACAATAACACCATGAGTTCCACCTCTTGGTGATTAATCGCAATTGCCTTGGCTATACTCTTTAACAGCATCGTCTTGCCTGCTCTTGGAGGAGCTACAATTAAACCACGCTGACCTTTGCCTAAAGGAGCTACAATGTCTAAAATGCGTCCACTACTAGAAGCTTCTTTACCATCAAAGAGAAAGCGTTCATTAGGAAACATCGCAGTAAGCTTATCAAAAGCATGAGCTCTCTCATCCTTACTCACCTCTTTGTCGTCTACGCTAAGTATCTCAGTTACATAAAGCGATTTACTGCGATCATCTGGAGCTTTAACTCTAGCTCTTAATTTATCCCCTGTGTGTAAGCGTAGCACTCGAATACTTTTGAGTGAAACATAGAAATCGTAATATTGGGGTTTAAAATTAACCTTTGCGTCTCGCAACATTCCAAAAGCATCTCTACTACCTTTTTCTAAAATTCCATCAGCATAGAGCGTTGCTCCTTCATGCGCATAATAAAATAATAGTTCATAAACAAGCTTATCTTTTTTATATTGAGTTGGGTAGTCTACTTGATGTTTTTTAAGTTCTTTTTGTAATTCAGCACGACTCATTGACTGGATATTAGAAACTTCAATTTCAATATCTAGCATAGTTTTAGGCTTTTCTGGCTGAATTTCTTTAACTGTTGCTGCCTCTAGCTTTAAATCTTCTTCAACAATATTTTCTTGTATAGGCTCACTATTATTTACTGCAGACTTAGGTTTGGCCTTAGACTTAAGTTCACTCTTGTCACTTGATGTTATCTGAGGCTCTTCGTTGAGTTTATTTTGAAGCTCCTCTTTTTTGGCTACTAAAGAGCCTGCTTGACTAGACTCAGCCTGAGTGTTTTCATTTTCGCTTTGAGGAGTAGAGTTCGGGCTCCACTCTTCTGTGAACGGTAACTCTTGAGCGGAGTTATTCTGCTCTGAATTTAATTCATTATGCATGATTAATAATAGTATTTATTTGTTTTTTTAAAAAGTCTTTGCCTTGCACATTCCAAATGAAATAATCAGCTTGCTTTTGACTATATTCCCATGATTGTTGAGCTTGAAGATAAAATTCAATAATAGATTGTTGCTTATCTTTAGTTCTAATCCCTTTACTTGATAACCTCTGCCTTAATCGCTGAATCTGTAAAGATGGTGAAATGCCTACAAGTATAACCTCACCTTGATAAGGTGAGCTATCTTGAGAGTTTAGAAGAGGTATTTCAGAAATAAAATAACTTTTATTTTTATTCTTCATCCAAGCCTGATAGCGGCTAAGCCAAACTTGTTCAACTTCTGGATGAAGTATTGCCTCTAATTCTTTTCTTTTGCAAGGGTTTTCTATGAGTTTTTTTACTAATAACGATTTAAGTTTAACGATATCTGTTAGTTCGCTCTTCAAATTAAAAGCTTCTTTTATTTGCTCTTGGATATTTTTTTTTCTCCATAATTGAGCCACACACTCATCTGCGTCAAAGATTTCTGAGTCAGTTAACTTTAGAGACAACTCTTTAGTTGCTATGCTCTTACCAGAGGCTATAGCCCCTGTGACTAGAAATGATTTTTTACAATTTAAACTCATCACTCTAAAATAAAAATAGCATGGTCATCAATAATGACCATGCTATTTTTATACTAATCAAATAATTAATAATTAATTAGCAATCAAAGACTCAGGCATCAATGCTTCTTCAGCTCCTGGATTAAGCTTATTAACAGCTTCACCACTGGCATCTACTACTCTTGCTGTGACAAAAATAACTAAATTACTACGATCTTGCTTATCAACTTTTGATTGGAATAAGCGCCCCACAAAAGGCAAGTCTCCTAAAATTGGTACTTTGTCTTCAATAGTCGTTCTCTCCTCCTTAATTAATCCACCTACAGCTACAGTATTGCCATCATAAAGAGTGAGTTGAGTCTCAATTTTTCTTCGTGAAAATACAGGCTGCTCAATAGTATTAGCAGTAATCTCAAGCTTACCTTCACCTGCAGGAGCGTTAGAGTCAAAACCATTAATGGGGCTACCATAATTGATAAAACCATCAAACTCAACAATTGTTGGTTTAAAATCTAAACTAATAGTCTGGTTATTAGCTCCTAAGTTTGGAGTGACTCTTAGGGCAACTCCTAAATTTTCAACTTCAAAATCAGTAGGGTTTGCTGGAGCCACAGGAGCCACTGAAGCAGCTGTAATTGATTCAGGGATTTGGGGAGCTTCATAACTAGTTGGATAACGCATCTCATCCACTACTTCAATTAAGGCTTCTTGGTTATTTTTAGCCATGACACTAGGAGCTATAAGTATATCCACACCTTTCTTTTGAGAGAGGCCTCGCATCACAAGCTCAAGTTGGCTGCCATTAATAAAATCATTATCTAAAAATGACAAGACACCAGGAGCTACCCCCGCACTATTTGAGTCTGATAATCTACCGCTATTACCAACGATCCCACTAAGCGCAGTGTTCGTAATGGCTCCTGTACCTGAGCGTAAGCCAGAGGTAACTACATTATTTGCTGATATTGCTCCATTAAAGTCAGAAGCTAATCTCTCTAAACCTGAACCCGCAGTACCACCTAAAATATTACTATTATTACCACTAGTCACGCCATTTGTACTCCAATCAAAGCTGAGTTCATCTAAATCATTTTGATTGATCTCCATGAATTTACTAACTATTCTTACTGCTGTATTTGTTTTGAGCTTTATCTCATTGATAATGCTTTCAAGTAGATCAATATTTTCTTGGGTATTACTGACAATGAGTTTATTTCCTACGAGAGACGCTGAAGCATTGTCAGCAAATTTAATACCTCTACCTTGAAGTAGCTCTTGTATGCTAGCATTAGCTCCTGCTGAAGATGCTGCTGGAGGCGCTGCAAATGGGTCGTTAGCAGTTAAACTACTCGTAGTTGAAGACGAGTCACTAAGTGCTGTTTTGAAATCTGGTGGCACTAAGAAAGTACGTTGTGTGAGCACTCCATTACCGGCTCCCTTTGGGAATAGTACTACAGCAAACTCCTCAGCTTTAAAGCCCAAGTCAAGCTTACTACAAACAGATTCTAATATATATCTAAGTGGCACATTAGTTAAAGCAATCTTATCAATTCGTCTTTCAGCAATAGGATTTGTTACATCACCATTATCTCTAACAATAAAGTTCAATCCTCTATCTGCACCAGTAGTTCTAGTATCATATTCTTTAGAAAGCTGACGAATTTGCTCAATAGCCTCATACAAATTCATATCTTCAAGATCAATTGAAGGAATCATAATATCATCCAAAGCCTTTGAAGTAATCGCTGCACCACCATTGTTATCTAGTAAAGTGCCTTGCAATTGTGTAGCTCTTAATGATGTTGCTGAAATCGGCTTTTCCCACTGAGCAGCTATTTGATTTAAATACGTGGATCTACTCTCTTGATAAGCAGTTTCATAATAACCTGATTTTTCTTTTTCAACCTTACTCATACCCATGCGAGCAGCTTTATTGTAAGGATCAAGTATTAAAACCTTTTCATATTCTAGAGAAGCTTGATCAAATAAACCTGCGTCATAATAACCTTCAGCTACATAAAGCAATTGATTAACTTGTTCACGTTTAGCTAAATATTCTTGGTCAGCTGCCTTATTAGTTCGAATAGGGTCATTAATATATTTTGTAAGCTTTTTGGATTTGGCATTATTCTTATCTTCTAATTCTACCTCAGAAAGAATACTCAAAGCCTCTTGATGGCGCCCATCTTTATAATACTGCTTAGCTAAATCATAGCGAGCTTGCTGCAAATCTTGGTTAATAGAGTTTCTCAAGTCTTCGGTAAGAGGAGCTTGAGGTATGCGCCCTAATGCCTGCCTATATGCATATATAGCTTGCTCATAATTGCTTTTCTCGTATTCAGCTTTTGCTTGTTCGTATAGAGTTGAACCCTCCTGTAATCTTAGATTTCTAGCTTGAATTTCTTGCGACAAAATCGGATCAGTCAACACGGCCTCATTCTGAGCAAAACTTAACGCTAAGCTGCCAGCTCCTAGTAAAGTAATAAAATAGTGTAATTTCATATTAATAGATTGATAAAATTTAAATTGATTTAAAAAAATTACAATATAATTTTTTGAGTTTTTTGTTCGCCTGACTCTATCCAGCCTACTTCTATCTCGTAAGCACCTAATTCAGGATTGAAAAGTAAAGATGTAATTTTATAGCTCATCTTTGATGAGTTATCATCAAAAGGAAGTGTAAACTCTTGATTAACTTGAACTTCGATACTGTTTTTTTCTTGGCTCAAAGCATTCAACCTGATCTCAGCAGTTAAGTCTTCAAATTGATATTCCTTTAATAATTCTTGATCTTTAGGCAATGTTCTTGGGACTTTATAAATTTCACCATTAGCAAAACTACTTAAATCTTGAATAGTTGCCATTTGTGTTTTAGTCGTTTGTCCTGGTCTAGTTTCGACTTCTACACCTTCTTCAATTTCTAATAGTTTAAACCTTTGGGTATTAATCTCACCTTGGTTAAAAAAGCTCTCTCCAGCAGCTATGCCTGATCTAGTCCTGTTAAGTACTTTGCCTTCAATATCCATATAACTAAACCAAGCTTTACCTGCAGCATAACTCGAAAACTTTAATTGCCAAGGCAAGCTATTGACTTTGACTATTTCAAGCTTTCCAATAAGAGCAGGAAATGATGCGTCACTATTAGGATTGGTATCGGCTTCATATTCTTCTATGTTGCTAAAACCATCTTTGTCAGTATCTAACTCTAAAATAGTATCTAATTTCCAATCTAATGAATGCTCAACAAACCATGAGTTTTCTACTGGAGGATGTACTTTTTCTGCTTTTTCAAAGTCAATAACACCTTCTCCTCCTTTTTTTAAATACAAAGGCACGCTCACTAGAAAATCAACTTGGCGACCCGCTCCTGTCATAGCAGAGTCCCATTGAACATCTTTTGAAAAATAATCTTCAAAGCTCTCTAGATATTTATAAGCTTCAGGTTCCCACGTAGAAATACTTTTACCTTCTCGACTAGAAGAAACTGTGCTTTCATTATTTTCGTATAAGCTAGGGATATAAATAATAGCAAACGCTAATAATAATATAGCCAGGATAAGACTTATAACATCAATAATATTAATTTTTACTTTTTTTGTTAAGCTCATATTTTTAACCTTCTCTTAATAAAACAACCTCTAAAACTAATCCTATTAGGACCTCTTCATCGCCTAAAACTTGCTTAAATATTTCTTTAGATTCGATGGTTTTAGTCTCCTCGTCAACCTCTTCATCAGATGAAGCCGAACCAAATAACGCAGCTAAATTAAATGATGAGTTACGAGATTTTCTAGCACTTCCGTCCTCTTCTCCCTCAAAATCTATTAAACTCAAATCAACGGGCAAAAGCTGTGAATTTTTTAAGCTTAATGATTTTATAAAGAACAAATATTTAGAAGTATTAACTAATTGGTTTAATGAATTTTTAATTGAATTTTCATTACCTGTAAAAACAAGCTCAACTTCAAGGTTTTCAATAACCTCTTGATCATCAGCTGATTTACTTAATGGTTTTTTACCTTTTTTAACTAAGACTTTAGGCGTGTCTTCTTCAATCTTAAGAGGCTTTCTGACAATATTTCGCAAACCTGAGATTTCGTTTTCAGCAAGAATTTTTAATATATATTCAATTGAATCCAGCTCATAATTAAGTATGTTAATAGCTTTGTTCGGAACAGGGTTACTTACATAAGTTTCAAACCCTAAATTGCATTCTTCTGGCCAAAAAATACCTTTGCGATCATAGGTTTCTTTTATTTGTTTTTCCACCCTTGTTCTTTTTGCTGAAAAAGCACCTGAACTCATAACAGGCTTACCTAGAAAATCAGCTTCAATTTTTGGCAGCTTTTTCTGATATTCCAATAATTGAGCTTCCCAAGCATTTGTTGCTCTAGCTAAAACTTGAACATTTTCTTGAGATGGATAAGGTTTTATCGCTTCTTTTGATCTTAACTCACTAGTAAGAGGCTGCAAACCATCAATCTTATCTTGGATTTTGAGACTCTGCATAATCAAAACCACAATTATTGCGAGAGCTATGATTACAATAACAATTGCTAATCCTTTTTTCTTTAAAAATTCCATAATTATCAATTAAAGTTTAATAGGTTTATTAAGAAATAATACGAACTCAAAAGCCGAGCCAACTTTATTAGGCTTTATCTCTGTATCTAAATATTTCACAATAGACTCATTGTTTAACGTCTTAACTTCTTTCTCACCTCGGGATCCGCTACTGATAACTTGCTCAAAAGTAAAGTGCCCATGTGAGGAAGCTCTAATTTGATCCAGCAAGTCATAAACCACATTATGAGCTTTATCATTATCTCTCCAAAAACCCTTTACAACAATTGCATTAATTAAATTTTCTACAGTTTGAACTTTATTCCTTCTACCTGACAACCCTTTCTTAGATGCGCTTGACTCCGCCTTCTTAAGCGCTTGCTTAATACTAACTCCATAACCAGCTTCTGGATAATTATCTAATATATACGGCTTATAATCTTTATCTGACAAATTGTAATTAGTAAGTCCAGAAATAGTTGTGACCCAAACTTCGTCATGAGCCATTGTCTTACTTAGATCACTTAAAATATTTAACCATAAGATACGTTGCTCTTGAATATCACTAAGAGCCTTACTCTTAATAGCTAAATCTTCATTTTTATCCAGCAAATCTTCAACCTTATTTGCAAATGGTTTAATAGCTTGTAACTTAGACTGCATTTCATTCTCTTGCGCTACCAATTCATCTAATATATTTTTTTGCTGAAAAACACCTACAACTAGACCTACAATAGCAATTACAGCCGCCACAAGCCAAAAAGATTTTCTAACTTTTAATGCTTTTTTATTATGCAAACTTTGCGGCAATAATGACACAGATAGGCCTCCTGCTGCAGGAGAATTCGCTAATACAGCTAGACCTAACAGCTCGTTCAAGCATTCTGGAGAGTACTCCCTAACTGTCGCTATTTGTTCTTGCGCCTTAGCTGACAGATTTATACCATCTAGATTTAACTTAGCGGCTGGCAAATTAAGCTGTTGAGCAATAAATGACTCTAAACCATTCATTTTAGCAAAAGAACCCACTAAGTGTACCTGAGTTAACGCACCTCCCTTATGTTGATTTTGATACAAGTGCGTTACCTGATTAATTTTAGCAGGTAACGACCTAAATACCGAAGATACAGTCTTAACTAAAAACTGAGCTCCTTCATCAAGAGTAGATATGTAAGCAGGATCTACGCTAATGATAGCATACTCGTCCCTATAGTTGTTAGCGGTAGCAAGATCACACTCATAAGCCTTCATAATAGCTCTAGTTACATCTTGCGCCCCAAAGTTAAGCGTCTTAGCAAAAAACCTGTTATTATTAAAATAAAGCAATTGGGTGCTTTTTTCTCCTATATCGATGAGCAACTGGTCATCCTCTGTTGCAACAGCCCTGTGCTGTAAAGCTTTGTAATGCGACATAGGGCTAGGTAAAACCTCTACCACCTTTGCGACACCATCAAAAGCTTGCTGTATTGCCTCAAGTGAGGCGTGCTTAATCGCAGCTAAAAATATTTCTTGCGTGCCGTCTTTTAATGGAATTGCAGTATAATCCCATAGCGCTTGACTCAAAGGAAATGGCACTTGTTGTTGAGCTTCTAGCGAAACTAACTTATCTACATCCCCACCGCTCAACATAGGCAGAGGGAAGAACTTTAAAACTGTGCGATGTGATGAAAGCGAATAATAAATAGAATCAGACTTGCTACAGTCTAGCTCATCTGCAAGCTTTCTGATGACTTGCGTCAATTCGAGACTAAAGCTACCCGCAGCCTCCTGAAGGTTTAAAGCAGAATGCGCTACCTGCTCTAATTGAAATCCATTAGTTTTAGATATCGAGAATGAGGCAGCTGAAACCCTACCTAATCCTAGACTAAATGTAATTATTTTACTCATATATTCAATATTATTTATTTAGCCTCAAGCTCAGCATATCTATCATACCAATAAAACCTAAAGGGAGTTTGGTTTTTATTAAGTAACTTAACTGCAGCATCTGTTTTTAAAGATTCTGATTTCCACCACCCTTGTTTTTCCTTAAAGCTCTCTACTGCTATAATCGCTCCATCAATTTCTAGCTCTAGACCTACAGCTTTCACACTTCTTTCATCAACTTTTCCAAGCAAAGCTTTGAGTGATGCAGGTGATAAGTATGAAGAAAAATAAACTGGCTCACCAATAGGGACATTGACATGCGTTATTGCTTCTTCTAACAACGAATAAGTTTTAGTTTTTTTATTATAAATAGCAATATACCAAATGGCCACAACCTCGCTGATAGCTTCTAATGATGTGTCTCTAGCTTTAAACACTGCTCCCGCCTCAAACTCAACCCATTGCTTGGCTTTGTAAGTTTTTCTAGCTCCAGCAACATCTAAGTCAGGTGAATCAAAAACATTAACAACAGGCCCCTTGACATCAGCTTTGTAGTTAAGCTGCTCTTGAGCCTTAATCGAATAAAACAAGAAACAAAATAAAGTAACTGCGAGAGTGTTTAGTAATCTTAATGTCATAATATATATTTAAAGATTCATGAATACTACTCTATGAAAAGAGAAAAGCCAGCTTTTTTTAAACATAAAATCTCACTAACCAATGCGCTATACCAATCACCCTTATTTTTATTTAATTTTAGTCAGCTTTTAATACACATCTCTGCTGTAACGCTTATCTTTTTTCATTTTTTTAACATAAGCTACAGCTTCATCAGCTGACATTTTCCCATGCTCTGCAATGACATCGTGGAGTGCTTTATCTACATCTTTAGCCATCCTGCTTGCATCCCCACAAACATAAAAGTAAGCTCCTTTTTCTAACCAGCTCCACAATTCAGACCCTTGTTCACGCATACGGTCTTGGACATATATTTTGTGATCTTGATCTCTAGAAAACGCTGTACTTAACTTAGTCAACAGCCCAGAAGATTGGTATTTTGCTAACTGATCTTGATAGAGGTAATCAGTAGCTTCGTGTGGATTACCGAAAAACAACCAATTATCACCACTAACTTTATCATACTCTCGTTGCTCTAGAAAAGCTCTAAACGGAGCAATACCTGTACCTGGACCTACCATAATTAAAGGGTCATCTGAACTTGCTGCTAAGCGAAAAGCTTTGTTCTCATGCACATAAACCCTAGGAGACTGACCTTCGACTCTATCAGAAAAATAAGTTGAACAAACACCTCCACGCTGGCGATCATAAGTATGATATCTAACAATAGCTATAGTTAAATGAACTTGACCTTCATGAACATAGGGACTTGAAGAAATTGAATAAAGTCTAGGTTGCAATTTCTTAAGTAACTCAAGCACATCCTCTGCATCTGAAAAATCAGCAGGATATTCCTTGGCCAAATCAATTAAATTGCGCCCCCAACAAAAGTTTTCAATCAACTTATCGTCTTTAGCTTCTACTAAAGAACGCAAATAAGGAGATCCACTACGAGCCTGCCAAGCCTTCACTAAATTAACATTAAGATTGGTAATGTCATAATGCTCAATAAGAGCTTCACGCAATGAAACTTCTTTGCCTGAGCTAAGCTCAACATCACTATTAATGTTAAAAGGAAAAGCCGCCATCAACTCATCAACCACAGCCTCATCATTACGAGGGTAAACACCTAATGCATCGCCCACTTCATAGGTTAACTCAGAACCCTCTAAACTAAGCTCAATATGGTAAGTCTCTTTTTCTGCATCATCAGAATTAAGGTTATACATATTTAAAACTTTAGCTGGGAATGGATTCGTTTTACTGTAGCCAAGCTCTTCTTCATCTTCCTCTACTAAAACTTGTTGAGCCCCACCCCAAATATCTAGCAAATCATTTTGCCATTTCTGTGCTAAGGATTCATATTCAACGTCACAATCAACACGAGGAACAACAGCCACAGCGCCCAATTCAGAAAAACGCTCATCAAATTCAATACCACATTGACAAAAATCAGGATACTCAGTATCCCCAAGAGAAAGCACAGAATAAGAAATATGCTCAAGACTTGGCGCTGAATCAGCCATTAATGCCTCATGGAAATCTGCCGCGCTATCAGGTGGTTCTCCATCACCATAAGTACTAGTGATAATTAGCACTTTATCTTCGTTTGCCAATTGCTCAACTTCGTAGTCAGCTAAATCAATAACTGTAACAACAAAATTTAATTTGCTAAATTTTTTGGCTAATTTTTTAGCAATTCCTTCAGCATTACCTGTCTGAGAGCCAAATAAAACAGTAACCGGAACAGCTGGCCCCATAGGAGCGGCCACACCACCTTTAATTAAAGGCTCTATTTGCTGCTTAAAAAAATCTTCTAACCATGCTTTTTGTTTATCATCAAAAGGAGCATCATTTGGAATTGTAATCATAAAATTGTTTTAATGGCTAAAATTAAGAGAGTGTTTATACTATGAAACACTCAAAAAAGGCAAGTTCAAATAAGATAAAACCACAGGAAAACACTTAGATTTCCAGCCATTTATGCTTCATTTTTCCAGCAAGATCATCAGCTTCTTTTGGTCCCCAAGAACCTGCTTCATAAGTTGCTAAATCTACAGCTTTAGATTCATCTTTCCAAATAGCCGCCAAGTCATCAACAAATTTCCAAGCCTCTTCTACTTCGTCCTTACGAATAAAGAGCGTCGCATCACCACTCATTGTGTCTAATAAAAGACGCTCATAAGCCTCCGCTGACTGCTTGGCAAAAGTAGTCTCATAATCAAAATTCATATTTACTGGATTGAGCTCAAAACTACTACCAGGGACCTTAGACATGAGTTTCATAGCAACACCTTCGTCTGGTTGCATTTTAATCATGAGCACATTTTCTTCTAGTTTTTGATTTTCATTAAATAAAACCTGAGGCACTTGTTTGAAAAATATAGAAATTTGAGCTGATTTTTTAGTCATACGCTTACCTACACGCAAGTAAAACGGGACACCTTTCCAACGCCAATTATCAACAAAAAGACGCAAAGCAACGTAAGTTTCAGTTTTCGAATCCTTAGGAACGCGATCTTCATTAATGTAGGCTGGCACAGGCTCGCCTTTAACACAACCATCTACATACTGAGCTCTAACCGTATTTTTCTTAACTTTTTCAATTGTATCTAAACGCTGTAATGATCTTAAAACTTTGACTTTCTCATCACGCACCGCGTCAGCAGACAAATCAACTGGTGACTCCATCGCTACCAAAGTTAACAACTGCAACAAGTGGTTTTGAACCATATCTTTAAGTGCTCCTGCTTGATCATAGTAAGCTCCTCTCCCAGACTCCATGCCTAAGTCTTCAGCCACTGTAATTTGAATTTGTTCAATATAGCGATTATTCCAAAGTGACTCGTATATAGCGTTAGCAAAGCGTAAAACCATAATGTTTTGCGCTGTTTCCTTGCCTAAATAATGATCTATTCTGTATGTGTCAGCTTCTTCAAAACTTCCAGCTACAACTTTATTCAATCTACAAGCAGAATCATAATCTGTTCCAAATGGCTTCTCTATAATGACACGACGCCACCCTCCATCTGAAGAGCTGTTCGCTCCTGATTGCTTTAAAAAATCTAAAATCGTACCAAAAAAACTTGGCGAACTAGCAATATAGTACAGTCGGTTTGACGGCAAGCCATTGCCTTTCTCATAAGCCTGAATTTTAGACTCCAAAGACTTATAACCATCTAAATCATCAAAATTACTCTGATGATAAGATATTTGCTTATCAAATACTTGCCAAAAACTCTCATCATAAAGAGTTCTAGAAACTTCTTTATGCGCAGATTTTAACCCTGCACGAAATTCTAAATCTGACTTATTTTGACGAGCAAACCCAATAATTTGAACTTTCTCGGATAATAAACCCTCAAGTTTAAGATGATACAATGCAGGTATTAATTTACGATGGGTTAAATCACCTGTTGCACCAAAAATAACAAGTGTGCATATTTGATTACCTTTTACGCTATCGGGCATAATTTATAAGTTAAAATTAATAAGGTAATGGGAAGTTTTGATTAAATTCTACTACTTGTTCATGGATGTCTGCTAATAAAGCCTCATCTTCATGGTTTTTTAATACTTCAACGATCCAAGTAGCTACCTGCTTAACGTCATCCTCTTTCATACCTCTAGTGGTGACAGCAGGAGTTCCAATACGCACACCACTGGGGCTCATTGGACTACCTGTATCAAAAGGAATAGCATTCTTATTTAGAGTGATACCTGCTTTATCTAAAGCAATCTGAGCAACCGAACCATCTGTGCCCACACTACGTAAATCAAGAAGGAGGAGATGGTTTTCTGAACCATTAGAGACCACTCGCACTCCTAAATCTTGAAAAGTTTCTACCATGGCTTTCGTATTTTTTACCACTTGTTCTTGGTATTCTTTAAATTCAGGCTTTAGGGCTTCCGCAAAGCATACTGCCTTGGCTGCAATCACATGCATCAGAGGCCCACCTTGAACACCTGGAAATACTCTAGCACTAATCTTCTTAGCATACTCTTCCTTACAAAGAATAATGCCACCACGTGGCCCACGCAAAGATTTATGAGTAGTTGTAGTCACAAAATCAGCATGTGGCACTGGAGTTGGATGCACCCCTGCAGCAACTAAGCCAGCAATATGCGCCATATCAACAAACAGATAAGCACCTACAGATTTAGCAATTTTCCCGACTCTTTCAAAATCAATAATTTGAGGATAAGCACTAGCTCCACACGTGATAAGCTTTGGCTGAAACTTCTGTGCTTGAGCTTCAAGTGCATCGTAATCAATATATTCATCTTTTTCACTAACTCCATAATGCTCCACTTCATAAAGCTTACCTGAGAAGTTTGCTGGATGACCATGTGTTAAGTGCCCTCCATGAGCTAAATCCATAGTTAAAATTTTATCACCTGGTTCAAGCACAGCGAAATATACAGCCATATTAGCTTGCGATCCTGAATGAGGCTGAACGTTAGCGTGCTCAGCACCAAAAAGCTCTTTCGCCCTATCTATAGCGATTTGCTCTACTTCGTCTACAACTTCGCAACCTCCATACCAACGCCTACCAGGGTAACCCTCAGCATATTTATTAGTTAACAAACTGCCTTGAGCCTCCATTACAGCTGGACTCGTAAAGTTTTCAGAAGCGATAAGTTCTATGTGAGAACGTTGACGCTTGCCCTCTTTTTCTACTAGATCAAAAATATCAGCATCAACTTGAGCCAAACGACTACCTGAAGCTTTTAAAATACGAGCTTCATGACGACCACCTGCAAATTCAGCATCAATAAATGCTTGAGCAATCTCAATAGCTACTTGAGTTGAAAGTTTTTTACCAGCCAAACAAAGCACATTAGCATTATTGTGTTCACGCACAGTTTTAGCTTCATCGACATCATTCGCGACTGCAGCACTAATACCTCTGTAACGATTAGCTCCAATACTCATCCCAACTCCTGAAGAGCAACAAAGTATACCTAAATCAGCTCTTTCACTACTCACCTCTAAAGACACAAGGTTAGCATAATCTGAATAATCGACGCTTTGTGTATTTTCAGCACCAAAATCGACTACATCATAACCTTGCTCTTGCAAATAATTGACAATAGCTTCCTTAATTTCGAAACCTCCATGATCTGCGCCAAGCGCAATTGTTAATTGATTTTTCATCTTCTTCTTTTTTTATTAATTTAAATTTTTTAACCAATAAATTAAATTGGGAAATATTCTCTTAAAGTCCTCAGCAACAGATTCATAGGCAGACATTCCACAACCTATCGGGTCAACTATATCCTGACCAGAATTCATACTGACACCATTAAGGCTCTTCCAATTTGAATCAAGCAAATAATACTTTTCTTGAAATTCAGGGAAAGAAGATTTTAAAGCTGACAAATGCGAATGAGTCATAGCTAAAACAATATCACTACTCTCTAAAGCTTGATGCGTGACTCGACTACTTCTAAAATCTCGAGCATCACAGTTTTGCTGCCTTAGTAACTCCTCTGCCTCATAAGAAATTGCGTCACCACTAAAAGCAGCTACTCCAGCAGAACTTGCTGTAATATAATCTAGACCTTCCTGTAATAAGTATTGCAAAAACAACCTCTCCGCCATAGGGCTACGACAAGTATTACCTGTACAGACAAATAACACATGCTTTTGAGGTTTTTGACTCATGAAAACTTAGTGGTCTTGGCAGAATTGAGCAAAAGCATTTAAGCCTTCATTAAGAACGTCTAACCCAACACAGTAACTTAGACGTATACCTTCATCGTAACCAAAAGCAGCACCTGGAACAGCTACAAGCTTGTAACGACTGATAAGTTTATCACAAATATTAATTGAACTCATGCCCAACTGATTTAAAGCAACAAAAAAGTAAAACGCACCTTCAGGCTCAACGACTGTTATATTAGGAATTGACTGCAAGCGACTTAGCACAAACTTTCTTCGTACATCGTACTCAGCTCTCATATCTTCAACAAATTGATCAACCTCAGCATTAACCATTGCTTCCACTGCTCCATATTGAGCAAAAGTAGTGGCATTAGAGGTGAGGTGTGATTGCATTGTTGCTATCGCTTTAGATACCGCAGGAGAAGCAACAGTATAACCTAGCCTCCAACCTGTCATAGAATAAGCCTTAGAAAAACCATTCACCGTAATAGTCAAGGCAGCTAACTCTTCACTAAGAGAAGCAATACTCACGTGCTTAGCTTCTCCATAAATCATTTTTTCGTAAATCTCATCAGAGAGAATCATAATATCTTCAGAAATAGCTACTTCACCTAGCTCTTTAAGTTCTTGCTCAGTATAAACCGCACCAGTAGGGTTACCTGGACTATTGATAATGACCATTTTGGTTAAGCCTGACATATGAGAATCAAACTGATCCGCTGTCATTTTCCAACCACTCTCTGCTGTAGTTTCAACAATAACTGGAACACCTCCTGCAAGACGAACCATTTCAGGGTAACTCACCCAATAAGGAGACGGAATAATCACCTCGTCACCTTCCTCTATCACAGCTGAAATTGCTTCATAACAAGCAAATTTAGCTCCAGCACTCACAACTACTTGAGAGGCTTCACATGCAATGCCGTTTTCTTTAGTTAACTTATTAGCTATAGCCTCACGTAATTCAGGAATACCGCTCGAAGGTGCATACTTAGTTTTTCCTTCTTGCAAGGCTTTAATAGCAGCAGCAGTTACTACATCTGGTGTAGCTAAATCTGGCTCGCCCCCTGCCAATCCGTAAACTAACTTACCTTCTGCTTGCATATTTTTAGCTTGTTGGGTGACAGCCAAAGTTAACGAAGGAGAAACTGATGCAATGCGAGAAGAAATACTTTCCATGATATATAAATTTTTTAATAAGAATGCCAGAGAATCATGACGATTAAAGGCTTGCTACCGTTGCTTTCTTTCGAACCTGGCGGAGTTAACAAGCTCTAAACCCATGACCTCTGACACGACTCTTATAGCAAATCGCTTCCAAAAAACAACTTAAATTCAAGAAAAAATCAGACTATGATTAAGACTAATTTTTCTCAACCCAAACCCTTTTCTCTTTACGCCTCAATTTAGCATTTTTAGGCAAATTAATACTTGGCTTTTCTAAATTAGTGAGCAAATCCACAGCTGCTAAAATTAACTTAGCACTTAAGTTAACTACTCCTTGATCTTGCAAGTAAAGCTTTATGATTTTTCTTTGCTCAAGCTGACTTAATTTGATTAATTCTGATATAACTAACCTATCATCTTTGTCCAAGTAAACATGCAAATCATCCTCTTCTGCTAATTCTTCACAAGCTAAGTCATAACTATCGAGTATTTTATTAACCACATCACGTTGCATTACATCTACTAATAATGGGATTGCTTCATGACGCAAGCGGTTACGCGTATATATAAGTTCATTATTTGAACTGTCTTCTGCATACGCTAAATGATGATGTTTTTGATAATCTTTTATAACGCAACGTCTTACTTTTAATAGCGGCCTTAATAAATTAAGGTCAAGCAACTCTCCATCAACATCTACTTGTATTTTTTGCATTAGATTCATACCTTTAAGACCTACTGAACCTCTTAATAAATTAAATAGGATGGTTTCAGCTTGATCATCAGCATGATGAGCTAAGAGCACCGCAGCCGCCTTATACTTAGCTTGAACCTGTGCAAAAAATTGATGCCTTGCTTTACGTGCAGCAGTTTCAATAGAAACTTTTTCTTTCTCGCTTGACTGGCTAACATCACAAACATGTTCAATATAAATACAGCCATAAAATTCAGCCAATTTAGACACTAATTTGGCGTCTGCGTCTGACTCATCACCTCGCAATTGATGATTAACATGAACCACTATTAATTGCTCTACAGGTAAAATCTGCGTCAAAAGATGCAATAAAACCACAGAATCCCTCCCTCCAGAAACAGCAACTAGTATTTTTTTCGACAAGTAATTTTCTATATGCTTAGCAACTTGATTTTGTAATTTTGAGACTGGCATAATTTCTATACATCTATTAGCATACCACCGATGACAATCCAAGCAAGAGATGAACACTGGATGCAGCAAGCCATAGAGCTTGCTAAACTAGGACTAGGCAAAACTAGCCCTAATCCAAGTGTTGGTTGCGTTATCGTATCAAGAGACAATGAGTTGCTCGGCAATTATTACCATCAAAAATATGGGGGCGACCACGCTGAAAAAGGAGCTATCAAGTCTATTATTAAAACTCATGGAGCACAAGCACTCAAATCTTCGACTTGTTATGTCACACTTGAGCCTTGCTCTAGCCATGGGCAGACTGGCGCCTGCACAAGCTGGATTATAGATCATCAAATTAGCACTGTAGTCTACGGCTGCGTCGACCCTAACACTAAACACGCAGGACGAGCTGACAAAATCCTTAATCAGGCAGGCATCACTGTTCGATCTGGAGTCCTGAAGTTAGCCTGCGAAAGACTGATTCAAGCCTTTAAAAAAAGCCAATGCCAGCAAATCCCTTGGTTGGCGACTAAGCTTGCCATTAGTTTAGACGGCAAACTTGATAGGCCTTCAGGTGAAAGCCCCTGGATTAGTTGCCCAGAATCTCGTCAACGTGTACAACTCTTGCGAGCACAATTTGACGCTATTCTTACAAGTACGACAACATTAGCTGCAGACAAACCTCAATTAACACTCCGTGACTCAGTACTTATTGAGCAAGGTTATACGCAACCTAAACGTCTTGTGTTCACCCGCCAAAAACCAGAGAAAATCAACAAAGACCATCAACCCCTATTTAATGATGAATATGCCAACCATACTTATATTTACCAAATAGGTAGTAACAAGTACCCTGACTTTCAAAGCGCACTAAAACACTGCTACAAAGAGTACGGCATACAGAGCATACTTGTAGAAGCTGGCGCCAAGCTTAATGCAGCATTAATTGAGGAAAGTTTAATTGATGAATGGATTGGCTTCTATGCTCCTATTATTGCAGGAGGCCCCACCTCTGCTCTATCAACACTTACTCGTAGTAACCAACTCCACCAAGTCAGCCGAGAACTCATTGGAACTGATATTTTAATCCGTGGATTGCTTCATTGCTCAACCTGCAGTTAATTTATATGACACCTAACTCTTACACCAAACACCTCAATCAACTCATAGAGCTTAGCCTCCAAGAAGATATTGGAACAGGTGACTTAACTAGTTTGCACTTCATAGATGCTAGCGATAACTGTCAAGCACGCATCATCGCCAAACAAGCTGGTTATTTCTCAGGGGAACGAATCATCGAGTCGCTGATTCAAAATTTTCTTAAGTTAGCCGAACTTAGCGATGATGCAATCAAGTATAAGCTTCTCGTATCTGAAGGCGAAGCTTTTACATACAAAGCCCCTCTACTTACTCTTAGCGGCAATACCCAGGCTATCCTTGGACTAGAACGCACTCTACTTAACTTCCTTCAGCGACTCTGCGGTATTGCAACCCTAACAGCTGAATACCAAAAAGCCCTAAAGGGAACTAAAGTTCAATTGCTAGACACCCGCAAAACCACACCTGCTTGGCGAATACTGGAAAAACAAGCTGTGCTTGCTGGTGGAGGCTATAATCATCGTATGGGGCTTTACGATGTAGTCATGCTTAAAGACAATCATTTTTGTAGTCTTGATGATTTGCAAGCAAAGCTCTGTGAATTCTACTCCACACACCCAACTACTCCTATTATTTTAGAGGCTGATACTCTTGAGCAAGTACGTTCCTTTTTGGAGCTTATAGCCAAACAGTACATCCCACGCCTTGATGTTATACTTCTTGATAATATGTCGCCAAAAACTATCAGTGAAGCTTTGCGTCTTAGAAGCGAGCTAGGGCTAAGCTCGCTCGTCTTATATGAAGCCAGCGGTGGCATAAATATTTCCAATATTTATGATTATGCACAAACAGGAGTTGAGCGCATCTCTATTGGAGCCCTCACTCACAGCGCTACTAATCTAGACCTATCGTTAGAGCTAATCTAATTCTTGCTCTAACCTTTTGTAATGCTTTTTAAAAACTTTAGCTACTCGATGCTTAGCTAAATAAACTTGCGAAGCAGCAACTCCAAAATTAGATTTAATCTCAGCCATAGGCAAATCATCAAAAACAGCAGCAGCAAATAACTGATACTGCTGAGGCGAAACTTCTAATTTTACATTCCTTAGAGTCTCCTCTATTAGATGTTGCTGCCATTCTTCACTCCAATACAGGTCGAAATGAGCTTGATCTAAATTACCGACCTTATCATAACTCTCTAAAGGGTCGTCTTGAGTTGTTTCTTCTTTGCTTGCTAAGGGATTTTTCTGATGATTGCGCCACTTATCCTTAATTCTCCAACGGGTAATTTGTAACAACCATACCTTAAACGAGCCCTTAGTTGCGTCATAACCTCGACCTTCTGAATTTTGCTTAGCAATAGCTAATATGGTATCTTGAACAACATCAAAAGCATCTTCAGTATTAAGCCCGGCTTTTAAACCTACACTATAAATAAGCCTCCAATAAATCTGATAAAACTCATCCCACGTTTTCTGATCTTCCCAATTTTTAAGCTTAGAAATCAAAGTTTTACGAGTTTGGTCATACATGACTGTATGTGACTCTATCTGACTTTGATGCTCTTGTAATATCTTTGTAGGTAGTTTCATAGGCAGCTACTAAATTCACAACTTCTATTAAATCATGTATCGCCCTAAATGAAATAAAAAAAGCCACTCATTTACATGAGTGGCTTTTTAATAGATAACTAACTTAATCAATTAGTGACCTGAGTCAGCTAAAATATCAACTGGCTTGTATCCACCTTTAGAGCGGTAGTACAATGCAATAATAAAGTAACCAAAAGCAAGTGCTAATGGCAAAAAGGCAGCGGTAAACAACGCCCCACGACGTGAGTTATCTACAGCTTCTTTAACTTGTGCTCCTTGACCTGCGGCTTCAGCTAATTCAACAGTTTTAGCTTGATCAACCTTAGGATTTTTGTAACCAAAGAAATCACCTTTAGACTTAACTTGCTCATAAATAGCTGGAGCTTGTTTAGCCACTGTATTAGCAACCTTGCTATCTTGAACCATACCTAGGAACGGCCCACCAAGAATACCTACAGAGATCAAGCCAATAGCTGAAACTGAATTCAAAGTCATAGCTCCACCTTTAGGAAACTGCTCAGAAATAAACCCAAGCACAGTTGGCCAGTAGAATGTTTGACCAATAGCGTAAACAACAAAACAAATCCATACAGCCCAGCCACCTACAGATGGATTTGACAAGAGCATTAAACCAGTCGCTGAGAAAATACCACTAAACACAAGAAGTGCTGGAGGTGTAAAAATTTTGAGGAAATCACCAGCACGAAAGCGTAATACCATCATTACGAATGCAGATACTACAATAGCCCAACCTGCATTAGCAGCACCAAGTGATGGTGTAAGTAATTCTTTAATCCATGCATCTGTACCAAGCTCTGCTGTTGCAAGAGGAATCATGAGCAAGCTCACAATGAAAATCATAATCTTACCTGCAGATTTAACCCAAAGACCAAATCCGACACCAAATATAATAGCACAAATAGCAGCTCCACTAATTAATGCTGTGCCACCTTGCCCTAATAAACGAGCAATTTCATAATAGAAGAAAAAGGCAACCAGCATCACACCTAAACCGCCAAATTCAGCAAGCATAGACTTATAAGAAACTTTAGCTACAACACGCTCATCTTCAGGGTAATTATTACATGAGAAGAATAAAATACCATGAATAACAGCAGGAACAGCCATGTATAAAGCATGAATTTGCCAAGAAAAACCAGGGGTGAGTAAAATCGCTGCACCACCAAACACAAGACCTGCTGGCCATGCCGCGTGAAGAATATTGAGCATTTTACTCTTTTGTTCACGATAAGAAGAAGCGCAAATTGGATTAATGACCGCTTCAACTACGCCGTGAGCCAAACCAGCTAACAAACCCCCAATATAAAGCGTAGTGTAATCCTTACCTGTAAAAGTAATAATAACTGATAAAATTTGGAGTAATGAAGCTCCTATAATCATTGGCCATTTATAACCCGTCTTATCTACAATAAGACTAAAAATAACCATAGTAATAGCAATAGGCCATAAAGAAGCCCCAAAAAGCTCTCCTAATTGTTGCCCTGTAAAACCAAAATCTTCTTTCCAACTACCTAAATGAAGAACTCTAAATACAAAGCCAAAGCCTGCAGCCGCCAATGATAAAAAACTTGCCCAAAAAAGCTTACTTTTATCTGATTCTGTTAATTGAATATTACTCATAATGATGTTTATACGATTCAAATCTACTATATACATGAAGGTTAATTGTCAACTTTATTTTACTGGTTTTACGAGGGAAATTGTTTATAGTGCAGAGCATGAGCATAACATATAGAGCACCTATTAATAACAACCGAGCTATGCTTATTTCCGTTGTTGCTTCTATACTCCTGCACATACCTATACTCATTGCATTATTGATGATGGAAAATCTCGATACTAAAACTGCAAGTAACAGCCTTTCTCAGTCAAAAAAAGTCCAGCTTTTACAATCCTTAGCCGACTTAAATAAAAGTGAACTTACTGAAAAAATAGAAGATACAAAAGCTGAAGAAAAAACTAAACTAGAGTATCAAGAGACAGAAGCCATTAATGAGACTACCGAAAAATTAGATACTAACTTATTTGGAGCTCATACAACTAAAGCTGCCAGTACAGAGCAACAACAATTATTAGGAACTGATATCACTCAAGTAGGCATAGATCGCCCTTATAAGGAAACTTTATCAACACCATTAATTTTACCCCAAGAAGCTCAACCTGACACACAGCAAACTTCACTACTTGACACTGTGGACCCGTCCAAACCTGTGCAAACTATCAATGACGCCATTGACAACAAGGCAACTACCAAAAGCTCTGAATTGCTTACCGAAAGCTTCACAAACCCAGACAAATCACTTACCATCGATACAGTTAAACCAGAGGAACCACCCAAACCAGAAGCCAAACTGACAGAAGCTCTCCAAGAATCTTTAGAAACTCAACTACCTACACCTCAAACACCTCAAACACCTCTGACTCTCCCCAATCAACAAACTCAACTAACAGGGCAAAGCAACATCGCTAATCAATCAAGTTTAGAAGTAAACAAAAGCCAACTTGGAGAATATGGAAAACAAATGTCCAACTTAGTGGAAGCATCTTGGCAAAAGTATAATTTAGAAAATAGGCAATATATAGATCCTGGTTTTCTAAGAATACGCTTTAAAGTTAATGCTAATGGCTTTACTTCTGATTTTGAAATCGTAGAAGTACAAGGTTGCAATGATGTTCAAAAAAGTGTCACTATTGAAGCCATTAAATACTGTCAACTCCCACCCATTCCTCAAGATCTTATTCAAGAACTTGGAGCCGATTTTTTCTTTGTTTCTTATACCTTTTATTATTAGTAGTAATAATTACCGTAGGCTTCTAACTTAAGCTTAACTCTTTAGAGTTACATCAAAATGCAGCTCTTTAGAAATTAAAGTATCTTCGTCTTCAAAAACAAACTTGCCCGAAAAAGTCTGCCCATTAATTAACCCAGGCAGCCAGAACTGATCATCTTCCCACATACGATCAAAAGGAATACTATCAATCGCTGACCAAAATGGATTTGCTTCTCTTGTAGCTTTGGGCTCTCCTGTAAAATCATCTGCCATAAATACTTGGCAGTAGAGTTGCGGCCCACCACCTATAGCAAATGATAACTCACCTCGCTTAATTGGATTAATGGGTGCGATGCAAACCTCCTCTTGAGTTTCTCTAATAGCGGCCTGCATAGCTGTCTCGCCTGGTTCAATTTTGCCTCCAGGTGCATTCACCTTTCCCTGCCCTAAGCCTGTTAACTTTTCAATGAGGAGAACTTGCCCATCTTTGACAATGAACATCAATACAGCAAACATATTTGGTTGCCATGCCTCCCAATCAAACTCTGTCTGTGTCATGTGTAATAAATAAAAGGATTAAGTGATAAAAAGCGTTATAAGAAAAAATCGTGGAGTAAAGTCTTACAAATACCAAAGTTAAAATTAGCTAAGTAGTTGCATCGTGAAAAATCTAAGCTATACCGTTAAGCAAAAAATTTTAAGTGATAAAGCGTTATAAGGAAAAATCGTGGCGCACAGTTTTACAAATACCAAAGTTAAAATTAGCTAAGTAGTTGTATCGCAGGTGCAACTACGATTTTGGTATTTAAAATGTGCTTAACCAAAACCGTGGAAGCGGAATGAATACAAAACATTCCTGAGAACTGCGAAAGTTTGGGTAAGTGCATTTTAAAAGCAAAAGAGCTATTTTAACCGAAGAGGTCGTAGCTACGCCCCTCATACCCCTGATACCAATGCGAGTATGCTTGACATACAACGTAATAACCTCCAACCGTTGGATAATCACCTGTGAAATACCAGTCTCCGTAATCTGGCCCTAAGCATTCATGTAGAGTTGGCACATCTAGGTATATGATTTCTAGTTCTCCCTTCCAAGAAAGTGTTTCTGGCAATAATATTTCAGCAATTTTAGCTGAAACTTCTTTGTAAGTAAATTGATCGTAAAGCTTCTTTACAGGATTAGTTTGCTCACCAAAAGGTTTAGCTAGCTCAGCTTGGCATTCGTTAAATACTTCTTCTAGTAAGGCAGCTTGCCCTGTTTGACGCAAGAGCTTAACCATAGCATCAAAAGCAACGAATTTACCTAATTCAGACATATCAATGCCATAACAATCAGGAAATCTAATTTGTGGAGCTGTAGAACAAATAATAATCTTTTTTGGGTTGGTTCTTGAAAGAATATTAATGATACTCTCTCTTAGCGTTGTCCCACGCACAATAGAGTCATCGAGCACTACTAACGTATCTTTTTGCGTAACCACATCGTAAGTTATATCATAGACATGTGAAACTAGGCGCTCACGGTCTTTTTGCTGAGAGATAAAGGTTCTTAACTTAATATCTTTATGAGCAATTTTTTCACCACGCGGCCAATTTTTAAGAATAAGGTCATCAAGTAATTCATCTGTTATATTGCCCTGTTCTGCAGCAACTAACATATCACGCTTAACCTCCATACGGCGATGCTCACGCAGCCCATCCATAAGCCCATAATACGCTGTTTCGGCAGTATTGGGAATAAACGAAACCACCATATCTTCAAAATTACCATCTACAGCTTTAATAATCTGTGGTGCTAGGCCTGCACCTAAAGCTTTTCGTTCCTTGTAAATCTTAGGATCATTACCCCGCGAAAAATAAATACTTTCGAATGAGCATGCTTGCTTCTTAGCTGCTGACAATATCTGTTTAAACTCAATAGTACCATTATGATCTACTGTCATAATACCACCTGGATTTAATTCTTTAATTTCCTCTTTTTGTACTGAAAAAACAGTCATCAAGGGCACTCTCTCTGAAGCTACCGCAATGACTTCATCATCAATATAATAATGACAAGGACGAATCCCATGAGGGTCACGAGTCACAAATAGGTCGCCATTACCTACAGCTCCTGCAATAGCGTAACCACCATCCCAAGCTTCTGCAGCTTCTTGAATAACATCTGAAATACTTAACTCTTCTGATATTAACTCTGGAATTTTTTTGCCATCTATTCCTTCGCCTTTAAGTCTGCGATATAAATCAGTATGAGTTTCATCTAAATAATAACCAATCTCCTCAAGTACAGTTTGAGTATCTGTATCAAATACAGGGTGCTGACCACGATTAATAAGCTTTTGATTAAGCTCATTGGTATTAGTCATATTAAAATTACCCATAACCATAAGCGTTCTTGTCGACCAATTACTACGACGTGTATACGGATGACAAGAGGTTTCATTAAAAGCTCCTGATGTTCCATAACGCAAATGCCCCATGAGAATTTCACCACCAAAATCATAATTACGCTTAATTAGATCAGGGTCAGCTGTTGTTTCACCTGGTTTAGTGATAATGCCTAACTCTTTGAGCTCATTAATGTGGGCGAGCTCTTTCTTAAAAATTTTACTCAGACAGTTTTCTTCTGCATTACGATGCCTAAACATATAAGAAAGGCCCATTGGCTGATTAATTTTAACCCCTCCAATTCCTGCTCCATCATGCCCTCGATTATGCTGTTTTTCCATGAGCAGGAATAATTTCTGAAACCCCCAAAAAGAAGTTCCATACTTATCTTGATAATAAGACAAAGGCTTGCGTAATCGTACTACAGCTATACCGCATTCGTGTTTTAAAAAATCACTCACTAAATTTAATGATTAAAATTAAGCAAATTTCCAGTCAACTTTGACTTTACCTGTTGAGTCTAGCTCACCAATAACAACTCCACCGCAACCAGCAGCACAAGCTGCTTCGACCTCGGCCTTAGGTACGATAATTACCCAGCCAAATCCTAAATTAAATGTATTAGGTAAATCT
This sequence comes from Akkermansiaceae bacterium UBA4581, assembly GCA_002386905.1. Taxonomy (GTDB): domain Bacteria; phylum Verrucomicrobiota; class Verrucomicrobiia; order Verrucomicrobiales; family Akkermansiaceae; genus UBA4581. Next base: position 7,554 of record DGKB01000040.1, on the reverse strand, counting down.
TCTAAATCTACCATGTCTGCTAGTTTTTCAAGCCCCTTAGCATCCCAATCTGGAAGTTTAATATCAGCTCCTAAATCACCAATGACGCGCTCAAGATTTTCAGGTAATCCTCCACCTGTAATATGAGCCATTGCTTTAGGCTTAATCCCTGCATCACGCAAGCCCCAAACAACATCATGATATAGACGTGTTGGCTTAAGTATTTCTTTCATCTCTTCAGCACTAAATAAATCAGGATTTTGCTGTAATACACGACGCACAAGAGACCAACCATTTGCATGTATGCCATCAGATTGATATCCGATTAACACGTCACCTGATTCCAAACTATCTGGCACAATCAATTCAGGCTTTTCTACGCAACCAATACAAAATCCAGCTAACTCTAAGTTACCTTCTCCTACAAGTCCTGGCATTTCAGCTGTTTCTCCGCCTGCAAGAATGCATTTACAAGCCTCTAAGTAATCAGACATGCCCTTAATAAGGCGTGTGATTTTAGGCTTATCTAAAGAATCAACGCCAATATAATCTAAAAACAGTAATGGATCACCACCTGTAGTTAATATATCATTGACGCTCATAGCGACCAAATCCATGCCAGCCCATTCTACTAAGTCATGCTCAAATAGAAGCTCTAATTTTGTGCCGACACCATCACAACCAGTGACTAATACAGGCTCTTTATAATCACTTAGGTCATAGGCGGCGGCAAATAAGCCAAAAGCTCCAAATAGTTTGCGAGCTTGCTGTGTGCGCGCAACCTCTTTACCAATATCACCAACTAGAGCTGCAGCTTCTCTAGTATCAACTCCAGCTTCCTTATAAGTAAGTTTAGACTCCATAAAAAATAAGATAATAAGACCTTTTGATATTTATAAAACTTACTTTTTTAGCTAAAAAAGTTTTATAGCGGCCGTTAAGATTATGTAACCTTAAACCTATGGATACACAAGTTTAAAGCTTTATTAAAAGTTACTTACCCTATCAATCTATTATTAAATCAATTGCCTTAGCGGTTGCACGCATGGCAAAACTAGCTGTGACGAGCATTGAAGCTCCTAACCCGGTCTGACAGTTAAACCCTGCTTGCTGCTTTATAGGCTGGTTGCATTCATCTAACATAATTATAGGTTCTTGTGAGTAAACTGCATGCACTTTCATTTTTTTGGGTTTTTGCTGCGGATTGGAAGCGCCTTTAACAAATTTGTATTCTTGACGAAGGGTCGTGCGAACCTTTCTTAGCAGAGGGTCTCTAGCTACTGACAAGTCATCTACTTGAATATCACTATTAAGTTTTTTTCCTCCTGTTGAGCCTATGGTTATAACCTCCAACTGCCTTTTTTTAGACTCAGCTATAAGTAGCGACTTTTCTTGGTAAGCATCGATGGCATCAATAATAATGCTTCCTGAATTATCTAAAATAACTTGAGCGTTTTTAGCTTTAAAAAATGTTTGCTCTATATCAATTAAACAGTCTGGATTTATCTGTAGCGCCTGCTCTTTGAGAACTTGAGCTTTCGATTGACCTATGGTTGAGATATTAGCATACGCTTGACGATTAGTGTTATGTAGGCAAATCTCGTCAATATCTATCAACTGCAAATTGCCGATTCCACAGCGCACCAAGCCTTCTACAACCCATGAACCAACCCCTCCTAATCCTACAACTGTAATTCTGGATTTTTGTAATTTAGTTAGGCTTCCCTTACCGTATAGCTGCTCTATACCTCTAAATCTATCTACGTAGCTAGACATATAAGTACATGAATATATTTAGCTAAGCTAATTCTTTTAATTCAACCAAACATTGAGCTATTAACGCAGTGTCCATTTGCTGAACTTCTTCAACAATCCCCACACCTTTGAGTAATAATATATTAAGCTCTCCACCTAAATGCTCTCTAAATTCATCAAGTCCAGCAACTACAGCTAACTGCCCTGACTCTTTATCCACCAACTCACAAGCAGGATGCCAAACTGGCAAATCTAATAATTTAATGAGCTGGACAATTGTACTAAACTGAGATTTGTTAAACCAACCTAAATTAACTGCATATAGAGTGTCTAGACATAAGCCTATTGATACAGCTTGAGCATGGCTAAGCTTAAAATCACTTAATTGCTCAAGTTTATGAGCGGCCCAATGACCATAATCCAAAGGTCGGCTATTACCTTGCTCAAAGGCGTCTCCACCTTCACATATGTGACGAGCATGTAAAATAGCAGATTTTTCAATGGTGTTTTCAAATACTTCACCTTGAGCCAAAGCTAGAGGTTCTGCATTTTTTGTCATATAATTAAAAAAATCGGCATCTTTCACTAATGCAACTTTAATAGCCTCAATTAAGCCATGTCTGCGCTCAGCTAATGGTAATGTTTCTAATAAAGAAAAATCATTTATCACAGCATACGGCACTGCAAACGATCCTAAAAAATTCTTTTTATCAAAAGCATTAATCGCGTTTTTAACACCTACACCACTATCATCTTGCGCTAATGTTGTAGTTGGAAATCTAACTAATCTAACTCCTCGGTGAGCTGTAGCACAAGCCAGTCCAATGACATCAAGAAAAGCTCCACCCCCAATAGCTACAACATAACTATGCCTATCAATGCCTTGATTTTCTATAATACTCCAAGCGTCTTTAAGTGTATTAAAATTCTGCTTAGAGTCTTCACCTCCTTTAAGGGCGTAGCACCCCTTGTAATCAAAATCTTCTAGTTTTTTGAAATAACCATTAATCTGAAGCTCTAAATCTGAGTTGATGGCTAAAATAGTATCTTCTACCAACACTATAACTTTAGTGTTGGCTTGCTCAACATTAAGCACCTCTCGCAATATGAGATTACTACTATCAAACGCGTCATGGGTAAAACGAATGCGATGTTGATAATCTACAGTAAAACTAAAGTCAGGCATAGTGATAATAAAGCTTGAGGAAAGCTAAGCTAAACATGATTTAAATGAAAGCCATTTTTACCAAAGCGACAGTTTAAGGGTTACTTTTCTATTTTAGTATTGAAATCTATAATGAATTCGTCCAAATTCTGCGCATGAGCAAACCTAAACTTTTCAGTCCTGGTCCGATTAATGTTACCGCTAGCACTTACGAGGCTATGAGCGCTCCTATGATTGGACATAGAGGCAAAGATTTTGAAGAACTTTATGCTGATATACAGCCTAAATTACAAACTGTAGCTAAAACAACTCAACCTGTTTATATTTCTACATCATCCGCTTGGGGTGTTATGGAAGCTTCCATCCGTAACCTTGTTCAGAAAAAAGTGCTCAACCTCTGCTGCGGCGCTTTTTCTGATAAATGGTATGACGTAGCTCAACGCTGTGGTAAAAATGCCGAAAAAATACAAGCTGAATGGGGGCAACCTATAGATCCTGAACTGGTCAGAGCCAAGTTAGCTGAAGGCGGCTTCGATACAGTAACTTTGGTGCACAACGAAACATCTACTGGCGTAATGAACCCCCTTGAAGAGATTATAGCTGTAGTTAAATCTTTTGATGACGTTCTTATAGTAGTTGATACTGTATCTTCATTCTCAGCGGTATCAGTTGAAACAGAAAAATTAGGTATTGATTGCCTGCTCGCAGGTGTACAAAAAGCATTAGCTCTACCTCCTGGCATCACTATCTTCTCCCTCTCTCCAGCTGCTGTGGAGCGTACTCAGTCTACTCCAGATAGAGGTTATTACTTTGACTTTATGGAGTTTGTTAACAATGGAGCTAAAAACAATACCCCATCAACGCCTCCAATCACTCTCATTTATGGTTTGCAGCATAAGCTCAATGAAATTTTAGCTGAAGGTTTAGAAAACCGTTATGCTCGCCACGAAGAACTCAATCAAATGGTTACAGAGTGGGCACTTAAATACGGTTTTGAAATATTTTCACCCGAAGGCTTTAGATCTAAAACTTTGGTTACCATTGCCAATAACCTTGATATCGATGTCTCTCTCTTAGTTAAAACTCTTAGAGAAAAACATAATTTCCTTATCAACGGCGGTTACGGCAAGGTCAAAGGTAGCACCTTTAGAATTTCTAACATGGGTGATGAAACTGTAGAGACCATAACAGAACTACTTGATGCACTTGACGATGTCATGCCTAGCATTATTGCTAAATAATTACTAAATCCATTATGTCTAGCTCACCTTCAAGCTTAATTCTTAAAATACAATGTCCCGACCAAGTTGGTATTGTAGAGCAGATTACAACTATTGTGGCTGCACATGATGGTAATCTAACACAAGTTAGTCAATTTGCTGACACCATTAATCAATGGTTTTTTGCTCGCTTTGAAATTCAGATAAGTGAACTAAACAGCACTAAACTACAAGCAAGCTTTGTAGGTTTAGCTCATCAATTACAAGCGGAATGGGATTTTAGAAGTATCCCTTACCGTATGAAAACAGCTATTCTTGTAACCAAAGCTAACCATTGCTTGCAAGAAATTCTATGGCGCAATCAAACAGGTGAATACCCTATTGAAATCACTTCGGTCATTGCTAATCATTTAGAATGCCAAGAACTTGTGGAGTCTTCAGGTATTAAGTTTCATTACATTGATGAGCTCAAAGCTGGATGTAGTGTTGAAGATAAAAAATTAGGCTTTAGTAAAATTGATGCCATTCTCTCTAAAGAAAATACTGAGTTAGCTATTCTCGCACGCTTTATGCAAATCATACCTGAAGACATGTGTGAAAAATATAGAGGTAAGCTCATTAATATCCATCATAGTTTACTTCCTGCGTTTATTGGTGCCAATCCTTACCAACAAGCTTATGATAGAGGGGTTAAATTTATTGGAGCCACTTGCCATTATGTCACTGCTGATTTAGATGCTGGCCCTATTATTGAACAAGAAATTCGCCGTGTAAATCATAACTACACTCCTGAAGATTTACGCTTACTCGGACGTGAATGTGAACGTATTGCGCTTGCTAATGGTATCGAATACCATGTTAATGACAGGACGCTAATCAAATCCAATAAGGCTATTGTGTTTAGCAAGTAATCATTAGAGTAGACTTTAATTCCTACACTCCCTTCTATAAACCTCTTCTTTTTATGATTTTAGAAATTATCCAATACGGACACCCAACGCTGCGTAAAAAAGCAGCTAACCTCTCAGCTGAGGAAATTAAAGAGCCTAAATTAGCTCAATTAGTGGATAATATGCTAGAGACTATGGAACATGCACAGGGAATTGGCCTCGCTGCACCTCAAATTAATGAGCCCCTACAGTTAGCCGTTATTGATTTAGGGGGAAAGGACGAATCAAACACCCTGCTTGAGTTAGACGGCAAGAGTGTCCAGCTTGCGGATATCATGCCGCTTATCTTTATCAATCCAGAGCTCAAGCTCTACCCTAAAGCTAAAGATAAAATGCAAGAAGGTTGTTTAAGCATACAAGGAATCCAAGCTGTAGTGAATCGCCCAACACTCATCGAAATGACCTATCTCGATTTAAATGGGCAAGAACATTCTCTAAAATGTGATGGACTACTAGGCCGAGCTATTCAGCATGAATGCGATCATTTAGAAGGCATACTATTTACCGACAGAGTTGGTAGCCTACATAAACCTAAAGTTAAAAAACAGCTCGAAGCACTGCTCAAACCTAAGTCCTTCTTTTAAATATTATAGGACTTGAATAATAGTTTGTTAACTATATTTTTACTTATTAATAATTGCCTTAGGAGAAAATATTCCAGATTTTTTATAATCTTTAGCGGCTCCCATGTCAGGGTAATCAACAAGAAATTGATGTTCATCCACTAAGTTAAAGATATAATGAGTCGCCTCAGACGGTAAATCAGCATAAGCCGTACCTTCTGCCATAGTAGCTTTTACTCTAAACCATTCCTCGTACCTATCTCCTCCATTGGGAGTGTACAATAGATCTACTTGCTTGACTTTATTACCATTCTCTTGGTAATTTACCCACGCTTGGTTACCTTTTTTACCTGAATCAATGACTTTACAAACTTTGTCTGAATGAGGTAATTTTGCTTTTGCATTAGGGTTGAAATAAGGAAAGCTAGCATCCATAGACTCTAAGCGCTCTTGCAAAAGTTGATTCATCTCCGCTGCTTTTTCAGGCATCTTGGTCGCGAGGTTATTCATCTCCTCAATATCTACACGCTCACCAGCATCATTGTAGAGTTGATACAACTCTAATGGCTCACGGCGGTGATAATCAAAGTTACGAATGAGCTTATAACCTCCTATACGTAGAGTAGAGTGCATAGCTCCTCCTCCATGCGGGAAGTGGTGCATGATTGAATTTCTCACTTCACCTGTCGGCTCCTTGACTAATTGAGCATCTTGCGGGTTTGTCACTAATAGTGTAGATAAATCAGCACCATCCAAATGATGTTCAGCTGGCTTTGGTGTACCTGTCCAACTTAAAATAGTAGGGTAAAAATCAAGTCCATTTACAAGTACATCAGATTGAATATTAGCAAGTATTCCTGGGCCTTTAATAATGAAAGGCACTCTGGTTCCTCCTTCTTTAGCATTAATTTTGCCTTTGTCTAATGGGTAATTATCAGTAAAAATCCCCTCTTTACCGCCTTCCATGCCACCATTGTCCGAAGTAAATATTATATAAGTATTTTCAATAAGTTTATGCCCCGGCCAGCGAGGGTCATCAGTCTCTTTCAAATAAGTCACAACTTGCCCCACATAGTAATCCAGCATCTCAACCATCGCAGCATAATAAGGGTTAGTCTGACCTGGCGTAGTCCAAGCTTTGGGGTCTTCAGGGTAAGGCACACCTATTTTCTCGCAATACTTACGCAGTAAAGCTTCACTACGAGTGTGAATAGGCGTGTGTACTAACCATGTTGCATAATAAAGAAAAAATGGCTTATCTTTTGCTGCTTCAAGAAAATCTAAAGCATCTTGATTGTTTTGATGAAAAGGAAAACCGTTTTCATCTAGACGGTAAGGATCATTGGCATCCGTAGTTGCAAAATCAGTCAAACGGTGCGGATTTTGCGGCTTGGTCGCCCCTCTTTCTGAACGTGTATAATCAAAGCCATGGTCTAATGGTTGTGGATAAGCATTATGGTTAATCGCTATGTGCCATTTACCTATATGGCCAGTGTAATAGCCATTCGTTTTTAAAGCTTCAGGAATAGTCACCTCACTGATCGGTAATCGACCACTGTACCATGGAGACATAATAGGGTGGTTAATATGATTTACCATAGGAGGCGCTCCACCTACTACATGGGTTCTCTGTAAGCGTGCTGGATGCTTGCCTGCGATTATCGCACCTCTCGATGGCGCGCAAGTAGGAGCTGGAGAATAGCCCTGCCAAAACTGAACCCCTTCTCTTGCCAATTGATCGAGATAAGGCGTCTCATAAGGAGAAGGCTCATCAATGTCATACGTGCCTACATCCTGCCAACCCAAGTCATCTACTAGAATAAGTATCACATTAGGCTTTTCTGGTTTATCAGCAGCTACCATTACCTGGCATAACAACAACCCAACTATGTAAATTAATAGTGAAAATAGTTTAATCATCA
>DGKB01000051.1 GCA_002386905.1 Akkermansiaceae bacterium UBA4581 | reverse complement strand
TGCTATTGATGAGTTGAACTGAAAGAGACTCTAATCAAATATAGATATTTCACAAGTAAAAATAACCAAAAAGTTAGCTTAATCTGAGAAAAATCTACTTTTTGAAAGTTGCTAACCACAAAAAAGCGCCCAATGTTAACCATTGAACGCTTTTTATTAAGCTAAATGAAGTTATTAACTTAAGCTTGAGCGATGATGTTTTCTGCGCTCATACCTAGCTCATTGAGGACAAATCCTCCTGGAGCTGAGATGCCAAATCTATCGATACCAATCACTTTGCCGCCGTTGGCTTCACTGCCTACGTATTTCCACCAGAGACCAGAAACACCGGCTTCGATGGCGATGCGGCTAGTGCAACTTACAGGGAGTACGCTTTCTTTATATTCTTCGCTTTGTGCGTCGAACACCTCAAGGCAAGGCATAGAAACCACACGGGTACCTGCACCTAGAGTTTTGGCTGCTTCAACAGCACAGTGTACCTCAGAACCAGTTGCCATGATAATGCGCTCGAGAGGAGCTGTTTCTTTGACTAAGATATATCCACCTTTCATAGTGCCTTGGCGTTTTTCTTGGGCGCTGAGGCTTTCTTGGTCAGGTAGATTCTGACGACTAAGAATAAGAGCGGTTGGGTTTTCGTTATTAGCAAGTGCTGATACCCAAGCGGCTACAGTTTCTTCCCCATCACAAGGACGATAAACATGTAAACCTGGAATCACACGTAAGCCACTCACTGTTTCAACAGGTTGGTGGGTAGGTCCGTCCTCACCGACACCTACAGAATCATGGGTGAAGATATAGGTTACAGGAAGGTTAGCTAGTGCCGCTAAACGAATCGCAGGGCGCAAGTAATCAGCAAACACGAGGAAGGTTGCTCCACTGGCTCGGAAAATACCATCATAAGCAATGCCGTTAAGTATCGCTCCCATAGCGTGTTCACGAATACCAAACCAGATGTTTTTTCCTTCTGCATTATCGATACTGAAATCACCACCATCGTTGATGTAGTTCTTAGTTGAGCCAAATAAATCAGCTGAACCAGTGATAAGCTCAGGTACTAAAGCTGCAATATCGTTGATGACTTTGCCTCCACTAGCACGTGTAGCTGCACCACCTGATTGCTCTGGAAGTTCAGCTAGGAGTTTGCCTGTGTCAATATCGAGATTGAGGCTGTTAGCGAGTTGGTTAGCGAGCTGAGGGTTAGCAGCTTGCCATGCACTGTAGGTTTCGTTCCATTTTGCATAATTAGCAGCGTTTTCCTTAGCTACTTCTGCAAAATGTGCTTTGACTGAATCAGATACATAGAAAGTTTCAGTTGGGAGACCTAGTCCTGCACGTGCTGTGTCAGCAAAATTAGCTCCACTTTCACCGTGTCCTTTGGCTGTACCTGCTACTTCTGGAATGCCACGCCCAATTTCAGTTTTAGCAATGATGATACTTGGTTTGCCTGTAGAAGCTTTGGCTGATGCAATGGCTGAACTAATAGCAGATAAATCATGCCCATCGATTGTTTGAACATTCCAATTCAGTGATTCAAAATAGAGCTCTGCGTTTTCACTCTGGGTTTGATCAGCTAAGGCGTCAAGAGTGACATCATTACTGTCATAAATAAGCACGAGGTTATCGAGCTTATTATGTCCTGCAAATGCTATAGCTTCGCGGGCAACACCTTCTTGTAAACAGCCATCACCTGCAAGAGCGATTACGTGACTGTTAAATATAGTGTGCTCAGCTGTGTTATAAATAGCGGCAGCTTTTTTCATGCTAAGAGCATAACCTGCAGCATTGCCTACGCCTTGACCAAGCGGGCCTGTTGTGGCTTCCACACCTGGAGTTTCATTGAATTCTGGGTGACCAGGAGTGAGACTATGGAATTTACGGAAATCTTTGATTTCTTGAAGAGGGAGCTCGTAACCTGCAAGATGTAGCCATGAATAGATGAACATTGAGCCGTGACCAGCAGAGAGGATGAATCGATCGCGATTGAGCCATTTAGGGTCCTGATTGTGGTAGCTGAGTTGACCACCACCAAAAAGTGTTGCGCCAATCTCCGCGCAACCAAGCGGTAGACCTAGGTGACCTGATGAGCAGGCATGGACAGCATCGATGGCGAGTCCTCGAGCTTGAGCTGCGGCTTCTTGTAAGATAACTTTATTCATAATAATTGCTTGTATAATAAAAAGGGTAATAAGTTTTGCTATAGATAGTTATTTGATATTGAACTGCCTTAGGATACGATTCCAGTCCTCTTGTAAAGTAGAGAAACTAGCCTGTCTAGCGTTTTTTCTAAGGATAACTACGAAATAGTAAGGCTGTGATTGAAATAGTATTAAATCTGACAGAATCAAGCTCTTTATCCTACGGCGCAGTTTGTTTCGAACGACTGCATTACCAATTTTTTTGGTGGTAATGATACCAAATTTGGCATGGGTCAAATCCGCAGATTTGTAGGCAGATATGACTAAATTATGACTAGATTTACTCTTGCCATAGAGCTTGCTATTAGCAAACTCTTCATGGGTGCGCATGAGGAAGGTTGTTCTCGCAAACACACCCATAGAAATAATTGATTAACGCTTGTTTTTATCAGCACCAGTTGTGTGCTGTTGAGTGTGGCGTTTGTAGTGAAGCTCTGTTCCTCTAGGAAGGATGTTTTTGCGTCCTTTGCGACGACGGTTTTTAAGAATTCCACGACCTGCTTTAGTGCTCATGCGTGAGCGGAAACCGTGCTGGCGTTTGCGGACTCTTTTTGATGGTTGATACGTACGTTTCATAATCTTGAATTAAGTGTTAACTTAAAAGAAAGTAACTTGAGATTTTTCTCAAAGGTTTAAATGGATGGGGATTCTATTTAATTAATTAGCATTGTCAATGTAAAATAAGAATAATTTGAATTTTTTCTTAAGAAAGCAAGTTTTAAACTATGAAATTTCAAACTTTGATATCTCTATAACCCTTGACCTCATGTTTGAGTTATGGCTAGTATATTTTTAATTAAGATTACTTAAGTATGATGTCGGAGCAGAATGTAAGAATAGAAATTGCGACTCTAGATGAGTTAGCGCAGCTCACTGATTTAGTGACAGATTTAATGGATTTGCAGGATGATTTTGAGGCAAACGCTATTTTACATGAAAGAGGCTTAAGGTTGATACTCGAAGATCCAAGTCGTGGTAGGATTTTTGTAATTCGTAATGATTATCAAATTTTAGGTATGGTAAATACACTGTTCACTGTGTCTACCGCCTTGGGTGGGTTTGTTATTCTTATGGAGGATTTTGTAATTCATCCTGAGCATAGAGGACATAATTATGGAACTAAGTTGTTAGATTACCTCACTAAATTTGCTGAGGATAGAGATTTCAAGCGCATTACATTGCTAGCTGATAAGTTGAGTGCTGACTCACAAAAATTCTTCAAAAGCCATGGATTTAAATATTCTAGCTTAACCCCAATGAGGCTTATACTTAGCGCCACTAATGATTATGATTAAGCATCAGAATATCATTCTCATAGGCTTTATGGGGTGTGGAAAAAGCACTGTAGGTTATGAATTAGCTAAGAAGCTCAAGTTTAATTTTGTCGATGCTGACGCTGCGATTGTAGCTAAAGCAGAAAAAAGCATTACTAAAATTTTTAGCGAGCAAGGAGAGGCAGGTTTTCGTCAGCTAGAAACGGATTATTTGAGCGAGCTATGTAAGCAAAATATAACTGGACAAATACTAGCTACAGGTGGAGGAATGGTGTTAAACAAGAAAAATCGAGAATACATGAAGCAGCTAGGCGTTGTAATATGGCTAGATGCTAAATTTGACCTTATTTGGCAAAGAGTAAAATCAGCAAAGCATCGCCCGCTAGTCTCGAACACAGAAGAATCCAAGTTTGAGTTGAGTCGGCTTTATGATGCTAGATCTAGCGTCTATGCACAAGCTTGTGACTTTAAGGTGGAAATCGATAAATTATCCATTGATGAGATTATTTTGGGTATTGTAGAATCTATTCGCTACAGTGAGAAATCTGAGTAGAATTTAGAACTTGCTTTTTACCCTGACTTTATTAATCTGCTAGCTTTGTTTTACTCATTATGGATTTACCAGATAACGTACAAGAATATTTAAGGTTTGCTCGAGAATACGGAGCTTCTGATTTACACCTTACGACAGGAGCTAGGCCTCATTGGCGACTTAATGGCTATTTAAGTGCTATTTGGGAAGAGGCTCCGATCATGGATTTAGCTAAGACAGAAGCTTGTGTGGAAAGCCTAATTACTGATAAACAAAAGGCTTTGTTAGACAAAGATGGTCATTTAGATTTCTCCTACAGTGATGGTCCAGATAGATACAGAGCCTCTGTAGTTAAGCATAGACAAGGATACGGGCTAGTCTTTAGGGTGGTTTCAGGAGAGATAAAAAATCTTGCTCAACTAGGGATAGATTGCAAAGCTCTAGTGGATTTATGTCAGTATCAAAATGGGATTATTTTAGTGACGGGCTCTATGGGGTCAGGCAAGTCAACAACTTTGGCAGCTTTAGTTGATTACATTAATCAAAACCGTAAAGAGCATATTTTAACTTTAGAGGACCCTGTTGAGTTTGTTTTTGAATCCGTGCAGAGTCAGATTAACCAGCGAGAGATACCAACTCATAGTGAATCTTTTTCTCGCGCACTCAGAGCCTCATTGAGGGAGGATCCAGATGTTATTATGGTAGGAGAGATGCGTGACTTAGAGACAATTAGTCTGGCGCTCACTGCGGCTGAGACAGGTCACTTAGTCATAGCAACACTGCATACAGCCAACGCTATAGGTACTTTAGATAGAATTATGGATGCCTTTCCTGCTGCTCAACGTGATCAAATACGAGTTATGCTAGCAGAATCATTAAGAGGTATTTTTTGTCAGCAACTGATACCAAGAATTGATGGAGAGAGCCTAGTCGTAGCTCATGAGTTATTATTAAACAATATGGCGGTGGCTAACTGTATACGTGAAGGAAAAACTTTCATGCTTAGAGGAATCATGCAAATTGCTAAAAACGAAGGTATGGTTCTAATGGATGAAACACTCATGAATTTACGCACAGCAAACCTCATCTCAGAAGAAGAATTCAGGGCTCGCCTTAGCGATGTGGAGAGTTATACCAGTTAATTTATTTATTATTAATTATGTCTCATTTACTTATACACAATTTTTTTAATTACCTCGTTGAGAATAAAGGCTCTGATTTGCACCTATCCCAAGGTCAACCACCTAAGGTTAGAATCAGTGGTGAATTGGTAGTGATACCAGATCAGGAAAAACTAACTCATGAAACTATGCATGAATTGCTTACCTCAATTTGTGAGCCTCATGTATACTCAAAGTTTGAAGAAGAAAATGATTTAGATTTTGCCTATGAAATGGATGAAGAATCTAGATTCCGTTGTAATTATTTTATACAGGAGCATGGGCTTGGGGCTATTTTTCGTCTTATTCCTACTGAGATTTTAACACTCGAAGACTTAGGTTTGCCTGATGCGATTGAGAGATTCACTCGCTTGCGTTCAGGGTTAGTACTTGTGACGGGGCCTACTGGATCAGGTAAGTCCACTACTCTGGCAGCTATTATTGATTATATTAACCGTCATCATAGATATCATATTGTGACGATTGAAGAACCTATTGAGTTTGTGCATCCCAACAAACAATCTTTAATCACTCAAAGAGAGGTTCCCGTACACGCACCTAATTTCACCACAGCACTTAAAGCTGCCATTCGTGAAGATCCTAATATTATTCTTGTAGGTGAAATGCGAGATTTAGAAACTATAGGTTTAGCACTAAGTGCCGCCGAAATGGGGGCGCTTGTATTTGGTACTTTGCACACAAATAGTGCACGTAAAACCATTGATCGTCTTATTGATGCTTTTCCTGCGAATCAGCAAGATCAAGTGCGTACTATGTTAGCTGGATCCCTAAGAGGTGTAGTGGCTCAGTTACTGATGAAGCGCCAAGATAAGCCTGGGCGAGTACCTGTGAATGAAATTTTAGTAGGTAATACAGCTGTTAGCGCCATCATTCGAGAAGGAGCGACACACAAGCTAGGTGACGCTATTGTTTCTGGGAAATCTGAAGGAATGCAGTTTATGGATGACGATATTTTTGCCAAAATGCTTGAAGGCAAAGTGTCCGCACAAGAAGCCTACATGAAGTCATCAGACAAGGGGCGTTTTGCCGCATTTTTACCAGAAGACTTAAAGAAAACATTAGGAAAATTAGGGAGCTAAATCATCTAAATCAACTAATGCTCAGGCATTTATTATGAGCGACTTTTACGAAGCTTGTTATCAAAAATTGCGAGAAGTCCCTCTGGGCTATATCACGACCTATCAAGAGCTAGCTTTAGCGCTAGGCTCTAAGGCTGTGAGAGCTGTAGGAACAGCCATGAACAAAAACCCTTATCCTCGAGAGCAGGTTCCTTGTCATCGAGTTGTCAGAAGTGACGGCTCAGTCGGAGGGTACGAATCTGGAACTGAGAATAAAATAGAGCAACTTAGATCGGAAGGACTTGTCATTATCCAAGGAAAAGTCCAAGACTTTGATAATAAAATTTGGCGTTTTTAATATGCCTACATTCGACTAATTTATTGATTCTAATTTTTAACTCTTCACTTTTTGCTATGCAGACTTTAATCTGCTCTTATGGATTGGTTTAGAGAGCATTCACCTCAAGTTGCCAAAGTCCTTATTGACGGACCTAAGGAAATGGTTTGTGATTATGGCATACCTGAAACGCTCACTAGTCAAATTAAGATAGGTGCTCGCGTCTGGGTAAGTTTGCGTGACCGCAAAGTTAGTGGAACTGTATTACTAATAGAGAATCAAAGCGAGGAATCGACATTTAATGTCAAGCCCATCGACGCTCTCATCGACAAAAGCACCGTCATTCCTGAAAACCTCATGCAGTTAGGTCGCTGGATGGCGGATTATTATCTCGCGCCGATGGAGCAAGTGATGAGAGCTCTGCTACCTCATGTGGTAAGAGCTGATAAAAATCAAGCAAAACTACAGCAACAAGTCCGATGGCAATGGGGTGCAATAGATAAGTTTACACTAGAGCAAAAAGATGCTTGGGAAAAATTAGAAAAACGCTCACCTAAACAGTATATTTTAGTAAACCTTATCCTCCAAACAGACAAGCCATTCTTAGTTACGGAATTACTTAAGCTTAGTGGAGCTAGTCGAGCCACCCTCAAAGGTTTAGAAACCAAAGGCATGATTAGTATAGAGCAGGTAGCTATACGTCGTGATCCAGAGGCTCAGGTAGAAACCATCGAGTCAGCACCTAAAGAGCTCAATGAACAGCAGCTCAACGCAGTCACTCTTATCAAGCAAAGTATTGATGAATCAGCTAACGCTAGAGTTCAGCCAATTTTATTACAGGGTGTTACAGGTTCTGGCAAAACTGAAGTTTATTTGCAGTCGGCGGCGCACGTTCTAGCTCAAGGAGAAAGCACTTTAATTTTAGTACCTGAGATTGCGCTCACACCGCAGACCGTTGGCAGATTTAAATCTAGGTTTTTATCTATTTTAGGTAATCTAGAAGAAGTAGCTGTATTGCACTCTGGGCTTTCTGATGGTGAGCGTTTTGATGAATGGCATCGCATAGAGAGAGGTCAAGCAAGGGTAGTGATCGGTGCTCGTAGCGCTATTTTTGCACCGATTCAAAATCTAGGGCTCATCGTCGTCGATGAAGAACACGAAGGATCATACAAGCAAGAGAGCAGTCCACGCTATCAAGCCCGTGATGTGGCTGTTATGAGAGGCTATATGGAGCAATGCCCTGTTGTTTTAGGCTCAGCCACGCCATCGCTAGAAAGCATTGCTAATGTACAAGCAGGAAAATACCAAATCATAGAGCTTACCAAACGCATAGACGGCAGCTACTTACCTCTGATTCAACTCGTAGATATGAGATTAGAGGCAAGCAAAATAAAGGGGGAGGCTATGATAGCTGAACCTCTACGTATCGCTATCGATGAACGCTTAGAAAAACAAGAGCAAATCATCCTTTTTCTTAATCGTCGTGGATTCTCTAAAGCGGTCATGTGCACCTCCTGTGGAGAGAAAGTTAACTGTGCTCACTGCTCGATATCCATGACCTATTACCGCACTGACGATATGCTGCGTTGTCATTGCTGTGGCTATCAGAGCCTCGTGCCTAAAATTTGTAGTGAGTGCGGAGAGAGAGCCTCGGTCTATCATGGTTTTGGAACAGAGAGAGTGGAGGAGGCACTACGTAAAATATTTCCTACAGCACGTATAGCTAGATTAGACACTAACGTCACTCAGCGTAAACACGCGCTACGTGATACCTTAGATGCTTTTCGTACACGTAAGCTCGACATTCTGTTAGGCACGCAAATGATAGCCAAAGGACTAGATTTTCCAGGAGTCACCCTCGTAGGTATACTAAATGCAGATGTTAGTCTGCATATGCCAGACTTTAGATCTTCTGAACGCACCTTCCAGCTCCTTACTCAAGTAGCAGGAAGAGCCGGCAGAGGGGATCTCGCAGGAGAAGTCATGATACAAACCTACATGCCTCATCATCCAGCTATTCAATACGCAAGACATCATGATGTGCATGCCTTTGCAGCACAGGAGTTACAGGCACGCAAAATGTTCAAATACCCGCCTTATTTACATTTGGCGCTCGTCCATGTCTCCAGCCTCAAACAAGAGCACGGACAACTCTTGAGCGAACACATCCACAAAGCTCTCGAAGCCAAGCTGCCGCAAGGTGTCTGGATGGGGCAACCCCACATACCCCTCATGAGTAAAATAGACAATAGATACCGCTACCAAATCATGATAAGAACCAACAAAATCAGCCAAATCCAAACATGGCTCAGCCAAACTCTAAGTCGTTTTGACACTGGCCAAGAATCTCGCATTGTTATCGACATAGACCCCTATAATTTAATTTAAGAGGCTTCTTTTGGCGATAAAAGGCAGCTAAATCGCATTTTTCAGGGTCGAGCAGGTTTGTCTGCACTCACCCTCAAAATGCTCCTGCGCCACCTTTTCTCATCCAAAGCTAGACACTCTTAAACCTAAATTAGGTAAATGGCTGCTTTTTGTGAACTAGCGCTTTGCCTCAGACTGCCGTGGTGCTAATGAATGTTTTAATTCACTGCGCGCCACGTTCTTCGTTAAAGCGCTATTTCAACAAAAACTGCTTACTGTGTAAGCGTTAGCTTATTTTTCGTGCTCTGCGGTTCTGCTGCAAACGGCTTAATTATCCAAAGCTAGACACTCTTAAACCTAAATTAGGTAAATGGCTGCTTTTTGTGAACTAGCGCTTTGCCTCAGACTGCCGTGGTGCTAATGAATGTTTTAATTCACTGCGCGCCACGTTCTTCGTTAAAGCACTATTTCAACAAAAACTGCTTACTACGTAAGCGTCAGCCCATTTATTACTTTGCTACAGTTTTGAGGTAAGCGCATTTTAATTCTCAAAACCGTAGTTGAGCTATAGAACTTAACTATTTAAATCCACTTTCAATTAGCTTGTATATATTTTCCGAGTTGAATGCTACATTCTCAATTATTGGATCTATTTTTTTTCATCTTTTAATGCCTCATGATCTACAAGGTTATTGGCATCATCACTGCTGATAACTTTGATGTTTTTTAGATTGTTATTATTACGATACGAGTGAACGTGTGGAACATAAGTTCCTCCAATCCAACGAAAGTTGCGAAAAATAATCTTTTTATCCTGCCATTTTCCACCTTTGCTAGGAGCTAGCTCTAAGGTGTTCACTTCGTTAATTGATTCTCCTAGTAAATCTCCCTTTTTATTTTCTTTAAAATCATTCGCTTTAAGAGTAACCGTTTGCCACCCTTTATTACCTGAAAGAGTTACAGCTGTTGAGTATGTTTTAGCTTCAGAAACTCGATAATTCTTGTGTAGCTTTACTACAAAATCTTCTCCAGTAGTTGTTTTAATATCAAATTGCAATGACGCCCCTTTTGGAGCACGGTATTCAGGATCTCCAGGAGCAAAAGTCCATATAGGCCGGTTACGGTCAAAAGTGAATCCTTGTTTGCCGTCTGGACCAATAGTGACTTTTAGAGGATGTTCAATGAGTTCTGGTATAGGGTCGGTTCCAGGTGACGCACAAACCCAACCAGCTAGTCCTTCTTCGCCATAATAAATGGTGCGATTGGGTTCTAAAATAGTGGCCTTTGCTCCAATTTGTGCTGGGATGATTGCTTCTAGTTTACTCGAAAGCACCACACCTGATTTATAAGTGATATTAGCGTAGGCGAATAGGTATTCATCCTCATTCATAATTGGAACCTCAGCAATATAGCTGTTTGCTTTTTTCATTACGACACCATCACGCCAGTGGCGATTAACCGCAAATGGGTTTTCAAGAGCATAGTAGATTTGCACTTTTTCTATTTGATCTATTTGATCGGGAATCAAAGAAAAAATAGGTGCATTGTTGGAGCCTTTTGTAATCAATGTTTCGGGATTAGCAGGCCAATTGCCTTTGCCTTTTAAATGGTAATCCATCCATCGCGGTAAATTTTCTGTGAAATCAGCACCAATATGATGTCTAAAACGTGGCGTTTGAGCTCGTGCAATAGGAACACCTTCTTTCATCATTGCAAAAACTTGTTCAGAACGATCCATATTACCGTGATGATCATTGGTAGAACTCATATAGAGCATGGGAAATTTTACATAAGGAGCATATGCTTCGGGAGCCATTGATTGACGCCAACGTAAATCATTTGCAGATGGAATATGATTGGGGTGTTTAATGGCGAATCGTGGGTCCATAAAACGGTAGGTATTCATACCTACTCCATAGATAGCGCATCCAGCTTTGATACGGTTATCAAACGCCATATTCCACATGATTGATCCACCTATGGACACACCAAATGCACCAATTTTATCTGTATTAACTTCTTTTTGAGCACATAAATAAGTTAATGCTCGGCGTGATGCTTGTGTCCATAGATAATAACTGTCTGCACGAGGGCTTGGTAGAGTAACGTTCCTTTTAAATCGTTTTTTATGATCACCATTAGGATAATTATTCCACAGGGTATAGCGTTTACGGTTTGTCCACTCTCCACCCCAATTTATAGTTAAAAAGGCATAACCACGCTTAGCAAATTCTTTTGCCCAACGAGCATTTGCGGTCTGTCCTCCACCGTGAATATGCAGAATAGCTGGCAGGTTGAATCCTTTCTTTGGAGCGGAATAAATCGCATAAATACGAACATATTTGCCGTCGAGTTTTTCCCCATTAAAATAAACTTCTTTGTAAACGATTCCGTCTTCTTCCCAGCTCTTGATGATTTCCTCGTCAAGAGGTTCAACTGTAGGGTCGTAATCTGCCCATATTTCAGGAGGCGTTAGAACATCGGTATCATTAGCCATTAATGATACATTTGACACTAAATAAATAAAACTATAGAAAATATATTTTAACATAACTAAATTATTTTACTGCAATAAATATTTTAATTAAATTAAAAAAAGCTTTAGAAGTTTATTTTTCGCAAAAAACAAACTTTAATTAAGCTCTTTTACGCTTTTTTATGTTGGAAGGGGCGTTTGCGGTTGGGGTAGAGGGTGGTGCAGATGGGGCAACCTATGCCCATACAGCTGCGGGCTTGGCAGTATTCGCGTCCGTAGTAGATAATTTGAATGTGGATGTCGTTCCAGATTTCTTTTGGGAAGAGGCGTTTGAGGTCTTTCTCGGTTTGTTGCACATTCTGACCATTGGTGAGTCCCCAGCGTTGCGCGAGTCTGTGGATATGGGTGTCTACGGCAAAGGCAGGAATGCCAAAGGCTTGTGACATGACAACGCTCGCAGTTTTGTGTCCGACTCCGGGGAGCTCTTCTAAGTCGGGAAAATTGGCTGGCACTTCGCCGTTGTGTTTGTCGACGAGGATGTGAGAGAGGTTATAGATAGCTGATGCTTTGCGTGGGGCTAGCCCACAGGGGCGCACAATAGCATCAATTTCCTCGATGCTGAGCTTAATCATGTCAGTAGCATTGTCAGCGAGCGCAAATAAAGTAGGCGTGATTTTATTCACTCGTTCATCAGTACATTGCGCTGATAAGAGGACAGCGACAAGCAGGGTAAAGTGATTGCTATGATCGAGAGGTACCGGTGGATCGGGGTAGAGCTCCTCTAATTTGGTGGCTATATAATGGGCTCGTTCCTTTTTGGTCATCACTTTTTCTAACTAAAAATATCTATGACTGCAACTTATTTACTTGTGATAGTTTTGTTGTAGTTTAAAAAACATGTTTAGGTGTATGAAAATTTGAAGTTATGAGTTTTCTATTAGCTCCTAAATAACATATGGTAAATAGGCCAGATATTGGCAATAAGTTTACTTGTTTTATTATAGCTAATTTCTTCTTGGATCTTAATTTGTTGAGGTGCTTTATCTTTTGAAAAAACAGTTAATTCCATATCTAGTATGAAGTTTTGTTTTTGTTTTCTCTCTGTAATAAATTCAGGTACGACTAAGCTACAATTATTAATGAGTCTGCTTTTTTCTTTGATATAAAAAGAGTATGTAGTTATAGGAGAAAAAATTTGAGTTAGAGAGTTTTCTGAACCCTTAATATCAGTTGAAAACTTCTTTCTAGCTTCTTTCATAGAGCTGATTCTAAGGCTTTCTATATTAATAGAAGTGTATTTGAAGTTGGTGCTTCTAGCATGGATTTCTAAGGGGTAGGGAAGTTTGTAGTCTGTTTTACTCAGAAATAAGGGTATGCCAAGAGTGCGTTTTTTGGAATCCATATTGATGATGATTCCAATACTTAAATCTTTATTTTGATAAATGATACGCCCTTTTGAGTATGCTAAGATATCTTCCTTATTAGGAGTATTAGTTGGTTTAAAAGAACTATTTTCATAAACATGTAAGCCAAGCGTTAAGAAGTAAAAAATACCAAAAATGATAAATACCGTTTTGTATTTAATCAAAAACTTTATATATTGTTGTAATAAGTTTGAAATAATTGAGCTCATTGTATGCAAAAAAAGTACACTTAAAATATATTATATTTTTCAACGTAAAATATCAAGAACCCTTAAATAAAAAACTCCCGCTAATCGTTAAATTAGCAGGAGTTTAATCATTTTTTAATAAATGATTTTTTAAATGTTTAGCTAGCAATCAAAGCTGCATCTTTAGATGTAGCGGTTTTAGAGTTTAAAATAGTGGGTGAGGAAATGTGGAGCGCAGTGTAAATAAGTTACTCGAGCACCGCAAAAGTTCCGAACCGCTATTTTAAATCTAAAAATGATTCTAGATAAGCGTTTAAAATTAGTCGATGACTTCTGGCCAGTCAGTATGAAACCACTCCCCAGCAGGCTTATCAGTACGCTCATAAGTGTGAGCACCAAAGAAGTCACGCTGTGCTTGGAGTAAGTTAGCTGGCAATCTATCATTACGATAACTATCGTAGTAAGAGAGAGAAGCTGAGAATGCTGGAATCGCAATACCTTGTGAGACTCCTAGAGCTACAACTTCGCGCCATGCTTGTTGTGAGTCGTTGAGGATGTCTTTGAAATAAGGATCGAGCATAAGGTTACTTAGCTCTGGATTACCTTGGTAAGCTTTGGTGATATCATTGAGGAAAGCAGCTCTAATGATACAGCCACCACGCCATATTTTGGCAATATTGCCGAGATTGAGATCCCATTGCTTGGCTTCACCCATGGTCTTAATAAGGTCGAGACCTTGAGCGTAAGAAATGATTTTTGAGGCAAAGAGAGCTTTTTTGACTTTGGCAACGAACGTTGCTTTGTCCCAATCGCTGTTGAATTCGCTAGGTCCTTGTAGTTCGTTAACTGCAATCACACGCTGTGCTTTGAGGCTTGATAAGATACGAGCTTCAACAGCAGCGTTGATGGTTGAAATAACGACTGCGTTTTCAGCACCGTTAATGAGAGTCCATTGACCTGTGCCTTTTTGACCGGCCTTATCCATGATCACGTCGATGAGAGGCTGATTGGTTTCTGGGTCTTGAATTTCAAAGATTTTAGCAGTTATTTGAATGAGGTATGACTCGAGCTCACTGTTATTCCAGTCATCAAAAATAGTCGCCATTTCGTCAGTCGTGAATCCTGCGGCTTTAAACAGAGCGTAGGCTTCACAGATGAGCTGCATGTCGCCATACTCAATGCCATTGTGAATCATTTTTACATAGTGGCCTGCGCCGCCTTTGCCGATGTGAGTCACACAGGGCTCACCATCTACTTTTGCAGAGATAGCTTCAAAAATTGGTTGAACTACTTTCCAGCTTGAGGTAGGGCCACCTGGCATGATTGAAGGGCCTTTGAGTGCGCCCTCTTCGCCGCCTGATACACCTGAACCTACAAAGAGCAAGCCTTTGCCTCCTAGCTCTTGACTGCGACGCTCAGTGTCTGTGTAGAGACTGTTACCTCCATCAATAATGAGGTCTCCTTCTTCGAGTAAAGGGATAAGTTTTTCGATGACGACGTCTACAGCAGGGCCTGCTTTGACCATAATCATGACTTTACGTGGGCGTTCGAGGCTTTGCACAAAATCAGACAACTCTTCGAAACCTTGGAGCTGTTTGTCAGGGTGTTGACTTACGAATTTTTCAGTGACACTGTAAGTACGATTGTAAACGGCTGTTTTGAAACCACGGCTTTCGACATTGAGAATGAGGTTTTGCCCCATGACGGCGAGGCCTATAAGTCCGAAGTCGTTTTTGTGAGTAGATTTGTCTTGCATAGTTTTTAAAAAAGTTAAAGCTTCATAGAGATATAGATAACTTAAATCAAGACAATATCTCTCATTTATACTTATGATAGCCAATTACATTACTTTATTTAGACTGGTATTGACAGTAGTAGTTGTTTGGAGTTTGGACGCTTCGCATTTTATAGTGGCTTTCTTTGCTTTTATTCTAGCAGCGATAAGTGATTGGTTGGACGGATATCTTGCTAGAAAGCTTAATCAAGAGAGCGCTCTTGGAGCTCTATTAGACCCGCTTGCGGACAAAGTTTTAGTATTAGCTGTTTTTGTGTTTTTTAGTTTTTTAGGTTTAGTTCCTGTATGGATTACGATTATTATTATGACTAGAGAGCTGCTGGTCACAGGTATTCGTCAACTCGCCATGAGCCAAGGCGTTGTCATGGCGGCAGATAAATCTGGCAAATATAAAACAACCATACAAATGCTCACACTTATTTTAGGTCTAGTTCAATTGGCTTATAATTTGGATAGCTTAAGCTTATATTTTGAAGTTGGAATATGGCTAAGTTTAGCGCTCACTCTTTATTCTGGAGGGTTCTATTGCTGGATATCAAGAGGCATGTTTAAAAAAGCTTAGAATAGGCTGCCGCTTAGACAATTTAAAAATTATTGACGCTATAATTAAACTGCGTTAATAAAAGCCCTCTAATTGCAGAGAGGATAAACGCCCAATCATCAAATCTTTAATAATTAAATTATGAGTCAAGTAAAACCATTTGAAACCGAAGTTCAACGTCTGTTAGAAATAGTGATTCACTCATTGTACTCTAATCAAGAAGTATTTTTACGTGAGTTAGTCTCAAATGCTTCTGACGCCTCTGAGAAACGCCGTTTTAAACAGCTAACCCAAGGTGATGGTCAAGTAGCGGCAGATGATTTAGTCATTAACATTAAAGCTGACAACGAAGCTAAAACACTCACTATCCAAGATAGAGGGATTGGAATGACAGAAGAAGAGCTCATCAAAAACCTAGGTACGATTGCTCATTCAGGCACCAAGCAGCTGCTGGAGTCTATTAAAGAGCAAAAAGATAAATCACCAGAAATGATTGGCCAATTTGGGGTTGGCTTCTATTCAGCATTTATGGTGGCTGACAAGGTTGAGGTGCTAACTCGTAGCAGTATAGAAGGTTCGACTGGTTATCGTTGGACTAGTGATGGAGTGACAGGTTATGAGATTACAGAGGATGATAACGCAGAAATTGGCTGTACGATTATTTTACATCTTAAAGAAGATACTCAAGAGTTTAGTGAGAAAGCTCGCATTGATGAATTGCTCAAGCGTTACTCTAATTTTATCGGTTTCCCAATCGAGCTTAATGAAGAACGCATCAATCAAGTCGAAGCGATTTGGTTGCAGTCTAAATCGTCACTTAAGGAAGAAGATTACCAAGAGTTTTACAAATTCATTGCTCACACGCATACAGACGCTAGAGCTTACCTACACTTTAGTGCGGATGCTCCACTCTCAATTAACACCCTACTTTTTCTACCAGAGGAAAACCCAGAGCAATTTGGTATGTCTCAGATGAAACCTGGGGTATCACTCTACTGCAAAAAAGTACTTATTGATGCTGAACCTGCGAACCTCTTACCTGATTGGTTACGCTTCTTACGTGGTGTTGTTGACTGTGAGGATTTACCACTTAATATCTCACGTGAAACCCTCCAAGATCATGGATTGATTCAGAAGCTCAACAAGTTAGTGACTAAGCGTGTTATTAAATTCCTCGAGAAAATCAAGAAAGATGACATCGAGAAATACGATGCTTTCTATTCTAGCTTCCAACGTTTCCTCAAGGAGGGTATAGCTACTAGTTTTGATCACAAGGAATCACTCATCGGGCTCATGCGTTTTGAAACAACCATGACAGAGCCAGGTCAACTCAGCCATTTTGCCGAAGTTATCGACCGCCAAACCAGCGAACAACAGGAAAAGAAAAAGCTCTATTATCTCACAGGCACTAGCCGTGATAGCGTTGAAAACAGCCCCTTCCTCGAAGCCTTTAAACAAAAAGGCATCGAAGTTGTATTCTTTACAGATGCCATAGACGAATACCTCCTCGACAACATCCATGAATACGCAGGTTGCCAGCTCATTTCTGCCGCTACAGGTGATGTCGAAGTCGAAGCCGATCAAAGTAAGTCTAAGCTAGCCAAAGCCAAAGCAGAGGACCTAGTAACATGGTTAAGTAAGAGCCTCAAAGATTTAGTCGGTGAGGTGAATATCTCAGAGCGCCTTGTGGGTAGCCCTGTGGCTGCTTATCCAGGCAAAGACTCACCAACGCCTCAAATTAAATCAATGATGAAAGCCATGGGTCAACCTGTGCCAGAGAGCAAGGTAGATTTTGAAATCAACACCTCTCACGCCCTCATCAAAGGTCTCTACGAAGTCAAAGAAAGCAATCCAAAACTAGCCAAACTCCTAGCCAAAGATTTGCTCAACTCAGCATTGCTTAGTGCTGACCTCCTAGAGAAGCCACAAGAGGCGGCTACCCAGTGGCAGGCTAACCTCCACGAAGTCATCAAAACCGTAAAATAAAACGTTTCTTTTAGGGATTAAGAGGCTCTTCTCATGCTGTCGTGGTGCTCGAGTAGCTCTATCTACACTGTGCTCCACGGTCATTCGTCAAGCCTCTTACTCACCTAAAATAATTCATTTTATTGAGCGGTGAATATTACTTAACTTTGAAGCTCGCCAAGCTTTATTTTTTTGCAGTCGAGCAGGTTTGTCTGCACTCACCCTCAAAATAATCCTGCGCCACCTTTTTTCATCCAAATCAGCGACCGATAGGGAGCTGATAAGACTGGAGCAAAGCGACAGCCCTTTAGGGCGAGAGACGCTTCGGTTAGAAGCGGGCGAGTCAAAACCGTCATGGCAATAAAACTGCCATGACTTAGCTTATTTCACATAGGCTTCATTGTGCTCTGCGGTTCTTCGGCAAAGCGCTTATCTTTTGCTGCACTTAATAACTATAGAGGCATTACTGCTCTCAGTAATTCTTTGGACCTTTGCGGCTTGGCGTGATGTTTTTATAACTCACTCGAATAGCTTAATACTAAGCTCTGCGGTTCTTCTGCAAAGCGCTTATCTTTTGCTGCACTTTATAATTATAGAGGCATTAACGCGCTCAGTAATTTTTTGCGTCTTTGCGGCTTAGCGTGAGCTTCTTATAACTCACTCGAATAGCTTAATACTAAGCTCTGCGGTTCTTCGGCAAAGCGCTTAAGCACCTGCTACTCCTCGTTTTATAAAAGCTGTTTGAAAAATTAATTCTGCTTAGACTTCTTTGTAGAATTATGAACTCTAAATAGTTCAATTATTTTATCTAATATTAGCCATTTATAGAAATTAC
Organism: Akkermansiaceae bacterium UBA4581; assembly: GCA_002386905.1. Classification (GTDB taxonomy): domain Bacteria; phylum Verrucomicrobiota; class Verrucomicrobiia; order Verrucomicrobiales; family Akkermansiaceae; genus UBA4581. The sequence goes on along the minus strand of DGKB01000051.1, from coordinate 11,567 downwards.
CAAATATTATAAGGCTAATACATAGTAATACACACCAGTACCACTGTAATAAACCAGCAAGGAACAATCCTATTGATAGTAGTATAGAGCCTAGACTAAAAGGTTGATCAAAATTAATAGCTGCCCCCATAGAGTCATAGTGTTCTTCTTTTGTATTAACTATAAACCAACAATGAGCCAGAATAATAAAAAGCACTCCTGATAATAGTAATATTATAGCTATATAAATCATGGCTATCCAAATGTAGCAAAGAAATTAGAATAGTCAAATCTTGGAGAGAAATTTGCGCCTTTGCGGCTTGGCGTGAGCTTCTTATAACTCACTCAAATAGCTTAAATCGCTAAGAGCTAGGCAGCCAGTTTATGCTATGCTTAGCTTACAATTCTCCATTCTCCACTATCAACTTTCAATTAAAGCGGCAGCTTTTGCTGTGGCGCCTTGGTGATGGGTGAGGATTTTATGGGCGGCTTGGAGTTGTCGCTGTGCTATTTGTGGGTAGCTAATGTGTTGCTTGATTGAGCGTCTGACTTGTTCATGCATGTCGGCGAGCTCGTGGTTCTCTGATTGGGGTAGTTCACTACAGTAACTAATGGCATTGGCTTCTTTGAGCTCAGAGATGAGAGGTTCAAAATTACTCATGTAAGGACCACAAATAACAGGTACGTTGTGTTGCAGTGGTTCGATGGGGTTTTGCCCACCTTTTTTGAGGAAACTTTTGCCAATAATGGCGAGATCGCTCTGCTCTAGCCATTGAGCTACTTGACCTGTTTGATCAATCAATTGATAGTCACGATTGAGCTCAAAATCATATTTAGCAAGATGTTCAATAATATCAGGGCAACGCTCAACATGACGTGGAATAATGATGAATTCCAGCTTTGGTGTTTGAGTTTGTTCTTCCTCAGCCTCAGCGGCGAGTTCCTCACGTAGTTCTGCAATAAAAGCCATGAGTAATAGCTCTTCATCAGCGTGAGTACTGACTGCAGTAATAGTGAAATGCTGACTTAAATGGTTGCTTTTAGTGATAGCGACCTCTTCCTCAGACTGACGTGGTGCTCGAGTATCATTTGTTATACACTGTGCTCCACGGTTCTTCGTCATAGGCTCGCTCTCATCTAAAACTGCTTGCTGCGCAAGCTTCAGCTCATTTTCAGAATTTAGAGAGGGGTTGCTTTTAGTCTGATCTGAATCGAGCTCTTCCTCGGCTTTAGTTATAGTTGGGGTGTTGTCATATTTGATATTGCCAGTGAGGTGGAGTTGCTCTGGTTTGAATCCTAATTGTTGCCAACGCAGGAGGTCACGCTCAAAGCTCACAGAGATTTGCTTAAGGCTCATCCAGTGTGGGGTTAACCCTATTTTATTGATTAGCTGTTTCCATTTAAGCATGCGTCCAAATGATCGATCAGATAATCTAGCATTGATGAGCTTAACTGGGATGTTAAGCTTTTTCGCGGTATACATCAAGTTAGGCCAGAGTTCAGACTCTATAAGAATCAACTGTCTAGGTTTAAATCGTTGTAAAACATTTCTGGTAAGTACGCTAAAATCAAATGGGGCATAAATGAGAGTCACTTTAGCCGCTAAACTGGAGCTGTTTTTTATCGTATCATTGGCTAAATGCCATGCTGTTGAGGTAGTCACAGCTAGGGTAAAATAGTTGCGCTCATTTACAACCGCTTGTTGCACAAGCTTCAACTCATTTTGGGAAGTTAGACTTGGGTTACTTTTAGCCTTATTTAGAGCGAGCTCTTCCTCAGATTGATGACTACTCGTCACTTGCTGCGCAAGCACGTCACTACGTTCCTGTCCAAAATTACTTTGTAATTGTTTACGCGGTGCTCGAGTATCGTTTGTAAGCTCTGTGATGAGTTTGAGAGCGATTTGCGCCTCTCCTACGCTAACTGCATGAATATAAATGCCACCTTTGTTGGCTGAGTCAGCTAATTGGTCGTAGAAGCCAAAGCGCTGTTTAATACCAGTGCCAATGCCGTTACGTTGGTACATTTTTTGTACCCAACCAGTCGCAGCTATAGGTAAGCTAAGTGCTAGGAGTAGTTCGTAGATAAAACGGGCTAAATATGGCATGATATTTAGATGAGTCCTCGTCTCTTAAGGTCAAATTGGTTGACATTATAAGAACTTGAGCAGAGCTGCATACTAAAATGCAACAGACAAAACTCCCAGTTTTCATCTACACCTTGAATGACAGTTGTTAGGGGATTATCTTTGGCTTGTTGCTCTGTGAGAATTTTGTTGCTGACGGTGTCTAAGCTTTCATTAACAATAGATTCGACTAGGTTATTACATTGAATATTAAATCCGTATTGGAGAAAGCTGACGTCTTTGAGTTGTTTTTTGATAGCATCTAGGAATTCGTGGGCGTCTGGGCTAAATCCTTCTAGGTCGATGCTTGGGTTGGGTTTGATGATTTGCGGTTTTTGTGCGATGACTTGCCCTTCGCGAACTCTGATTTGGTTGACTTCATCCATGAGTGGGGTGATAAGAATAAAGTTAAAGTTTGTGCTACCAAAAGTGTCGATTTGACGATCGACTTGTTTGAGAATTTTTGTTTTCTCTAAAGTGTAGGTGATATGTTCGCTGAGTTCCATTGCAATTAGTTAGAAATGTGATTTTAGCAGTCTGAGGTGGAGGTTGTCAAATGAAGAGCGTAAGCAAGTCGTGTTTTAGGTTAATAAAAGTTTAGTTAAATAAAATCACTTTCAAAAAGGGTAAGAAAAAGCCCACAAAGAAAAAACTTTGTGGGCTTTTTAACAAAAAATATTCTTATAATTAAGAAGCTTCTTCGATGTAAGTAACTACGTCACCTACGCTGAGAAGTTTTTCTGCGTCTTCTTCTGGAACTTCGATATCGAATTCTTCTTCAAAAGCCATTACAAGCTCAACCACGTCGAGTGAATCAGCACCTAAGTCTTCGATGAATTTTGCTTCGAGTGTAACTTGATCTTCATTTACGTCAAGTTGCTCGACGATAATACTAGTAACTTTGTTTTGGATGTCAGACATAATAATTAAATTAATTTTAAGTGAATGGAGGTTATTGCTAACCTTGTTCTTCCCCAAAGAAACCTTTTTCAGCTAACTTGCCAAGTCTATTTTTTATTTTTTTTAATATTTTTTTGGATGTAGCTTACGAGGTTTTCGCAAGAGACTTGTTTAGTGTCATCAAAACCACCATAAATAAAGCCGTCTATACGTAGTTTTTTGGTTTTCTTGTGAGTGTTTATGTAGTGTAGGTAAGCGATACCTTTCGTTGCCCATTTTTGATCATGTAACTCTAGCCATTGCTCTTGAGGAATAGTTAAATGAGCAAAGGTTAGGTCACCATTAGCATTAATACTCAATGTCTGCTTGCTTAAAATTAAGGTGGCAATAATACCTAAAGCAACTAGCACTAAACAGACGTAAAAACAGGTTATTTGAGTTTCAATTTGTTTTTGAGTGTACGCGTGGTCTGGCTCATGGCTAGCTTGAAAAGGATAGTCTGCAGAATAAGTCTCCCAGAGTTTCCATGCAGGAATTTTTTGGTAGGTTTGGTTGGTGTTGTCAGCTAATTGGTAGAGAATAGTGGGCCACTTGGCATTGAGATCAGCTTGCTCGCTGATCACGGCATAGCCTTCTTTTGGCCATACAGGTGGTTGAGAATCAATCCATGTTTTCCATTCTTGAGTAGTTATATTGTCGTTTTGAATAAGTTCGTTATATTTTTCACCTGCAAGCTTAAACGGTTGGTAAGCATAGTATTCCCAGTTTTTTTCTTTGTACTTTTTAGTGCCATCAATATAGAAAGCTACCGCAAAAATAGCGAGTAGAGCTGTGATGCCTCCGATACGCAGGAGAAACCAAGGTGTTATTTTACAAATAATAGGTAGTGATGACATAGCTGAAAAATTAAATAAAGGTAATAGTATTACCCTCTCTGAGTAGTAGAGACAAGTCTTCCATATCTAGAGGATTAAGGTAGATACCGTCAATCTTAGTTTGAGAGTTTTTAAATCGGCTGTCAGAAATGTCAAGTTGAATACTTTTGATTCTAAAGCGCTTGTAAGATTCTAAATATCCTTGTTGTTGTAAATTATAATTATTGCTATCTTTTTGAGCTAGAAATTGTCCAATTTTATAAGCTCTCTTAGTTTTTAGATGTGTTCGTTCACGAATAATTTCCACAGGAAAAGAACAGAGAAACTTATCTTCATCATAGAGGGATAGAGAGCTTTCCTTAAGGTTCACAACGATATTATAATTGAGAGGCTTAATCACTAACTTGCTACCTGCATAGAGGTTGAAGTTAGACATGTTATTGAGATAGTAAAGATTGCGGAGCGTGGTGTTATGTGTAGATGCTATCTTGCCCAGGCTGTCTCCCGAAGTTACTTGGTAAATGATTTTATCGTTTAGATAATTAGGATTGAGCCATTGGCTGATATGTCGATAAGCTATCCAAGCATTAATTTTATGAGTAAGGGTAGTTTCTTGGCTGTATTTTCTAGCTTGATATAAGAATTCTTCGATGAGGTGCTCTTGCCCTGAGTTAGCAGCTTTAATAGCTTGCCCGTAATGTTGCTCTGCGAGCTGTTGGTTCAGGTCGTTTTTAAGGTAAGGGTGACTAGCCAGTTGTGCTTTCCAGAATGTTTCGCCTTGTTTGGTGATATTGATGTTGCCAGAGTAAGGTAGGGTGAGCGCTAAATAGATGCAAGCCAGCATAATCAGACCTAAAACAAGCCTGAATCCTAAAGAAAGATGATGAAAAAAGTAGTTGCGCATGTAAGATTATCAATAGTCTAGTTAATTAATTTGGCTTAACCAGGAGGCCAGTTAAGCGCGCGACCTGCGAGTAAGTGTAGGTGTAGGTGATCCACAGTTTGCCCTCCATCAATGCCATGATTGATGATCACCCTAAAGCCGTTGCTATTAAATCCTTGCTGTTCAGCTATCTTAGCAATAGTAATCATTAAATGCCCTAGGATTTTTTGATCTTCGCTATGAGCTACGCCTATGCCTGTAATGACTTTTTTAGGGACTAGCAGTAAGTGGGTAGGTGCTTGAGGCTCAATATCTCTAAAGCAGATACAAATATCATCTTCGTAAATAATGTCAGCGGGAATTTCACGGCTGATAATTTTTTCAAATAAAGTGCTCATCATTAAAAGGTTTTAAATATTTCTATTATTCTTATGAATGGGAACATAAATAGATAATCAAAAATTGACAATGTATAAATTGACTTATACCTTGGGTCCATATGCAAGAAAGCTAGTATTTTTAATGGCTTAACTTGGATAGTGACTTTAATTATTAATTTTATTATGAAACCAGTTACTCAATTAGCTCAAGCGCCAATGATTAATGGTCGTGATTTGTTTTTGCATGAGCATGATGGAGCTTACTATTTAAAAACAAATTTAAATAATGTGGCTTCTACTTTTTCAAATAAAACAGCTCAAGTTTTAGCTGAGCTAGCTTGCGCTCCGATTACTCAAGCAAAGCAACCTAAGGTCTTTTTTTTAGGCTTAGGGTTAGGTAACGCTGTAGCTGCTGTTGGTAAATTCTTGCCCCAAAAAGGAGGGCGTTGGTTTATCTATGAACCAAGTCAAGATTTAGTAGATTGGCATGGTAGGTTTTTGTCTGATTCTGTAATTAATACAGACCCTAGAGTGGAGCTACTTAATCCTAATAAGAATATTTTCCAAGCTCTGGCTCAACCATCACAGCCTAAGTATCATGCGGTAGTGATTGATTATCATGCGATTGAAACGTTTGATAATTATTTTGAAGTTGAAGATGAGAGTTTATTACAAGTAATATCTGACAGACTCATTGGAGGTGGTATTCTGGCGATTTTAGTGCCTCGTGTAGATAAAAATTTAACTAAAGTACTACAACGATGTGGCTTTAGTGTTGCTATTGAAAAAGCACCACTTTCAGAAAAATCATCACGTTGCGATTCGGTGGTGATAGCGATTAAGGGGCGCTATGAAAAAACGTCCAACGCAAAAGTAGGGCGAGGTGGCGCTAGAAAATAATATTTGATTATGATTATCATCAGCATATTATTAGTTCTTTTTCTTTTCAGTTTTATTATATTTACGCATGAACTAGGTCATTTTTTGGCTGCGCGTTGGAGGGGGCTCTATGTAGATAGATTTCAGATTGGATTTGGTAAGCCGTTTTGGAAAAAAACAGTAGATGGCGTACAGTATGGACTAGCACCAATTCCTTTTGGGGGGTTTGTGTCTCTGCCACAGATGGCGAGCATGGAGACTATTGAAGGATCTGTGGACGGTGTGAGCAAGGAAAAGTTGCCAGAAATTAGCCCAATTGATAAAATTATTGTGGCCTTTGCCGGTCCGTTATTTAGTTTCTTTACAGCTGTATTGTTTGCAGTGATTGTATTTTTTTGTGGTAAGCCAGATGCTTTATATAAAGAGACAAGAATTGGATACGTGCAGGAGGGGTCGCCAGCGGCTAAAGCAGGGTTGCAAGCAGGTGATAATATATTAGAGATTGATGATACTGTTGTCGAAGGCTTCTTTGGGTCGCTTAATTCAGTAAGGGAGCTAATTGTGCTAGGTGTGGAAAAGCAGACGAAATTCCTCGTGCAACGTGGAGATAAACAACTCACATTATTCGCGGACGCTACATTTGAAGAGAAGGCTTGGTATCAACGCAGTGGTGTCAGACAGGTGGGGGTTGCCCCTGCCCAACCATTAGTTATTGCCACAGTGAATCAAAATAACAGCCCTGCCCAATTAGCAGGTTTGAAGGCAGGCGATGAGATAGTGTCTATAGATGGAGAGGCAATTTATAACTTTTCTTTGTTTACAAATAAGTTGAACACTCATTATCAGCAGCAATTAGATGCCAAGGATAAAGTACCGCTAAGCTTAGGTTATAAGCGTGGTGAGCAAATCTTAAGCACAACTATTGCAGCTCAGAAGCCTATTTACCCAGAAGCTATAGAGACCCCTATGGTTGGGATTACTTGGGAAAATTATATAACTAGAGGGTTAGTATATCCTGGTATTACTGAACAATTAAAAAATGGTTTTTTAATGATATTTAAGAGTATGCAAGTTATCTCAAACAAAAATAACCACATGTCTGTTCAGCATTTTTCTGGGCCTGTTGGAATTGTTGGTGATTTAGCTAGTATTTTGCAATCTCCAGATGGTTGGCGTTTTATTCTAAGTTTCATGGTGGTGATTAATGTTAATTTAATGATTTTTAATCTCTTGCCATTACCTGTGCTTGATGGTGGACATATTATTTTGGCGTTTCTACAAATTATTAGAAGAAAGCCAGTTAGTGCTAAAGTTCTCGAACCTATTCAAAGTTTTTGCGCCTTATTGCTTATTGGATTCATGCTCTTTATCACTACCAAAGATGTGGGAGATAATGTGAATGGTTGGATAGAGGGTTTGAAAAATGTGGAGCCTAAAGAACGGGCCGAGCCTATCAAAGCTGAAAACATTAAGTTTCCAGCTCCTGAGTAGATACAAAAGCGTTGCTATTTAATAAAACATGTCTACTAAGCCTGTTATTTATTGTCTAAGCGCGAGCTTTGGGCATGGGCATACAACTGCAGCTAAAAACTTGGCTTTAGGTTTATCTAAAAAGGGTGTTGGATCTAGAATTATACATTTAGACCCTTGCGCAGAGGCTGCCCCTAAGCTTACCTGGGTAATGAATAAGCTGTATCGTTTTGCTACTATTTATACGCCTTTTATTTGGAAAAGGATGTACAATATTACTGAGCAATTCCATTTATCTCATCTTTGGTTTCCAGGAATAAAAAAAATCAAGCGGAATTTAAGAAGTAAAGTTATTGAAGATTTAGAACAAGGTCAGCAAGTCGTAGTGATTAGTACTTATCCTATTTATGCTTATTGGTTACAAAAAGTTCGCAGGAAATATCCAGAAAAAATTCTAGTACATACGCTTATTACAGACTCCCTACATATTAATAATACTTGGCTTAAGGCAAAGCAGGATACATTGTTAGTTACGGATAAATATACAGCACGTAGGATTAATATTAGTACAACTAAGGTTGATCATATATGTGTCACAGGGTTTCCTGTATCGGACAAGTTTTTTCAATTAACTCCACTATCTTGGCAGGCTCCCATAGAGTCATTTGACATATTATTTTTTGCTAATAGGAATGAGCGAGAGTCGTTGGCTTTGTGTGAGGCAATCTTTTCTCTCGATGTAGGTGTGCCTATTAACCTGACTATGGTTTTAGGTGAGAATTTTAAGAAGCTTTACAAGGCATGCGAAGCCTTCAAAAAAGAGCATCCAGGTCAGGTTAAGTTAAAAACATGGAGTAAAAAAGTACCAGAGTTAATGAGCAAACATCACTTAGTGTTAGCGAAGGCAGGTGGAGCTACGGTACACGAAGCTATAGCTGCTCAGTGTCCTATGTTGGTTTGCGATTTAGTGCCCGGTCAAGAAGAAGGTAATTTAGAATTGCTCGAGCGTATAGGTGCTGGACACTTAGCTAACACCCCCATGTTGCTACGTTTAGCTATTGAAGAATTATTGAAAGATGATGCTAAAGCATGGCGTCTTATGAAGCAGTCACTGATCAATTATAAAGCGCCAAATGCATTAAAAGTTATCTTAGGTCTGATACAAAACTAAGCTTGCTTTTTATTAGAGGGTTCTAGATATACATAGTAGAAAAGAATTAAACCTTAATCATAAGAGTGAAAGAGCAACTTGAGCAATTTGAATTCTGGGCAACCGAAGTAATCTTTGGCCGAGTTAAGGGTTTGAGAGCTCGTTTGTTCTGTATTTTTTTGCGTGGAGTATCTTGGATTTTTTATGTGGGAGTTAAAATTCGTCTTTATCTCTACCGTCATCGTATCAAGCCTAGTCAGTCTGCAGGTGTGTTGACTATTAGTGTTGGAAATATTACAGCTGGAGGTACAGGTAAAACACCTGTAGTTGAAATGTTGGCAAAACAACTTAGGGCTCAAGGTAAAAGAGTCGCCATTCTTAGTCGAGGTTACAAAAGTCATGCGCTTAAAAAACCGCAGACTATCTGGATAGAAAAGACAGGACTCAGTGAAGAAGATTTACCTAAAATAGTCAGTGATGGTAACGAAGTGTACTTAGGTCCTAAATATGCAGGTGATGAACCTTATATGTTAGCTAAAAATCTTGAGGGGGTGGCAGTTTTGGTGGATAAAAAAAGAACTAAAGCAGCTCAATTTGCGATTAAATATTTAAAGTCTGATGTGTTGTTACTTGATGATGGTTTGCAGTACTTAGATTTACATCATGATTTTGATGTCGTTTTGGTTGATTCTAATTACCCTTATGGAACAGGTTTTATGTTGCCACGTGGAACTTTGCGTGAGCCAGCAACTCATCTATGTCGAGCCACGCATATATTAGTCACTAAGTCTGGAGGTCATGTACATGAAGAACTCAACAAGCAGCTGAGTGCTTATAATCCTTGTGCGATTCTCATGACTAGTTCTCATAGTGAGCAATATTTGCAGGAAGCACACGGTGATGGCAGATTACCACTTAGTTATTTGCAAAATAAGCATGTGGTTGCAGTAAGTGGGATTGCCTACCCAAAAAGCTTTGAAGACAAGCTAGAAAAGCTCGGCGCTGATATCATAGCAACAAGAAGGTTTGTTGATCACCATGAATACACTCTAAGAGAGGTTAATAAAATTGCACAGTTAGCTGCAGATCAAGGAGCTGATGCTATTATTATGACAGAAAAAGATGCCGTGAAGTTTCCTAAACCAAGCAATTTAGATGTTTCATTGTATTACCTGCGTATCGAAATTGATGTTTTTGATGGGCAAGAGCCATTACAGCAGTGGGTGGAGAGCCTTTAATTGCTATAAAAATTAAAAAGAATAACTGATATTAAGATTAGTCATTTTAGATGTTAAATCTTGAGTGGAGTAGGCATCTGTAGTTTCTACATAGCTCAAAGCAATTAACCAGTGATCAGTTTGGTACTTGAGACCAACTGTTCCTTTGAAAATAAAAGGCTCTCGTTTATTGCCAGTATCATTATTATGAAACCATGAGCCATCAAGTGTCACATCGTACGCCACTAAGTATTCAGAAAAGTATGAGAATAAAGAAAGACTACGACCTTTGTGGGTAGAAGCTGGAGCGATGAATCCGGTTGAGTTGACAAAAGGTAGGGTAAAAGGGTTGGAATCACCCCAAATTTCAAATTGAAGCCCGAGACTGGTAATAGCTTGAGTTTTGAAATTTCCAACTTCCAAAATGAGCCCAGGAGTCATAGATAACCTATCACTAAGTTCAATATTCTGAAAATGAGACCAACTGAGTCCTAGAGTAGCTTCCCCAGGAATTTGATTGTCCCAACCATTGAATTTTGCAGACTGCGTGACATCATGAATAACATCTTGAATTTTTTCGCCCATGGCAACTGAACCAGTAGCACCTAGAGTTAAACCTAGTACGCTTTGGTGATGAGAGCTTTGACCAATGAGTGCAATTTGAACAGCTGTCCATGCGGCGTAGCGGCGTTGATCTACAGGTTGAGTGTAACTTGTTGTAGACTCAGGAGTGAATAGCATCTGAGTTAGAGAGTAACCAATATAATGATGTTCGGATTTGCCGTAAAAGGAAGTGAGAGGCTCAAGTAATTGAGCAATATCATTTAACTCATTGAGCGATTGAGTGTAAGCAATTCTAACTCCACTTGTGTAATCTTTATCTTTTTCAAAAGGTGAATCATTTTCAACCCATAGAGATAAAGATCGATTGTTTGAAGGAGTGTTAGATTCAGCAAAACCTAAATGAATAAATGAAATTAAAAATAAAATAAAATAAATAGATGTTTGCAGGGCTTTTATTAATTTCATGACTTAAAAAATAGAGTTTTTAAAAATACTTGTCAAGGTAAGATAAAACGACTAGTTTTTCTGTGCTGATGAGCTTCACGTCCGTTTATAAATCTATATTTTTTAAAGCTGTAGTTAGCTTGGTATTGCTACAGCTAACTATTGCTCCAGGTATTCAGTTCATAGGTTGGCTTTATATGATTCCAACTTATGCTTTAGAATCAGGTTCTATTAAGCAAGGTTTGCAAGATACTTTCAGTGGTGAAAAACCATGCTGTTTTTGTAAGGTGGCCTCTGAACTTAATGACGATAGCCCCGAACAAGATCAACGAATCGCGAAAGAGGAGAAGCCGAAGAAATTCCCTAATCTAACCAAGGTGAAGTTTGTCATTAATGCAAGTGCTATTTATCACACAGATAGTTACCAGCTATCTATTAGTATGAATGAGTCGTTTATAGAAACGCCTCCTCCCCAATCACTGTATATAATATAAGCAGTAATTATTACTGTAAAAGCGCATCTTAGAATTGGTGCGTACCAGTTACCTAATATCTCTATATGATTTAGAGATGATTTTTACGAGTATGAGCGTATGGACTAGCGCGCTCGAAAACAAACTAGTTATCATTTAAAAATGAAAAATTTATATTATTTATTAATTGTTGGGTGTTTGAACCTTATTCAAGCACAAGAATGTAGG
>DGKB01000018.1 GCA_002386905.1 Akkermansiaceae bacterium UBA4581 | reverse complement strand
AGAAGAAGCAATTGTTCTTGTTGCACAAGCAGCAGAAGACGGCAAAGAAGCTAGTAAAGACATGCTTGCAACTATGGGTAGAGCTAAAAGCCTAGGTGAAAAATCTATTGGTTTTCCTGATCCAGGAGCTTGTTCTGTAACTCTCATGCTTCAAGCAGCAAGAGACTATATTACAAGTCTTTAATTCAACAAGCACTATACATTTAACTTATTAACTTAAACAAACTATATTATTATGGCAGATCTAGATGATATCAGAGACGGCAGTAACTTCGGACTTGGTCAAGAAGTGAAAAAAGAAGGTTATTACCTTAAAGGCATGAACAACACTGACTGGGGTTTAAAAAACCGTATGTCACGTATCTTTAACCAAGAATCAGGACGTTCAGTGATGCTTGCATTTGACCACGGTTTCCTTATGGGTGCTACTTCAGGTCTTGAGCGTATCGATTTAAATATTGCTCCAATCATCGAATATGCTGACTGTATCATGGGTTGCCGTGGTATGATCCGTTCATCAATTCCTACAACAACAACTAAGCCAGTATGTTTACGTACTGACACAGGTACGACTATCCTCACAGAAATGAACCACAACGTGCTTATTTCTGAAGAAGAAGCTATCAGAATGAACGTATCAGCTATGGCAGCTATGCTTGCTATTGGTGATGACGCAACTGAAGCTCTCACTATTGCTAACTTTAGCCGTTTGGTAGACATCGGTAACAAGTACGGTATTCCAGTAATGGGTGTAACAGCTGTAGGTAAAGACATGGCTCGTGACGCACGTTACTTCGGTCTTGCTTCACGTGTATGTGCAGAAAACGGCGCAAGTATCGTTAAAACTTACTACACAGAAGGTTTTGAAAAAGTCGTGGCAAGTTGCCCAGTACCAGTTGTGATTGCAGGTGGTAAGAAACTTCCAGAACTTGAGGCTCTTGAGCTTTGTTACAAAGCTATTCAGTGTGGTGCATCAGGCGTGGACATGGGAAGAAATATCTTCCAATCAGAAGCTCCAATCCCAATGATGAAAGCAGTTGCAGGTGTTGTACACAACGACCTCAACCCAACTGACGCTTTCCAACTCTTCAACGACGAGAAAGCAAAAGGTTAATACTTGTTATTAACTTTATTAAAAATCCTGTTTTAGCACCATGCTAAGGCAGGATTTTTTTTGCCCTAATCTTACTAATACTTTTATTCTTTTATTAATTATCATTTTTTGATTAAATAAGTTTTACTTATGACTCTTAAATCGATTTCCTATCGTTGATTTTTTGTCGTGTAGTGTGATTTATATGCATGAAAAAATTATTATTACTCACTTTAGTTGTTAGCTCTACTCATCTTTGTTTAGGAGCTCCACAAAAATCCACAGATAAGCAACCATGGTCTGATTACTACGTGCATGACATGCAACGTCCGCACCCGCAGCAAATCATCCCAGAGACACCACTAGCCTTTAAAAAAGCTCCAGCAGATGCTGATATCTTATTTGATGGTAGCAAAGCATCTATGCTAGCGGCGTGGACAAAAGAATGGGTGGTACAAGAGGAAGTCATGATAGCCTCAGCAACAGGTAATAATAAAACTAAAAAATCTTATGCCGACTGTGAACTATATATAGAGTGGAGAATTCCAGCAGGCAGAAAAGTCCAAGGACAAAAGGGTGGTAATAGTGGCGTATTTCTGATGAGTGCTTATGAAATACAAGTACAAGAAAGCCATACTAACGTAACCTATGCTGACGGTCAGGCTGGAGCCATCTACGGACAATACCCACCAAGAGTGAACCCATCCTTAGCACAAGGTGAATGGCAGTACTACCATATACTATTTAAAGCACCTAAATATGATGGAGCTACTATACTTGAACCAGCAAGTATTACGGTGACTCATAATGGAGTCGTGATTCATAATAATCAATCACTCCAAGGCCCCACCAAGCATAAAAAAGCTACAACTTACCCTAAGACTCATCCGAGCAAAGCTCCTTTGATGCTACAGTGGCATAAAGACCCTATAGAATTTAGAAATATTTGGATTAGAGAATTATAAGTCCTTGCTCAAGGGCTAGTCATTAGTTAAGTTCAAACCCAATGACTGATCATCTGTTAAAACAAGTAGAGCAAGTACCTCTATTCAAGGATAAACAATGGCGTTGGGCGCCTGAGCCGTTTTCCTTATCCAAGGCTCAGAGTAAATCTCTGCAGGGCTTGGGGCATAAGCTAGCTAATTTTCAGCAAGCTTGTCATCAGTTGTATTTGCAAAGCATCCAAGATCCCAACGGTATTTATGGATGGATTGCGCCAGTTATTGATACAGGTAAGCCCGCCGAGCTCATTGCTTGGAACCATCAACAGGTGCTAGCTAACCCCAAGTTGGGGGCTAGGGTGATACGCCCAGATTTATTGTTACAAGATGTAGATAAGGCGCAGTTTGCCTTAAGCGAGATTGACTCTGTCCCTGGAGGCATAGGAGTCTTGGCTGCGATGAATCAGGTGTACTCTCAATTAGGCTTTAGGGTCACAGGTGGTGAGAGTGGCATGTTAGAAGGGATGCTAAGCCTAGGTTTAGGTTCAAATAAAGGTTTAAATAAAGGCTCAGAAATTTGGGTCAGTGACGAGTCAGAGGATTACCGCCCTGAGATGCAATGGCTAGCGGAGCAACTCAATAAACTCGATGCCACCAAATCAGCAGTAAAGTGCATAAGAGCAGAGGAGGGGGCATTGGAAACCTTGAAGCATGAACAAGTAGTTTACCGTTTCTTTGAGATGTTTGATTATGCAAATATCCCTGCAGCCAAGCAAGCTGTCGAACATGGTCATGACGCTCCTAATATAGTAGCTCCGATGCAGTACCATTTGGAAGAGAAGTTATGGTTGGCACTTTTCAAGCTCCCTAGCTTAAGAAATTTTTGGAAACAGCACCTACGTGAATCACATAGACAAGATTTAGAAGGACTTATCCCTACTAGTTGGTGGTTCAAGCAGCATGACTTACCTGTCACAGCTTCATTACCCTATTTAGATATTGTCGATTGGCAGGAGCTCAAATCATGGAGTCAGACCCAACGTCAACTCGTGCTTAAAATTAGCGGTTTCAATGAGCTAGCTTGGGGTGGGCGAGGTGTGCATATAGGGCACGATATGAGCCAACAAGAGTGGGCTGAGGTCATTGATAAAGCTTTGGCTGATGATGAAAGTCAATGGTTGCTGCAGCAATTCGAATCAGCCTGCACTCTAGAGCAGAATTATTATAATGAAGATGGAGAGAAACACGGAGAAATCTCTACCATGGAAGGTAGGGTCAGGTTATGTCCCTATTATTTCACCAATGAGCAGGGTAAAACTGAGTTAAAGGGCTGTCTAGCCACAGTCGTACCTGCGGATAAGAAGAAGATTCATGGGATGTCTGTAGCAGTTATGTCCCCCTGCAGTTAAGTAAGGCTCTTTTGGCGCTGCTTTTCATCATCCAAAATAACCAATACTTAGTCTAATAAGGACAGATTGTTATTGTGATTATGAATATCTGTTTTATGGCTTTATTTAGCTCGATGATTGGTTTAGTTTTTGGCAAAACTGGTAACACGATTATGACAAACTCTGATTCAGCATCACCTCAAGCTCATCAATCTCTCAATAGGTTAGCTCATGAGGCTAGTCCTTACTTAAAACTCCATGCTGATAACCCTGTAGATTGGTACCCTTGGGGTGATGAGGCTTTTGCCAAAGCGCGCAAGGAAGATAAACCTATTTTCTTAAGTATTGGTTATTCCACTTGTCATTGGTGTCATGTGATGGCACGTGAGAGTTTTGCCAGTCAGGAGATTGCCGATTTGCTCAACAAGTATTTTGTCTCTATCAAAATTGATAGAGAGGAACGTCCCGATATCGATCAGCTCTATATGACGAGTTACCAAGCTATCGTGGGTGAGGGTGGTGGTTGGCCACTCAATGTCTTTCTCACACCAGAACTCAAGATGTTCACTGGGGGTACTTATTTTCCTCCTATAGCTAAGGGAGGTCGAATAGGATTTAATCAGTTGCTCATTAACATTAGCCAGGCTTGGGCTAAGGATGGAGATAAGATTAAGACACACAGCGAGCAAAACTACGCCATTCTTGAGCAAAAATTTAAACAAGATGCCTCAGAACAAACTCAAATAGACGATGATTTAGTCCAGCAAGCAGCGACACAATTAGAATCCTACCTCGACAAAGAAAATGGAGGTTGGAACCCTCAAGGGCCTAAATTTCCTGAGGTCTCTAATCTCAATATTATGCTTAGAGCTTATAAGGCGAGCGGTAATAAAGCCTACTTAAACGCCGTTATCTTGACCGCAGATAAAATGCTCTATGGGGGTATTTATGATCAATTGGCAGGTGGTTTTCATCGTTATAGTGTCGATGGCGAGTGGTTGGTGCCTCATTTTGAAAAAATGCTCTATGATCAAGCTCAGTTAGTAGACCTGTACCTCGACTTGTGGCTCATCACCCAGAACCCTCAATACAAGCGTATAGTTGAGGAAACGGCAGACTATGTGATGCGCGAGATGCAACACGAGCAAGGCGGCTATTACTCGGCTCAAGACGCCCAGAGCGAACATAAGGAAGGTAAGTTTTGCTGTTGGACCACAGCTGAGCTCGCTGAGGTCTTAACTAAATATGAATACCACGTGGTGGTGAATTATTACGGATTGAGCGAGGAGGGGAATTTCTACGATTTCTCAGACCCAGAGGCTCTCAAAAATCAAAATGTGCTTAGTATAGTTGCTGAAAAATACTTCCTAGATAACGCTTTAGATCAAGCGTTTTTAGATTCAGCCAAAGCTAAGATGATTAAAATTAGAGCTCGTCGTGTGCCAGCAGCTACTGATGACAAGGTACTCGCTTCATGGAACGGTATGATGATTGCCGCTATGGCTCGTGCAGGAGTTATCCTCAATCAACCTGAGTATAGTCGTTCAGCACAGCAGGCCTACGAGTTTATCCTCGATAAGCTGTGGGATGATGAACAGCAAGAGCTTAATCATGGTTGGTGTGATGAGGTGGTCAATGATTCACAACAGGCAAGCAGTTATTTTGCCATGCTTAGAGCTACACGTACTTTGTACCAGACGACTCTGGAGCCTAACTATTTAGATATGGCTATCATACTTGCGGATACCGCGTACCCTCTGTTTGTAGATGAAGAGCAAGGAGGTTTCTATGAATCTGCAGATACGGCAGACGTTGTACTAAGACTCAAAGGAAATTATGACGGAGCTATTCCAGAGAGTGGTTCAGTCGCCAGTTTAGAATATCGCATATTAGGGGAGATAACAGGCAAGGCTAGCTATGTGGCTATAGCCAAACGTTCGATTATGGCCAATAGTGCTACACTCACCAAGCAACCACACTCACTGAGTTATTTGCTCAATACCGTCGATTATGAGCAGTCACAACAACAACACTTAGTCATTACAGGTGAGGAGAGTTTAGAACGCAGCGCCTTGATTCAAGTCAGTATGCAGAGCTACCAACCTAATTTAGTCATTATGGGCAATAAGGGGCAGGTAGATGAATTTAGTCAAAGTTTAGTCAATATAGATAATTTGGCAACAGCCTATTTATGTACAGACCAGCATTGTAATGCTCCAGCTAATAATGCATTAGCTCTGCAATCATTATTGAAATAATCTGACTATACAATTATAGTTCTAATCTTTACAGCTTTACAAATTGATTACCTGGTTGTTGCTGAGCTAAATCTAGTAGCTCGAGTTCCATAAGCTCTGCAAGTATGACTTTTTGCTCTAGTTGAGTTTTGAGAATAAGGTAATCTAAATCAATAGGAGCGCTAGAGAGTTGTTTATAAATGAGTTGTTGAGCTGAATTAAGCTGTCTTATTTTACTACTTTTTACTGGCGTGACTTCAGGTGCTGCGTAAGCATAACTAGAAACTGCAGTTTGCAGATGAGGGGATAAATCCTCTATAATATCTTCCGCACGGGTTACTAAAGTAGCACCGTTACGGATTAAGTCATGGCAACCAGCAGAATTAGGATGATCAATCGCTCCAGGTACAGCAAAAATATGCTTACCTAAATCTAAGGCTTGTTTTGCTGTGATCATTGACCCTGATTTTTTTGGAGATTCAATCACAAGTGTTCCTAATGACCACGCTGCAATGAGTCGGTTACGTTGTGGAAAGCTGTAGCGAGTTGGTTTTTGGGTAAGAGGGTATTCAGATACAATGCAACCTAATTTATCAGTAAGAATTTTTTCTGCGATAGGGCGACTTTCTTCTGGGTAGAATTCGCAGAGGCCAGAACCTATAATTCCTACCGTTTGAGTCTGAGCAGCAATAGCGGCTTGATGAGCCATACTGTCGATGCCTCTAGCTAGTCCAGAGACAATAGTGAAGCCTGTTTTGCCTAGATGATAACTAATTTTCTTAGCTGTTTGCTCACCGTAGAATGTCGAAGCTCGAGTTCCAATAACGCTAATAGAGGGTTGTTGAGTATCAGGTAGCTTACCTTGGTAATACAGGATAAAAGGTTGATCATAAAGCTCATTGAGCTGCTGAGGGTACACCTCGTCATTTGGAGTACAAATATTGATATCGTACTGTTGAGCGAGCGAAACCTCGTGCTTGAGGTCAAAATAGGTATCCCATTTTTTTATAATAAAGGTAATTTCATCATTGATGCCTGAGATGCGCTGTAGTTGCTGCTGGCTCGCTAAGAATATCTGTTCAGGGCTACTAAATGAGCTGAGTAATGTTTTAGCTTTTTTTAGTCCTATTTTAGGTAAAGCATTAAGTGTAAGTAGCGCTTCTTGAGGAGTCATATTAATGATTACCTAGATTAGCTAATAAAAGAAAAATACTAAAACTTAATAAAAAATAAGCTCATCACCAATACTAATTTTTCCTTTGAGCATTTTAGGGTCTATATCTGCTGAAGCTCTATTCCCGTCAATAGTTGCTACTGTTATTTTGCCTAGGACATTGCCTTTGCGACGAATGGTGAGAATATCACCAGATTTAACATATTCAGGTTTTTTAAGCTCTAAATTAACAAGATTAAAATCCATGTTAACATAGGTGATGACACCCATAAGTGTGGCGTTATTTAGTATTTTTAATTTAGTGTTCGTGCGGCTAGCTTTAGCTTGCTGCTCAGGAGAGATGGGTTCTTGCAAAGGTTCTTCTACTTTAGGTAGTGGCTTGGATTTAGCTTTGATAAGCTCAGCTTCTAGCTCGGCTTGTTTTTTTTTAAAATCTTCAAATTGCTTTTGCATTTGAGCTTTAATCCTAGTTAGTTCATCATTTTTTTGCGTTTCTTTCTGTTTAACATTATTTAATAACTCATGCTCAGCAATAATTTTTTGTTTATTATAATCTTGAGCAATAGGCTCAATGATTTCTTGCAAGCTTTTAAGTTGATGAAGAACTTTTGCATTTTTATCATAAATTAAAATCATGACTAAAATAATCGCGATAGAAATGAAAAGTGTAGAGATTTTAGTATCTATTTGCATATGTAATTAAATATCATATTTTAGATAGCTAACAAAGCTTTTTTAGTAAAACAAAGAGGAATTAAATAAGCCTATAAACAAAATAAAGCGTTGATATCGTTAAGTATTTTGAGTACTAATAATTAAGTTTTTCTAAATTTTCATTTAATATATGTTAGCAAAAAATAAATTAATTTTAGCTATTTTTGTAGGTAGTTTTGCGTTAGCTATCTCTATAAAGTTTTATTTGCAGGCTGCGCCAACAGAATCTGCAGGCAATTTCTCTGGACCTGTAAGTTACACACTACAGCAGGAGCCGGCGATTGATATTTCTAATTTAGACTTATTGCAAAGATTAGACAAAGAGTATTCAAACTTAGCTGATGCTGTAACACCATCTGTAGTGAGCTTGGAAACATCTGTAAATAAGGTTAGAGGCGTTGGACGCGACTTTTTTGGGCGTAACTTATTTCAATCTTATGCACAAAGTAGTGCAGGCTCAGGTGTTATTATTTCTAAAGAAGGGCATATAATTACTAATCATCACGTGATTAATGATCAAGATGAAATTTATGTTATCCTTAGTGATCAACGTCGCTACAAGGCCGAAATTATCGGTTCAGACAGCCTTTTAGATATAGCCGTTCTTAAAATTGAAGATAAAAAAGAATTCCGTCCATTAAAATTTGGAGATTCAGATAAAGTAAAAGTAGGGCAGCAAGTATTGGCCATAGGCAACCCGTATGGTTTGGGTGAAACAGTCACTAGAGGAATTATCTCTGCTAAAAATAGAGAACTAGGAGATCAAATGATTCCTGTATTTCAAACGGATGCTTCTATTAACCCTGGAAATTCAGGGGGTCCACTTATTAATTTACAAGGTGAAATTATCGCTATTAATGTTGCTATTTACTCTCCAAGTGAAAATAAAGGATTCCAAGGAATAGGGTTTTCTATTCCTTCAAATGAAGCACTTAATGTGGTTGATCAAATACTTAAGCAGGGTAAGGTTATCAAAGGTTTTCTTGGAGTCTCATTTGCTGATGTCGCTAATGTTAAGGGAGCTTTAATTAGAGAAGTAGTAGCAGATTCTCCTGCGGAACTAGCAGGTTTAGAGCCTCAAGATTTTGTAGTAAAATTCAATGGAGTTAATCTCAAGACAGCTAATCACTTAGCCATGTTAGTAAGACGAGCTCCAGTAGACAAAGAAATAGAAATAGAGGTATCTAGAGCCAATAAAATTGTAACCTTAAAAGCTCAATTAGCCACTCAGTCAATGCCAGCTAGGGAGTCGGTAAGCATTCCCTACCTTAGTCGCCAACAAATGCAGCAAGTATTTAGGCACCTAGGTTGTTATTACCAAGATATCAATGAAAAAGAAAAGGAACAATATCAATTTATCACAGGTCTAAAAGTAGATAAAGTTGTAGAAGGTGGTTTTTCAGAAGCTCAAGGTATTCAAGAGGGAGATATTATTTACGGTATAAACGGTCAGATGATTGATTCAACTGCAGGCTTTTATGCTATTCTTTTAGACTCATTGAATCGCGAGGCTCATACAATTTTACATATTCAACGTGGAGATAAGCGCTTAAAGCTTGATTTGCTAGTAGAGTAATTGCAGTATACAAGCATCTTATTTATGCTTGGGCAATCTTCACAAATTACATTTTTAGGTACAGGTACATCTGTTGGAGTGCCCGTTATTGGATGTAATTGCGAGGTTTGCATGTCTCAAGATAGTAAAAATAAGCGTTTACGTAGCTCTATTTATGTTGAGTTGGCAGGTATTAGTTTTTTAATTGATGCAGGCCCAGATATTAGACAGCAAAGCTTGAGAGCAGGATTGACTCAATTAGATGCAGTCCTAATTACTCATATTCATACAGATCATATTGCTGGGTTTGATGACTTGCGAGCTTTCTGTTGGCGTAGGGAAATACCACTACCTATTTATAGTCATCAAGAAACTCTAGAAAAGTTATCAAAAACTTTTCATTGGGGATTTGGTGACACGCCTTACCCAGGGTACTTATCCGTTGAGGCAAATTCAGTAACCAAGACTTTTCAACTAAGCCCTCAGGTACAAGTCACACCACTCTTAGTTGAGCATGGTTCTGTTGTAACTTATGGCTACAGAGTCGATTGTTTTCATCATGATTTAAAGATTCAATCATGGGCTTATATCAGTGATGTTAAAAACATTTCTACGCAGACTCTTGAAAAGATGCAGAATTTAGACCTTTTAATTATAGATGGGTTACGTTGGGTTGAGCATCCTAGCCATTTTAATATCGAACAAGCTATCACACTTATTGATCAGCTAGCACTACCTCAAGCTTACCTTACTCATATTTCTCACGAGGTAGAGCATAACGATTTACTGAGTCAATTACCCGATTATATTAAACCAGCCTACGATGGGCTCACTGTTAAATTGGTCAAAAATAATGAATAGCTGGTTAATTCTTCATTGACTTTCATAACCAATAAATAGAGACTCCACAGCATCATGTCTGAGCTAAAGATAGAAGAAACAAGTACTTTTAAGCCTAAATTTAGTAGCGATGGGTTAATTCCAGCTGTCGCAATGGATTTTAAAACTAAGGAGCCACTGATGCTGGCTTATATGAATGCTGAATCATTGCAAAAAACTTTAGAAATCCAGCAAGCTGTGTATTACTCACGCAGTCGTCAAGAGATTTGGCACAAAGGAGCGACTTCTGGTCAATATCAAAAAATTCATTCTATCAAAACAGATTGTGACCAAGACGCCATTATACTTTATGTGGAGCAACTCGGAGGAGGAGCATGTCACACAGGACGTTCAGGCTGTTTTTATCGTGAGGTAGATTTGACAGATAAAGCTCAACTTAATTTTTCTGAATAAATTATGAAAAAATCTCTTATTTCTATTACATTAATTTTATCATTTGTACTCTTAATTACCCTAACAAGTTGTAGCACAATTAATCCTCTCAACTCAGTTAGTGGTGATTATAAAGGCTACAAAAGGGCGCCTTATGTTATTTGGGGAATTAAATATTATCCAATGACCGTGGAGCAAGCTCTCAATTACAGAGCTTCAGGAATATGCTCTTGGTATGACGAGAGTAAGTTAGGAGGTCTCATTCGTGGTAACACGGCTATTGGAGAAAAAGTCATGCCTTGG
>DGKB01000003.1 GCA_002386905.1 Akkermansiaceae bacterium UBA4581 | reverse complement strand
TTTTAAAAGACAGTTGCTGACCCCTTTTATGTGGGGCGTAGGTTTAGCACACCAGGGCGGTTTGGGGCTTTAGCCTGATTTCTGCTGTGCATCACTCTAAAAAATAATCGCTAAGAGCGGTTGTGAGTGAGGTGGTGGTCAATAATCCCCATCTAATCCGAAGGCTGTTGTTGACGTCAACACCCAGCCAACTCACTCACCCATCAATTTTAAGAGGCTCGATGCCTCTTAAATGATGCGAGCGGACTAGTGACTAGCAGACGGTTGGCATGGCTCTTGCCATGACAAAGAAGGATGCTACAAAACGGTGATTACATTACCACGTTCTTGAGGGTCGGTCCTTTGATTTTTGATTCTTTCATTGATTATTTGAATTTTCATTTAACTTCTTAATTAATTCTTGTCCTTCTTTATTGCACATCACCCATCTCTTAGCATTACTTATGTTGCTAATATGTCCCATGTGTAACTTTTGCGCAAGTGATAAGTCGCTCCTTCAAATTCTAATTAGTCTGCCAAATCAGCGACTGAACAATGAACTGATAAGACAACATTATTTATAATGTTGCCCGAAGGGTGAGCGACAGCCTGAGTAAGGCTGGGCTCATCAAAAATCAAAGCCCTGACCCGAATGGCACTGACTTAAGGGCTAGTTTCGGCGTTTAACCCTTATTAAATCAACAAATTTAATTTTAAAAACCTTCAGTTCTTACATTTGGTTTAGCTTGTTGTAATAAGGTTCACAGTTTTCCAACTGCAAAAACACCATCATTTAAAAAACCTTGTTATACCAATGATTTCTGACCGAAGAATCTCTTAAGTCAGTGCCATTCAGCCCTGACCCCTTTTACTTATGATCTACTTCTAATTTAGATCTTAGCATGTATTGTTCAAGTGATTTTAAAATATCATGAATTTGAGCAACCTTATAATCTAGTTGGCTTACTTTTTTAGTTTCCCAATTTGGCACGGGAAGGCGAGCTCTTCCTCCATCAACCGAAACAAGAATGAATCTTTCTATTAAATTACCGTCATAATATAAATCATACCAGTAACCTGTAGCGTTAGGGTCTGCATGTTTGTTTGCCCACTCTTCTTTAAAGTTTTCATTTTGAATACCTTCATCACTACACTTACAGTAAAACCTTAGCCTTGGATCTTCCTTAAGAAAAATCTCACTAACCCAATCTTTACTAATTCCTTGCCAGTCATTTTTTTCATCAGAATCTTTAATGAAGTTTAATAATTCTTCATGACTCATAGCTTTAATTGGCTTCCTAGAAGGTAATAAAAATTCAGCCATATGAGGAACACTAAAGAATAATGAAGAAAATAAGCTTAATAGGGCAACAATAGGTTCAATATCATTACCAAAGGCCCAAAATACAGCACTAATCAAGGTGCAAAAAAAGAAAAAACCAGCGATTTTATTTATTATGGCTGCATTTACTTTTAGCCATGTCATTACTTTTTTATAAAAAATATTAACCTCCATAAAATTTTATATAAATAATTTTGATATATTGTTATTTTACTCAACCCTTGTAGAGGTGGAGATTGCTTTAGATGCTAGGCGTTTAAGGTGACGCTGTAGAAGAGCTACTGCGAGCCTTAAACAACAACGCAAATGAAGTGATATCTACCTCGCCAAACCACCCCTTATACTACGAGAAGCGGCCGGTGATATAATCTACAGTCTTCTGCTGTGTTGGCTGGTTATAGATTTGCTTAGTTTCACCGTGCTCTATAACTTTTCCTTGGTAGAGGAAAGCAGTTTTATCTGAACAACGAGCTCCTTGTTGGAGGTTGTGAGTTACAATAACAATAGTAAACTCTTTTTTTAACTCCATCATAAGTTGCTCAATTTTAAGAGTTGCTATTGGATCTAGCGCGGCACAAGGCTCATCCATAAGGAGTACTTGAGGTCTATTAGCAATAGCTCGAGCAATACAAAGACGCTGCATTTGCCCTCCTGATAGGCTGTATGCTGAATCATGAACACGGTCTTTAACCTCATCCCAGAGCCCAGCGCCTATGAGAGCTCGCTCAACAACCTCATTAAGCTCAGACTTATTATTATGTCCTGCAACCCTTAGAGAAAATACTACATTTTCGTAAATAGATTTAGCAAATGGATTGTATTTTTGAAAGACCATGCCGACACGCTTGCGTAATGAAATCACTTCTACTTTAGGGTCATAGAGGCTTTGACCATCAAGCACGATATCTCCTGTATGATGAACTCCGTCTATGAGATCATTCATACGGTTTAAGTTACGTAATAATGTAGACTTGCCACAACCAGAAGGACCAATAAGAGCCAAAATTTCTTTTTCTTTAATATCTAAATTGATATCAAAAAGTGCTTGGGAGTTTCCGTACCAAAAGTTAAAATCATTAACTTTGATAAAAGAATTTTTAGTAACGGTTGACATGGTAATAAGAAAAAAATGTAGTTAAAGTACTTATAAGTAGGTTCTAGATTAAAAGCCAGATGAGCCGTACTTTTTACTGAGGTGACTACGAATTTTAATTGCAAACAAGTTAAGAATAACTACTAGCATAATAAGTAGGAAAGTCGTGGCAAACACCATTGGTTTCGCCGCTTCTGAGTCAGGGGATTGAAAACCTAAATCATAAATATGAAAGCCAAGATGCATAAAGCTTTGATTTAAACCAAAAGGCCACTCTGTACCTACTGGTAATTCTGGTGCAAATTTAACGACACCTACAAGCATGAGAGGTGCTACCTCTCCAGCTCCTCGAGCCATCGCAAGAATAAGTCCTGTCATAATACCTGGAGCTGCTGAAGGCAGTACAATACGTTGTATAGTTTGCCATTTAGAAGCGCCGCAAGCAAGTGCAGCCTCTCTCACTCCTCGAGGCACTGCTGATAACGCTTCTTCTGTAGCTACAATCACAACTGGCAATGTCATTAACGCTAGAGTCAGAGCTGCCCACATAATGCCTCCCTTGCCCCAAGTTGGCACTCCTGATCTCCATGGATAGAGCAAATCATCAAGATTACCACCTAGGCCATAAATAAAGAACCCCACACCAAATAATCCAAAAACAATAGAAGGAACACCAGCAAGGTTGTTAACACTAATACGCACAGCTCTTACTAAGAATCCTTGCTTAGCATATTCACGCAAATAAATAGCTGCAATCACACCAAATGGCATCACTAATATACTCATCAAAATAGTCATTAAAAAAGTACCAAAAATAGCAGGAAACACGCCACCTTCAGTATTTGCCTCACGTGGATTTTCTGAAAGAAAGTACCAAAACGAACTGCAAAAGTGACCTATTTTTTCAAAAATATTCATTTGATTAGGATAGTAATAGCGTATAATCTCAGCTACTTCTATTTTGTGTTGCTCTCCAGAGGCCAACGCATAGTGTAGCGTACTACGATGCTGCCCCTTCCTGAGCTTTGCTGTTTGCTCCTCTAGGCCTAAAAATTGGCTTTGATTATACTTAATGCCTTCTTCAAGCTCTGAAATTTGTAAACTGTAATCAATACCTTCTTTTTCTTGGAGGTATTCCAAACGCTTAATCTCATCTTTATTATTTGTAATCCCTTCACTAAGACGCCCCATTTCTTTTTTTTCTATTTGAAGGAGTTTTTTTCGCAACCCTTCGACATGGTGCAGTTCTTCTTTAAATGATTTGGCAAAATCAGCTGATCCATATTCTAATTTTTTACCATCATACCATTCGAGGTATAAAGGTACGCCAAGTAGGCGACCGTACTCAAGACGCTCAAGATTAATAGTGTTTTTTGCTCTCTTTAAATGAGTAATATTCTCTTGTGTAATGTACTTAAATGAAGCTCCATAAAGTTCGCGATTACCTATAAAAAACTGCCATTCTGTTTGTTTGTTTTCAAAGCTTTTATTTTCTTTTAAGCTTATTTTCTGACCAAACAGCGAGCTTCCTATCGAAACATTAGCATCTGGTTGTTTAAGAGTAATTTCATAAATGGGTTTAGGCCAAAAACTTTCAAAACCTTTGACAAGTATTAGTAGTAATAAGCCTACTGTCATCATCACACCAATAGCGAGACCTAGCGAGGTCATAGAAACCATGGACTCTCCAAAACTACCTTTTTTAAAGAACTTTTTCATTAAACAAGTTTGTATTTATTACGCAAATGCTGACGCAGAATTTCTGCTATCGTATTGACAATGAAAGTAAGCATAAAGAGCAAGAACGCTCCTAAAAATAATGCTCTATAATGAGTTGACTGCTTAGCAGCCTCTGGTAACTCTACCGCAATATTAGCTGATAGAGTACGCATACCATTAAATATATTCCATTCCATGATAGGGGTATTTCCTGTTGCCATGACAACAATCATTGTTTCACCCACTGCACGGCCAAAACCAATCATAATTGCCGAAAATATACCTGCTGAAGCAATCGGCATAACAATAGTTCTCACTGTCTGCCAGCGTGTCGCTCCTAGAGCTGCAGATGCAGACTTAAGAGATGTCGGCACATTACTAAGCGCATCTTCAGAAATAGTAAAAATAATAGGAATAACGGCAAATCCCATCATAAAACCAACAACCAAAGAGTTACGCTGATCATAGTTGCCCCAACCCATTTCACGTGTCCACCAGAGTGAAAAATCAGCCATTTTAACCCCAGTTGTCGTAATAGCGTCTCCTAGATGTACCATAGAAAGCTGTACATCAGGGTTCACTACTTGACTCATCTTAATGAACTCTAAAGCCTCGTGACGGCCGATGATATTTTGTACAACCATCCCTTGAGCATCAAGGATGTTATATTGCTGTACTATAAAGGCGCTTTGCTCCCATACACCACCTAAGCTCCATAAAACCCAAGCTACAAAAAGCATAAATGGAACCAAAACCAACCATTCCCAACCATTAAGTTTATTTTTAATTTGAATTGGTATGAAATAGAACCAGATAAAACCAAAAATAATAGATAACAATGGCCAACCTATAATGACTAATATAATAGAGGGTACTTTATGCTCAATAATAGGAGCTAACCATAATGCTGCCAAGAAACCCAACACTACAGAAGGCAGTGAGGCCATGATCTCCATAGTTGGTTTAACGACTTTTTTGACACGTGGATCAAGGAAACTAGCACTATAAATAGCAGCTAGTAGAGCAATCGGGATAGCGAAAATTAAAGAATAGAATGTACCCTTAATTGAACCAAAAAAGAGTGGCACTAAAGAGAGCTTTGATTCAAATTCATTAGATCCACCTGTTGATTGCCAATCATACACAGGCTCAGACTTGCCTTCATACCAGACTTTACCAAAGAAAGCTTTAAAACCAGCTTCAGGATGAGGGTCATCTAAGCTGTAACGATAGAGGTCACCTTGATCACTGAGGAAAAAGAGGTAATAGGCCTTGTCATCTATAGCTGTTGCCACGACATTATAGGGCAACTTAGCTTCCCAGCGTTGGGCTTCTGTTGTGAAGTAACGAATCACTACATGATCATTAGATCCTGTGATAAAGCTTTTATTACGAGTACTAGGAGAAAAGAACCCTACATTATGATCAAAACTATCAAAAGTTTTTGTCTGAATATATGAACGATCAGAATTGCCTACTTGTTTATAGAGACTGTAACCTACTTGCTTTCCTTGCTCATCTGACACAACAATTGAATCACTACCTAAAACAGCATCGATGCGAATACCATTATTAACCTCTGATTCAAACGCGTAAAATCTCTGTGTAAGCGCTAGCTTTGATTTTTTCAATTTAAAAGCTAGAATTTCACCTGTTTGCGTACCTAGTAGAAATCCTTTGGCATTTTGTTGCACAAGTAATGAGCTAACTTTTAAACCGTCAAGATCATTACCCATGTCTATAGACTCTTTAAGTTTAAAGCCTCCTCCACCCATGAGGCCAAAGGATTGTTTGTAATAAAAGGCTGTGACATTTTGTTTGCCGTCTACCTCCATAACAGCCACAATCAAGGCTTCCTTGTCACTTAGACCAAATGCCATGAGTTGTGCAGGATAATCACCTAATGAGCCGGAGAAGACTTTTTCAACTTTTGGAGTGAGCCTACGAACTCCAGTGTCAAAATCTACAGCGTGCTTAACTTTTAATATATGAAAATCACCGTTGGCTTGCGCTATGGCCATGGTATTGAGCACCGCATTATAATTATAACTGGTCACCTCTTGTCCCTCTGTGATAGGTAACGCTACTTCGGTGAATTGATTGCCTTTGGTTATATCTGCAAATCGAATCGTCTTGCCTCCGTAGTAAATAAACGGCATTTCACCCCATTCATCTACACCTATGGCTGGGTTCGCCTGCATGTCTTTGGTAGCTAAGGATTCTATTTTGACACCATTATTTAGGTCAACTTTGGCTTTTTTGAAAAGAGGTACAATTTCTCCTAAGATAAATACAAATATACCAAATACGGCAAGCATAACTAAGATACCGCCTAAGATAATAGACCAGTTCATAAAGCGATCGAACCACAAAACTTTGTTAGAGACGATAAAGCGCTTTGGAACTTTGATTGAAGAAGACATTTGCTTGTGAAAAAGAGTGGCTTGAAAAAAGTTACTGCTTACATATAAAATACTACATTTTTTTTACAAGCATTATTAGGCTAATTTTGCGTCACAATATCGTGATGAATAACTCTCATGCCAAGCCATTAAATTTAAAACTTATCGAAAGGCCCATAAAAAACCGGCACTAAGTAAAAACCCAGTGCCGGCAATATAAGAATAACTAACGTTTTTGAGTATTAAAGCTTAGCTTTATCTTCTGCACAAACAGCATTAGTTAAAGGGAAATAACCGTCTTTAGCTACGATTTCTTGACCTTCCTTAGAAAGAATGAACTTGAGGAATTCAGCAGTTGCTGCATCTACTGGCTCACCTGGCTTCTTGTTAATGTAAACATAGAGGAAACGTGCAAGTGGGTAATTACCATTGAGACAATTCTCAAAGCTAGGCTCATGTAGCTCGTCTTCTGACTCACCAAGAGGCAAAGCTCTAACACCTGAAGTGATATAACCAATACCTGAGTATCCTAAACCTGAGATATCACTCGCGATACCTTGAATAACAGCTGATGAACCTGGTTGTTCTTTAACTGTTTTTTTGAAGTCCCCTTTGAGTAGTGATACTTTTTTGAAGAAACCATAAGTACCTGAAGCAGAGTTACGACCGTAGAGAGAGATTGGCTTGATACCCCACTCTCCTTCGAGACCTACTGCACCCCAAGTTTTAATATCTTCTGAACCTGATTTAAGAGTTGATGAAAAAATACCATCAACTTGCTCCATAGTAAGTCCTTTAATTGGGTTATCTTTGTGAGCAAACACAGCCAATGCATCAATCGCTACACGAATAGGAGTTGGTTTGTAACCGTAAGCTTTTTCAAAAGCATCAATTTCCTTATCTTTCATCGCACGGCTCATAGGTCCTAACTGTGAAGTACCTTCGATAAGTGCTGGAGGAGCAGTTGAGGAACCTTTGCCTTCGATTTCAAATTTAACATTTGGGTAAAGCGCCTGGAATGACTCGCTCCACAATGCCATAAGGTTATTTAATGTGTCTGAACCAATTGAAGTAACACTACCTGAAACACCACTTACCTTGCTATACTCTTCAACATCAACTGCAAAAACAGATGAAAGGCCAAGTAAGCATGTACTAACTAATAACGATTTTTTAATCATAATATTTTTATATAGTTTTGTCTTAAGACGATTAGGATATGCACTAAAAATTCGAATTAAACAACCCTCTTTAGAGTGACTATTTTGTAACATTGTAATTTAAGACCAAAAGAAACTGTTGAAAGCTTTACAAACTCAAAAAACCTCTTAGTTTAATAGATAAAAAATATTGACAAGATCGCTCTAACCAAGGAACTTAAAAATATATTTTATTAACATTATTATGATTAAAACAACTGTTCTACTCGCCACCACTCTTTTGCTACTCATCTCATGTACAGCTCTTGATCCTGATTATCAGGCATACAAAGCTGAAAAAGAACGCATGCAACAAGAGCAATCAGCAAATATTGCTAGCCGCTACCCATCGGATAGCTACTATAACAGCTCAAACTTAGAAGAACCTACTGCTTATAATATCAATCAATACAATACAGACAGCAACACGGTAAACCCTGGCTATACAGGAGAGACTTCTACATATACAGTTCAAAAGGGTGATACTCTTTGGAAGCTCAGCCGTCAGTTCAAAACAACTGTAGCCGAAATTCAGCAACTTAATAATGTTATCGGCAGCAATATTGCTGTAGGGCAAGTACTTATCGTACCTAGCTTATAAACACATCATTTCAACCATAACAAAAAGCTCAGTCTAGTTGATGGACTGAGCTTTTTTATGTCTGTCATTTTATGGTTGTAATACCATTGACCTTGATTTGTTTTCTCTAAGACTCTGCGAGTTATATACTATTCATTACCTCACTTATATTAATGACACAAGTATGGAACTATAAGAGGTTAAACTTTCTTAGAAGCAGATATAAAAATACGCCTAAACTGCAGAATCAATAACATCTAAACAAAAAAAAGCCTGAGGAAAAATCCTCAGGCTTTTTTTATAAATAAACTTAACTAGGTTTTACTTAGTTGCTTTAGACTTTTTAATAAGGCTTGCTACAGTTTCAGAAGGCTTAGCTCCTTTAGCGAGCCATGCATCTACTTTTTCAAGATCAAGTTCAAAGTTTACCTCCTCTTTAAGCATAGGGTTATAAATACCTAATTGCTCAATGTAACGACCATCACGACGCTTACGACTGTCGATGGCTACAACCTTATAGTAAGGTCTGTCTTTTGTTCCTTGTCTGGTTAATCTAAGTGCTACCATAATAATAAAATCTAACTTCCTAAATGCGATTAGGGAGGGATTAGTTACCACCTTTTACAAATCTTGCCAAGCTTATTTTGAAGTTTTTCTTATTTTTCTTCATTAATGTATAACTTGTGTCCCTATTCCTTCCTTAGTGAATATTTCCAAAAGCAATGAATGAGGCATCAAAGCATCAATAAAGTGTATTTTTTCAACACCTGATTTAAGAGTTTCTAGTGCTGAATTAATTTTTGGTAGCATCCCTCCTGCTACTACTCCAATTTTAATAAGCTCTCGAGCTTGGCTTTCATTAATTGAATGAATCAAGCTATCTCTATTAGACACGTCGGCAAGCACTCCAGGAACATCTGATAGGTAGATAAGCTTAGTGACTTGCAATTCTTGAGCTAATGCTGCAGCTGCTAAATCAGCATTAATATTGAGTGGCAATTCATGGTTTAAATCTTGAGCTAAGGGCGTAACTACAGGTATTTTCTCTTGCGCAATAATGGATTTAATCTGATCAACATTTACTTGTGTCACATTACCTACTCGACCTAAATCGACGCTCTTTCCAGCTTGATCTATAATTTCTTTTGGAGCCCCCACAAACACTTGTTGACCTTGAATACAGGAAGCTCTGCCTCCTTTTTCTGTAATCCAACTAGCTAATCGTGGCGATAATTCTTGGCCTAATACTTGATCTACAATTTTAATACTTTTTTCGCAAGTCACACGATAACCTTGCTCAAACTTAGCCTCTATTCCCTGCTGTTGCATTTTAGCGGAGATAGCCTTACCTCCTCCATGAACTAAAACAGGGTTAATTCCAGCTACTTCTAAAAAAACCAAGTCTTCCATCAAAGCTTGCATTTTAGACTCATTCTCCATGACGCTACCACCTAGCTTAATTAAAAATGTTTTGCCTCTAAATTGTTGCAAATACGGAAGAGCCTCAATAAGAGTCGCTGCTTTTAAAATGGTTGATTCGATATGTTGATTCATGATTTGATAAATTAATAGCTCTGATTTAACGCCCAGTCGTAATTAATATAGCTTGAGACTGTTTTAATAGGATAATCTAAATATTTATTAATAAAAGCTACTACAGAGCCCTCTTGCTTAACAAAATCTTGGGAAAACCATTCAAAGAGTTGCGATACTTGAGCTACTGAAGATTTAGGCGCGGTTAATTGCACGCCATGTTGACTATTAATAAAATTTTTTGTCACTTGTTCCAATTGCTGCTCTAGTTTATGTCCAGCGTAAGGCTCGTTTAGTAAGGGAGGACATCCCTTGCTAGCACAATTCACCGCAAAGTGCACACGTGCATCAAAATACTGCTTACGCAAAATTTCATGCTCTAACTCATCAAATGTCATTTCTCGACCCACGATAATTTTGGATTCTTTGTAAAAATTAGGGTATTTATTTAAAATGCTTTCAATTGGATATAGTTCTAAGGCTTTGACTAGCATCCATGCGTTGTACGCATTCACATAAATAGCAAATTGCTCATCTTTAGAAAACTGCTGGATATATTCATGTGTGTACACTTCAAAAACCTTTGTCACAGAAATTAATCTGTGTGTGTCGGCTTGGCTTTGTTTAAGTGTTACATAGTCAAATCCAGATTCTTTGACATACTTGTTAAGAATATAGCCATAATGTGAGCGCCAATCACTCTCTTGAGCTTGAGCAAAAAAAACCAATATACAAATGAAGATTGATACTATTTTTGACATACTATTATTTGATAACTCCCTCGATTAATTTAGAAACTCTACTGTGTAACATATTATAAGCTTCATCAAAAGCAGCTTCTATTTGAGATTCTGTACCAACAACCTTAGCAGGGTCTGGTGTGCTCCAATGTAATTTTATACCGTCACCTAAGAACACGGGACATGATTCCTTGGCTGCTTCATCACAAACTGTAATAATATAATCAAATTTTTCATCTATATAAGCATCCCAAGACTGACTAGAACTCTGAGTCACCCTAATACCATGCCTCTCTAATGTCTCAATTGACTTAGGATGAACATAACCTGCAGGCTGACTGCCAGCACTAACAGCACTATACTTACCACAACTTAAATCATTAATAAGCATTTCAGCCATAATAGAGCGACATGAATTACCTGTACACAGCACGAGAACCTTTAGCATAATAGTTATTCATAAACTCAATTAATCTATAGTCAAGTATTGTCAGTTGAAGTTTTTATTAAAAAAAGATGCTTTTCATAAAATATCTATCCTTTTAATCTTGCGTTTAGTTTTAAACTATGTTTTTTTCTCTCCACGCTTTTGAGCATTTGCTCACTAGAAAACACCTTATGCAGGAATAGCTCAGCGGTAGAGCATCTCGTTTACACCGAGGCGGTCGGGGGTTCAAATCCCTCTTCCTGCACCATTAATCTTATCTGAAGTTTATTATTCATTCAGATACTTAAAAATTCAAAGTTAGATATATGAGTTTCAAAAATAAAGTTGCTGTTGTTACCGGCGGAGCCAGAGGAATTGGCCTTGCCATTGTTACCGAATTAGCCAAGCAAGGAGCTCATGTAGCTATTGTAAGCCGCAGAACCGAAAGCGCTGCCGCTGCCGAAGCTCAAATTAAAGCTCTTGCAGAAATTGCTCCAGATCAAATTATCAAAAGCTATGGACTAGATGTCGCTGATTACGAGGCAGTACAAGCCGCAGGCAAAACTATCATTGCTGATTTTGGTAGCATTGACATCCTTATTAATAATGCAGGAGTGACTAAAGATGGACTCCTCATGCGTATGAAAGAAGCTGATTGGGATGTGGTGCTCGACACCAACCTCAAAGGAGCTTTCAATACCATCAAAGCTTTCCAACGCTCAATCATGAAATCTGACCAAGGTCGTATTATCAATGTAGCCTCAGTAATTGGACTTATGGGTAATGCTGGGCAAGCTAATTACGCAGCGAGTAAAGCAGGTCTCATTGGACTCACTAAATCAGTAGCCAAAGAACTTTCAAGCCGCAAAGTCACTTGTAATGCTCTAGCACCAGGGTTTATCCAAACAGATATGACAGATGTGCTTAGTGATGAGCAAAAAGCAGGTATTGCAACGACCATACCTCTAAGCGAACTAGGAGAAACTAGCGATATTGCCCAAGCAGCTCTATATCTTGCTAGTGCAGGCGCTAAATACGTAACAGGCCAGGTATTAGCTGTCGATGGCGGCATGACCATGTAATTGAGAGGCTAATTATAACCATCTGCTTTGTTATATAAGGCTTGCAGTAGCTTTTTTCTACAGCTTCGCCTTATATGCCTCGCATCTTAGTTAAATTAACTCACTCAATAAATTATTGATATATTTTTATCTGCTAAATTTAATTTATTAATAACCACTGCGTTTTAAAGCTAACCACCTAATTTTATTACATAACAACAGCAGCGTAACTTTAGCAGCTAACTAAAATCTACTAAAAGCCCCTTAAAAGTGGACTTAATAGTTAAAAGAACAACGTTATTCATCCAAACAAAATAAAAATACATTTACTTGCCATTTTTACTTGTAATAACAAACTATCTACAGTAAAAGAATCTTCCAAATCGCGGGGTGGAGCAGCCCGGTAGCTCGTCAGGCTCATAACCTGAAGGTCGTAGGTTCAAATCCTACCCCCGTAACCAATTTGGTAAACAATTTGAAAAGTCTTAAAATTCTTAAGCTCAAACCTAATTAGCCTAGCTAGTTAGGTTTTTTTTGCATCTAAATATAGTGTATCTATACTAGATCAAAAAACTATCTTCAGTATGACTCTTAGAATTAAGGCTTTAATTTTAAACTCAGCTGTTTATAAATAATGCATGCATACATCTAGCGGAAGTATTGGAATTATTGGTGGCAGTGGGCTTTATAATTTTGAGGCTTTAGAGATTATACAAACACTTGATGTAAAAACACCTTTTGGCAAACCTTCTGCACCTTTAGTTGGAGGAGTTTTAGCTGGGAGGCAAGTTTGGTTTCTAGCACGTCATGGCAAAGGGCATACCATTTTACCTACTGAGCTAAATCATAGGGCAAATATTTGGGCACTTAAATCTGTAGGAGTGGAGTGGATTATTTCAATCACAGCTGTGGGTAGCTTACGTGATGATTATGCACCAAGAGATATTGTCATTCCCCATCAACTCATTGATCATACATCTCGACGTCGCGATTCAACATTTTTTGGCGATGGGATTGTAGCTCACCCTTCTCTAGCTCATCCGTACGCCAAAGATTTAAGAGCCATTATTATTCAAGCCTGTAAAGAAACCCATACCAAACATCACGCACAGGGCATTTATATCAATATGGATGGCCCCGCTTTTTCGACACAAGCTGAGAGTCAGCTCTATCGCCAATGGGGCTGTGATATTATTGGCATGACCAATGCTGCTGAAGCCAAATTAGCACGTGAAGCTGAAATAGCTTTTGCTACAATATCTATGGTTACTGATTACGATTGCTGGCATCCAGAGCATGATAATGTCGAAGTTGAAATGATTATTGGACACCTCATGGCTAATGCAGCTAAATCTCAGGAGTTAATCAAAGCCATCATACCTATGATTCCTAATAAAGCTAATTTACCTGAACATAAAAGCTTAGAATTTGCTATTATTACAGCCAAAGAGCTCTGGCCTGAAACAACCATTAAAAAATTAGAACCTATTTTGCGTAGATTCCTTTAATTTTATTTAAAATGTCTAAAGCTCCTCATACTTACACTCTTCACAACTCTGCAGCCAGTGCTCCTGCTATTGATTATGCCAGTGTGCTCAATCCTCAGCAATTAGAAGTCGTGACCTCTAACCCTGGGCATGCATTGGTTATTTCTGGAGCTGGT
The DNA here is from genome assembly GCA_002386905.1 of Akkermansiaceae bacterium UBA4581. Lineage (GTDB taxonomy): Bacteria > Verrucomicrobiota > Verrucomicrobiia > Verrucomicrobiales > Akkermansiaceae > UBA4581. The sequence goes on along the minus strand of DGKB01000003.1, from coordinate 67,412 downwards.
AGTGGCAAGACTCATACCTTAACTCACCGTGTAGCTTACCTCATGGAGCAAGGTATCTCTACCCAGCAAATTTTATTGCTAACCTTCACCAATAAGGCAGCTAAGGAAATGCTAAGCCGTGTTGAAGGCTTATTAGGTTGTGATATTTCGCCATTATGGGGTGGTACTTTTCATTCTATTTGTCATCGATTACTACGTCGCCATGGTGAACTTATCGGATTATCACGCAATTTCACTATTCTTGATGGAGATGACCAAAAAAAACTCATCAAAGACTTAATCAGCCAACACCCCGAAGCTGCAGTTATTAAAAAAGAGAGCTATTTTCCTTCTCCAAAAGTACTACTAAGCATGATTAATTTGAGTACTAATCAGCAAGTCGAATTCGAAAGCCTACTCGAAGATAGCTACCCTCAATTCGAGTCTTATCACGAGCACCTCAAAGATCTCTATCGTGACTACTTTAATTACAAGCAAGACCAACAAAACCTAGATTTTGATGATTTGCTACTCAAGTCTATTGAACTCTTTGAAAAGCAACCTGATTTGCAACAGCAGTATCAGCAAAGATTTAGATTTGTACTTATTGATGAGTACCAAGATACTAATCAATTGCAGAGCGCTTGGATTAAAAGTATCGTTGGTGACGGACAATCACTCATGGTTGTGGGTGATGATGCTCAATCTATTTATTCTTGGAGAGGTGCTAATATTGAGCATATTCTTAATTTTGAAAAAAACCATAACCAAGCTAAAACCTTTCGTATAGAGCAAAACTATCGCAGCTCACCTGAAATACTAGCATTGGCTAATCATGTGATTAATCTCAACCCATCTAATTTCAAAAAGAATTTAGAAGCCACTTGCCCAAGTATTAACCACCTACCTGAGGTTATTGCGCTAGCTCACCCTTCTCAACAAGCTCAATTTGTTCTACAAAAAATACAGGATGCTATGACTAATGGTACCGATTTATCCCAAATAGCTGTTTTATACCGCTCTCATCATCATAGTTTGGAGATTCAACTTAATTTAGTCAAAGCCGATATCCCATTTGTAATTACCTCTGGCATTCGATTTTTTGAACAAGCCCATGTTAAAGACGTACTTGCCGGCCTTAAACTCATGATAAACCCACGTGATGAACTAAGCTTTAAACGTCTAGTCTCTTTACTACCTGGCATCGGTGAAAAATCAGCTCAAAAGCTCTGGCAAACATGGAAAACTAATATGTTGCCACTTTACTTAGGAAATTGGTCTCAATTAAACCAGCATTTCAAGGCATCTTTACTTAACTTTCCTACGCCAAAAAAATCGCAACAAATGTGGGAGGATTTATGTCACACACTCGACGAGCTTATTTTAAGCAATGGCCTAGCTACTCCTAGCCAGATGATTTTTAGTATGAGTGAGGGATTTTATGCTGACTACCTTAATAATACTTTTGACAACGCAACCCAACGCCAGCAAGACCTAACTGCACTTGGCAATTATGCTCAAAACGCCCAAGACACAGCAGAATGGTTATCAGAACTCTCACTTCTTAGTGAATTAGAAGAATCAACCAAAAACAATCAGTCAGCTCATAGCTCAGCAATCACATTATCCAGTATTCACCAAGCCAAGGGCTTAGAATGGGAGCAAGTATTCTTAATTGGGCTTAACGAAGGAGCTTTTCCTAGTCGTCATATTGTTGAATCTGAATCACAGAGCGCACTAGAGGAAGAGCGCAGATTATTCTACGTGGCAATCACACGTGCAAAAAAACACTTACACCTCTGCTATTGCCAATACAATCCTAAAAACTACTCTGGAGACTTCAATCTAGAACCCTCACGATTTGTAGAAGAAATCAACCCTGATTTAATACAATACATCACTATTAAAAACTATTAATTAAAAAGCCTCATTGGTAATAATTAATTTTTAGACTACACAATAATAAGAGTCTGAACAGCATAAAAGAATTTGATTTTTCACTTTTACTTGCCCACTAGTATTCAAAAATTGACATCTCAAAATGCCAATTACCACATAAAGACCTTAAATAAAGTCAGCAGGTGATGATTTAGTACATCATTAAATTCTGATGAGCTCTTACCAAGAATAAATTAATACTTAGAGATATTGCAATCTTAGGATTTGGATTACCCTTAAAAGCTATGGGTAATATTATAGCTGCATGTAAACCTAAAAGTCACTTTAACCCAGGTTTAAATAAGCTTAGAAATAAGCATCTACCCCAAATGAGGACTATTAACTAATCGTACTCTTCGAATTCTTGGTTAAGTGTGATTTTATTATGCCTAATTTTTCTAGTGTAGCAGTATTGAAGTCATCAAAAACCACAGGTCGAGTAGAATGTCGCTAAAAAAAATACATTTGACGCAATTAGGATACTTCTGTCGCAATAATTAACTTGAAGTTAATTTCACATGTATTCAAAATGAATAATCAAATACTATTATTATGAAAAATGTACATTTAAAAAAATCAGGTGTAACTCTTATTGAGCTTATTATTGTTGTTGTTATTATTGGGGTACTTAGTACCTTGGCTGTCACTAAATTCACACAAGGTAATTATAGTGAGAAAGCTCGTATAGCTCGCATCACTGACTACGCTTTAAAAGTAGCAGCTAGTGCTCGTCATGCTAAAAATTCAGATAATGAAATTGCACTGCACATGGATAGAGCAAATTCCGGAGCATGGTCAGCTAGTGTAGCAGGCCACTCACCAAATGCGGGCGAGTACATGACCTCAATCAGTAGTGATATTGAGATGTATACAGCTCACCTTACTACCGGCACTGGTGATACCAACCAATTTTTTCAGTTTAGTTTCAATGAAGTTATCGTATTTATCGATCCTGAAATTAATGACTTAAATCCAAGCACTTCAGCTACCGAAGATAGGTTAGTTGTAGATTTTTATGGTGAAATATCTTTCCATACCGAAACTAGCTTAGAAGCGCTGTACACAGTCTCTTCAACAGCTCTTTAATTTTACATAAAGAGCTTTTTTATTTTTCAAAAAGCGCATTATGAACTTGCTTTTCATAAGGAGCCTGTATAATATGATAGAATCTTAACTATTAATATTATTATGAAATTAAACTATTCACATAAATCAGGTGTAACTCTCATTGAGTTAATTATCGTTGTTGTTATTATTGGGGTGCTTAGTACCTTAGCTATCACTAAATTCACACAAGGCAACTATTCAAACCAGGCTCGTATTGCAAGGCTTAACGATTACGCCGCTAAAATAGCTGCATCTGCTAGACAAGCTAGAGATCAGGATAATCTAACTAATTTAGTAATATGGCGCCATGCAAATGGGAAGTGGGGGGGCTTTACTACTAATGGTATGCGTGGGTATATGGCTGCTATTGATCCATCAGTTACTCTCACTAAAGCTACTGCTACAACTCCAAACGTAACATGGGGAGATGCTAATAGTAATGGGGCGTATGATGGCGCAGGTCCTCACGGTAATCGATGGTATTTCAAAGACTTTGACGAGTATCTCGTATTACACGATCCTGAAGCCGCAGATCTGATTCCTGAGACTGCAGACTTAGAGACACACTTAGTTTTTGATGTTTATGGAGAGTCAATTGCTGTGAGTGCAGCTTATCTTGCGGCCAATTTCACTATAGTAGTCCCTGAGGAATAGATCTACTTTTACTGCAGCAAACATAGCGAGAATTTAATAAAAATAATTTATGAAAAATATTAAACCAAAAGGAGTGACATTTATTGAGCTTATTATTGTAGTAACAGTAATAGCTATCATTTCCTCTCTTGCTATATCCAAAATTAGCACATCTAGCACTCAAGCAAAAATTGACGCTCTGCATATCACCGCTAAAACTCTAGCGGCAGGCATCAGGCAAGCTGAAATAAATGGGGTCACTAGCCTTAATGTAACGCGTCACTCTACTTTTTATCAGTTTACGCATGCCGCTAGTGCTCAATACCTTACAACTTCTTTAGGTCGTGATGTTGAGCTCTGGGTACAAGGAGCCTCAGAAAGCCCACCTACTCTCACTCTTGGTTCAGGTGGGGATAGATTTATCCTTGTACATAAGGATGTGGTTGATCATGATCCAGATATTGCAGGAAATCAACTTTGGCTTTGTTTTGACAGAAAAGGTAATTATATTAGTGCTGGTGGTGGACTTGGTTACCAAACCACCTATACTAAATCTTAATTTAGTTATTATTTCCACCCCCTAGAAAAGCCACTACGTTTTTTTGCGTAGTGGTTTTTTTATTATACACAATACAAGATTGACTTGGCGTTACTAAATGAGTAGAAACACCTAACATTTTTTATATCTTATTACCCCTTATCTTATGAGTTTAATTATTTCAGATCTTAAAGCATCTATTGACGGCACAGAAATCCTTAAAGGTGTTAATTTAGAAATTCCAAAAGGCGAAGTCCACGCAATTATGGGGCCTAACGGCTCAGGCAAATCAACCCTCTCCAAAATTATAGCTGGTCATGACGATTATGAAGTCACTAGTGGCGAAATTCTCTTAGATGGGGTTAATATCCTAGATATGGAGGTAGATGAACGTTCACGTGAGGGTATATTCCTTGCATTTCAGTATCCAATGGAGGTTCCTGGTGTTTCTAATGCTAACTTTCTTAGAGCAGCTAGAGCAGCTCGTCTAGAAGAAGGCCAAGAAATCGATGCTGTAGCATTCTACAAAGAACTCTATGAAAAAATGGCATTTCTTGATATGAAAAAAGAATTTTCATCACGCTCAGTTAATGAAGGTTTTTCGGGTGGTGAGAAGAAACGTAATGAAATTTTACAGATGTTGATGCTGCAACCTAAATATGCTATACTCGATGAGACTGATTCAGGCCTCGATATTGACGCCCTAAAAGTTGTGTCTAAGGGTATTAACGCTATGCGTACTACTGAACGTGGTTTCCTGCTTATCACTCACTACCAACGCCTTCTAAACTATGTGCATCCTAACGTGGTGCATATCATGGCAGACGGAAAAATTGTTAAGAGTGGTGACGCTTCTCTTGCTCTCGAACTAGAAGAAAAAGGTTACGATGGAAACTTAGCAGGTTAATCACTTGTTATTACACTAAGCGAACTTAGCTTAACGCTTACTACATAAATAAGATAACACTAACTACTCATTATATGGACGCAACTACAGAATCAGCTATCGGAGTCGATCAATCTAAAGGTGACTTTACTTTTCCTGAACGTCATAAATTTGATGCTGGCTACGGATTAAGCTCAGCAACCATTGATTATATCTCGGATGTTAAATCTGATCCAGATTGGGTACGTGAATTTAGACATCACGGCCTTAAAACATTTGAGAGTAAACCTATGCCTACACATTGGGCTAGCGAAGACCTTAATAATATTGATTTTGATAAAATTCGTTACTACCTCTCTGATGGGCAGGCGCCTAAGCGTAGCTGGGATGATGTGCCCGATGATGTTAAAGAAACATTCGAACGTCTTGGCATCCCTGAACAGGAACGCAAATTCCTTGCTGGTGTAGAAGCTCAATATGATTCCGAAGCCGCTTACTCTAATGTCAAAGAAGCATTAGGCAAAGAAGGTGTTATTTTTGTTAATTCCGCAGAAGGACTCAAAGAACACGAAGAAATTTTTCGCCCTTGGTTTGGCAAGGTCATCCCTACTGGAGACAATAAGTTTTCAGCTCTTAACAGCGCTTGTTTTTCTGGTGGTTCATTCATTTACGTACCCAAGGGAGTCAAAGTCTCACACCCTCTGCAGGCTTATTTTCGTATTAACTCAGAAAACTTTGGTCAATTTGAACGCACACTCATTATTGTCGATGAAGGAGCAGAAGTAACTTACATGGAAGGCTGTACAGCTCCTAAATTTGAGACAGCCACTCTCCACTCAGCAGTGGTAGAATTAGTGGCTATGAAAGATGCTAAGATTCAGTACATCACTGTACAAAACTGGTCATCTAATGTATTCAATCTCGTAACTAAACGTGGTATCGCCCATGAAAATGCAGAAATTCGTTGGATTGATTGCAATATAGGTAGTCGCATCACCATGAAGTACCCAGGTGTGGTTCTAAAAGGCGAGCATGCTCGTGGCGAAGTTATTTCAATTGCTCTTGCTAATGATGGTCAGCACCAAGACACAGGCGCGAAAATGATTCATGCCGCAAACAATACAACTTCTAATGTTGTTTCTAAATCTATTTCCGTCGGCACAGGTCGCTCAACTTATCGTGGGCAAGTACACATACCTAAACATCTCAAAGGTTGTAAAAACAATACTGAGTGTGACGCCTTACTTATAAACAGTAATAGTCAAACTGACACTTACCCAGCTATTACAGTTAATGGCAATAAACACGTTACTCAGCACGAAGCTTCTGTAAGCCAAGTCGGTGAAGACATGTTATTCTATCTGCAACAGCGTGGACTAAGTGAAGCAGAGGCTATGTCGCTTGCTGTAAACGGTTTTATTAATGATCTCGCCAAAGAATTCCCTATGGAGTACAGCGTAGAGCTAAAACGCCTCATCGAATTAGAAATGGAAGGCAGTGTGGGTTAAACTCACTTTAGATTGATCTATAAATTACCAATACTTTCTTACTTTAAACTTACTTTTAAATGACTACAGCAAAAACTCTAGAACCCTCAAAAAAGTTTGAGGCTATCGAATTTCCAAGCAAGAAAAACGAACATTGGCGTTTTGGGGCACCTAAAAAACTCAATCAATTTTGGAAAGATTACATTGAAAACAGCTCTAAAACAGAGGCTAATTCAGTCAAAATTGAAGTTACAGGCTTAACTAGTGAAGCCATAATCGCAGGTGTACGTTGCCTAGATTTTGCTTCTGACACTTCTGAAATTACTAGTCTTATTGGAGACTTTTCTACAGCAACACGTGAAACACTAGGTTCAGAAAAATGGGCAAACTTGAATCAAACTTACCGCAAAGGTGGAGCTTGTATTTATATTCCTAAGGACGTTGTGGTCACGGAGCCTATTACTGTGAATTATCAATTTTCTGGTGCTGGATTTTTTGCTCCTTACACGTTGATTATAGCAGAAGAGAATAGTTCAGCCGCTATCATTGAACGATTTGAATCACTTGATGCTCATGGTGCTATTTTCTCTATGGCACACACAGAAGCTAAAAAGAATTCAAAAATCTCAAGTTCCTTACTGCAAGTACTAAATTCTGATGCACTTCTTTGGAGAGCTGTCACAACCTATGCTCATGATTTTGCAGAGTTACAGCAATCTTATTTTCATTTTGGCGGAGACTACACTAGACAAGATTGGTACGCTAAAATTTTAGGCAAAGAAGCCACTCTCGACTTGTTTGCTATTAATATTATTAATAATGAGCATAGCTCTGATATTCGTACTTTCCAGCATCATGCTCAACCGCACTCTGTAAGTAACTTACTCTTTAAAAATACACTTTATAATAAAGCGTTGAGTACTTTCTCAGGGCTTATTAAGGTTGATGAGGGCGCGCATTTCACAGATGCATATCAGACTTGCCGCAACCTACTCATGGATGAAACAGCTCTATCCCACTCTATGCCAGGCTTGGAAATCAATGCTGATCAAGTTAAATGTTCACATGGCAGTACTAGTTCGACTATCCATGCCGATGAAATTTACTATCTATTAGCTCGTGGTATTAAAAAAGAAACGGCTCAATTCCTCATTGCTCGCGGATTTAGCATGGAAGTCATTGAGAGAATTAATAATGAACAAGTTCAAGAAATCATTGAAAAATCTCTTGATAACTATTTACAAAGCTTATAAACCAGCATCATGAATGCTAATCCTACTATTGCGATAGCGGGCGCAACAGGCGCTGTTGGCGAAGAAATCTTACAATGCCTCATCAATCTTGATGTTCCTGTAGGTGATTTAAAACTTCTCGCTTCAGCTCGCTCCGCTGGCAAAGAAATTGTCTTTAAAGGTAAGCCTTACATCATAGAAGAGCTTACGGAACATAGTTTTGCAGGTGTTGATATCGCTTTCTTTAGTGCAGGCGGAAGCTTATCTGAAAAATTTGCACCTATTGCAGCTGCAGCAGGCGCTATTGTTATTGATAATTCATCAGCTTTTAGAATGGATGACCAGGTACCTCTAGTAGTACCCGAGATTAATCCTCAAGCCCTTAAAAATATACCTAAAGGCATCGTCGCCAACCCTAACTGCACGACTATTATCTCACTAATGGCTCTATTTCCTTTGCACGAAAAATATGGACTTAAGTCAATTATAGCCTCTAGTTATCAAGCCGTCTCAGGTAGCGGAGCTGAGGGTATCGCAGAGCTTGAGCAACAAACCAAAGCGGTTGCTAATGGTACAGCCCTCGAAGATTTAGAGAAAAATGTCTATCTGCACCCTATCGCCTGCAATGTAATCCCTCATGTTGATGTCTTTAAGGAAGGTGGCTATACCAAAGAAGAGCTTAAAATGCTCCATGAATCACGCAAAATTTTAAGTCTCCCTGAACTCAAAGTCACTTGTACTTGTGTGCGCGTACCCGTGACAAGGTCACACAGTGTTTCCATCACCGCTACTTTTGCAAACAAGCCTACTGTTAGCGAAGCTCAAGGATTGTTTGCTAGATACCCAGGTATTCAACTTTGTGATGATATTGAGAATTTAGTTTACCCTATGCCTTATCAAACAACTTTAAAGCAAGACTGCTTAGTAGGACGCATACGTGAAGATTTAGTTTTAGATAATAGTCTAGCTCTATGGGTAGTAGGCGACCAGGTACTCAAGGGCGCTGCACTCAATGCTGTGCAAATTGCACAAAAACTTATCTCAGGCTAATTATCTGCATCTTAATTTATACGTATGAGTCTTAGTCTAACAGAATGGGAAGAGTCTGAGTTATTTGAAAAGGCTCTTTCACAATTGTTTATTGAGGAAACTCCTCTGCATGAGGCCATTAATTACAGCCTACTTAATGGAGGTAAGCGCTTACGCCCACGTTTGTGCTTCGAAGCTATCAAAGCTCTAGGTTTTGATGTATCCCTAGGTCTACCTGTCGCTTGCGCCCTTGAAATGGTACATACTTACTCTTTGATCCATGATGATTTACCTTGCATGGATGATGATGATTTACGCAGAGGCAAAGCAAGTTGCCACAAAGTTTATGGCGAAGCCCTAGCAGTACTAGCTGGCGATGCCCTACTCACTAAAGCATTCGAGGTTATAGCCGTAAGCCCAGTCAATAATTTTTATGATCTTAAGCGTTATTTATTAGAGCTATCTTACGCTTCTGGCAGTACACAACTCATTCAAGGACAAGTCTTTGATATCATTGCCGAAAACAACCCTAATATCACCATTGATCAGCTCAAAGCTATCCATGCAGGCAAAACAGGGGCTCTAATTAAAGCTTCTCTACGCCTAGGAGGTATGGTAGCTGAGGCTAATTTACAAGAGTTAGAAGCTCTTACTGAATACGGAGAGCATCTTGGTTTAGCTTTTCAGATTAGAGACGATATTTTAGACGCTACTCAAACAACTGCGAATCTAGGAAAAACAGCAGGCAAAGACAAGCAAGCCTGCAAGGCAACTTATGTTTCACTATTAGGTTTAGAACAAGCAACTGTTGAGCTCAATAAACTCATTGATGAAGCTTGTATTACTATAACAAAGCTAACTGTAGAGCCTCCTTTAAATTTACAAAATTTAGCTCAATCACTCAAAGTTTAAGTTTCTTATGACTGCACCTATCTATGGACTCATCCTTACGGGTGGTAAAAGTAGGCGTATGGGCCAAGATAAGTCTCAATTACAAATGCGAGATGGCACAAGTCAACTTGATTATTTATGGAGCTTAATCGAACCTCTAGTTGATTCATGCTGGGTATCTGTAGCTAAAGATGCCAACGCTCATGCCAGCTATCCTTGCATCCATGACTTAACAGAAAATCAAGGACCTCTTGGTGGAATCGTTGCCGCTTTGACGACTAACCCTCATACTGCATTTCTAGTCGTTGCTTGTGATTTGCCACTACTCAATAGCTCCACATTACTTAGTCTGATTAATCAACGTGACGAGACACGCAATATAACTTGCTATCTCAACGCTCATGACAAAAGACCTGAACCACTTTGTGCTATTTATGAGCCTTCTGCTTTACCTATTTTGCTACACGAGCTAAGCCAACATAAATACTGCGCAAGAAAACTAGTAGAAGCGTCCAATTATTTAGGGATAAATCTAATGGAAAGCTACGCCCTTAATAACGCAAATACACCTCAAGATTTAACTGAAACTCAAACTTTTCTTAGTAGCCCCCCCATGAAAAAAACTATTCATATTCATTATTTTGCCCAGCTCAAAACTGCAGCAGAAAAAACTGAAGAAACCTACGAAACTTTCAGCGCCACACCAGCAGGCCTCTACGATGAACTCAAAATGAAATACGGATTTAAGTTTAAGACGGCCGAACTTAAAGTCGCTATCAATGACGAGTTTTGCTCTTGGGATACCATGCTAAGTCATAATGACAAAATTGTATTCATGCCCCCAGTAACAGGAGGTTAACTATTAGATAAAGCGCTCAATTCACTCAAAAGCTTGCCATCATGTTTAACGCCGTTTATTTTGAAGAAAATTGGGGGCTGTCAGAATCAATGTTAAGTAGGAGTGTAGAAAACCTACTCGACTGCTTAATCATTTAGATAAAGCACTCAATTTACTCAAAAGAAACAAGTTAAATGAAAATCTTACTATCCCCTGCCAAGTCTTTAGATTTAAGCTCTAGCTTACCCACTAAGAAACATACTCAAGTTCAGTTTTTAGAGCAGTCAACTGTTATTCAAGAGGAGCTTAAGCGGTTGAACCCTGAAAAGATTGCTAAACTCATGGGGCTTAGCGATAAGCTCGCTCATCTTAACTGGAAACGTAATCAAGATTGGCAGACTCCATTTACGCCTGATAACGCTCGTCCTGCTATCTATACCTTCAGTGGCGATGTTTACAGTGGTTTTGATATCCAGAGTTTTTCTATTGAGCAACTTGATAGTTTGCAAAATAGCGTGCGAATTCTCTCTGGGCTCTACGGCATGTTAAAGCCGCTTGACCTTATCCAAGCTTACCGTCTAGAAATGGGCACATCCATAGCTATTCATGACAACAAAAACCTCTATGATTTTTGGGAAAAAACTCTCACTGAATCTCTACAAAATGAACTTAAAACAGATGAAATAATCGTTAATTTAGCTAGCCAAGAATACTCAAAGGCTCTTGACCTAAAATCTCTATCCTCCATAAATCCTGTTGTTACACCTGTTTTCAAAGATTGGAAAAATGACAAACTAAAAATCATTAGTTTCTACGCAAAAAAAGCTCGCGGAATCATGGCTCGCTATCTCATTGAAAACAACGCAACGACCATCGATGATATTCAAAATTTTAACCTTGATTCTTACAGTTATAGTGATGAACATACTGTAGATTCAATGAATCCAGTTTTCATTAGATAAATTTACAATGTTTAGCATCAGCGCAGATCCCATCAATCAACAATCTATTCACGACGCTTGCCTTGCTTCTCAATGTGGAGGTTATTGCAGCTTCGAAGGATGGGTACGCAATCACCACCAAGGCAAAGCAGTCAAAGCTCTAAGTTACGAAGCCTATATCCAACTCGCAGAAAAAGAAGGCAACCTCATCATTCAAGAAGCCTTGGCAAAGTTTGATATCCAACACGCTCATGCTGTGCACCGCATTGGCGATTTAGCCATTGGAGAAATGGCTGTGGGCATTGGTGTTTCTTCTGCTCATAGAGAAGCCGCATTTGAAGGCTGTCGCTATGTGATCGAGCAAATTAAAGGGCGTGTACCTATCTGGAAGCATGAGCACTATATTGACGGCTCTACTGACTGGGTCGCCTGCCATTGTGGAGCTGATGTTCAACACTCCCACTAATAGACTCTATCCAGTCTTTTAAAACTATCTCACTCTCTCTTATGAAAATTGGCATTATTCAAAACAATCCCCTAATTGGTGATTTTTCAGCCAATGCCGACTATCTACTCAATGCTTATCAGCAACTAAGCAAAGACGGCGCAGACATCGTAATTAGCCCTGAACTCAGCTTAGTCGGCTACCCTCCTCTGGATCTTATTTTTGAAGCTAATTTTATCCAAGAGTCTTACATAGCTCTCCAAAATCTAGCTAAATCCACGACATCAATCCCATTAATTGTAGGGAGCTTAAGACAGGCTGATAGTGACCACAGTGATCCTAGACCTTTTAACAGTGCTTTCTGGTTAATAGATGGAGAGATTCAGCATTACCAAGACAAAAGCCTACTAGCTACTTATGATGTTTTTAATGAAAAACGCTACTTTAGAGCTGCCACCAAGCAACAGCCTTTTACCTGGAATAACATCATTATCGGCTTAACCATTTGTGAAGACATCTGGCATCATGCAGATTTTAACCCTATCCATTACAGTCAAAACCCTCTGCACAATCTAAAACAACAAGGAGCAGAACTCATTCTAAATATCAGCGCCTCTCCTTTCTATCATCACAAACCTCAACTGCGTAGCTCCCTACTTGCTCAACAAGCTACATTTAGCCAAGCTGCATTTATTTACGTCAATACAGCTGGAGCTCAAGATGAACTGATTTTTGACGGTGGCTCCCAAATCCTCTCTAATCAAGGGCAATTATTAGCTCAAGCTCCTCATTTTTCAGAAGGCAACTACCTCTTTGATGTAGATTTATCGACACAGCCATTAGCACAGATAGCTCCTCTAGCTAAAATACCCATAATCACTCAATCTCGCATGGATTATGATTTAACTCATTTTGATGCGCAAGCGATTCACCAAGCCCTACTCACTGGTATTCGCAATTATGTCAAGAAATGTGGCTTTAAATCTGTCTGCTTGGGACTTAGTGGAGGTGTTGATTCAGCTCTCGTAGCTACCCTAGCCACCCAAGCACTAGGTGCTAAAAACGTCTATACTGTCATGCTACCTAGCCAATACTCCTCACAAGGAAGTCTCGATGATGCTCAAGCTCTTGCAAATAATTTAGGTATTAATTGCCGAGAGGTCAGCATCCAAAACATGGTAGACACAAGTATAGATACCCTTAATCAGCAACTTTTCAAAGAAGACAACAGCCAAGCCCAAGATCTAACCGAGCAGAACCTCCAAGCTAGAATTAGAGGGCTCCTCCTCATGGCTTACTCTAACCAAAACAACCACTTACTCCTAACTACAGGCAACAAAAGTGAAATCAGCATCGGCTACTGCACCCTTTACGGAGATATGTGTGGTGGACTAAACCCTATTGGAGACCTACTCAAAACAGAAGTCTACGCTCTATGTGATTGGATTAACCGTGATAAAATTATTATCCCAACCAACACCCTAACCAAAGCACCTAGCGCAGAGCTCAAACCCAACCAAACTGACCAAGACTCTCTACCTGACTACAGCTACTTAGACGCACTACTCCATCACCTTATTGTTGAATGTAGCTCATTAGAAACTATACAAAACATAGGATTCAAAGATACTGATATCCAATGGGCCAAACGCCAAATCCACATCAGCGAATGGAAACGCAATCAATCAGCCATCATCCTCAAAGTCAGCGAAAAATCATTTGGCAAAGGCAGAATTATTCCTCTTTCCAAGAAATTAGATCATCAATGATTGAATCAAAAATCAAAGAACCGACCCTAAAGATCACGTGGGTTCATTTATCAAACTCACTTCTAGAGCTCATTAAACTTTTATATACTTCTAAGTCTTCATTTAAAATTAAAAATTTAGTTGTCTCAAAATATGATGGTACTTCAGCAGAGGAATTAAGCACAAAGTAAAGCAATCCATGATTGGGAACAAATATGTGAATGCCATGTGACGTGTTGGTTTTATACTTATCCCATGCAAAGCTCCCTTTGAGCCTTTCGGAGAATTGAAAATTTTTATAGCAATTATCCTTTTTTATAAGCTTTTCTTTATAGCGAGCATCTTTGCAACAATCATCAATTAAATATACATCAATGAATGATTTAAGCTCTTTTAATTCTTCTTTTGTTAAAGGTTCCTCAGGTGCTGGCTTAGGCACTAAGCCAGTATACTGAGCAAGCCAAATAGTGCCGCCTCCTATATTTTCAATAATCTGACCTAACTTAGATTTTTCAGTATATTCTTTATTATTATTTTCTAACACTAAAAATAATAATACTCCAATAGCTAAAATCAAACTAAATATCGTTATATAGAGCTTAATTGTCTTGGTAGTTATACTTATAATCATCTTGGGGGTCGGTTCTTTGATTTTTGATAACTTGAGTAATTAGGGGTAGTAATTGATGGCGATACAGGTCGCCCCCCTATTTTTCCTCAATAAAAAAGCCTGCACCAGATGGCGTAGGCTTTTTATAGTGGCGGAGCATGAACTATTTTTTAACTACAGCTTGCAAGAATTACCTTGATTAACAGCTAATTTACAGGGAAATTAATGATTTCACTTAAAAAATTACATTGCACATTATTATCATAACAATAGATTATTATTTTTTCTAAAAATTAACAGGGAAATTAAATTCCTTGTTTTTAATTTTTTCTAAATGGTGTTTTAAAGCTTTTGCTTTGTTATAACTTTTAATAAAATAAAAAAACTTTATGAACCCTTCTGATTTTCTTAAACAAATTAACGATATAAAATTAGGAAAGTCAGAGTTTAGTGAAGAAAACCTTATGGCAATAATGGGATCTATGCTCCAAGGGTCCGACCTCTCAATAGAGGGGCTGAAGGTTAATCATTTAGATCTCTGCACACAACTAGCTAAATTTGACCTTTTCTCAGCTCTTCGTCAAATAGGAGCACTTGAAACTGTACCAGAGCTACAAAAGAATGGAGTGAGAATCAGTATATTACTTCATTTAGCTTATTCATGTTGTAAAGGAGAAAAATTGGCTAAATCTTCAGATTTAAATTCTTGGTTAATATTTCTTGATAAGTCTCCTGCTCAGTCGCAAGAAGACTCTCCAGAAGATGTGTTTGTTGGTTATATTTGTACTCAAGAAGGTGGTTTTCGAGTTTTCCCTGGGGTTATTTCTCATGCTGACTTCATTTTAGAACGGTTACTCTACTTTCTCATTGAGAAGCGAAGTTTCCCAAATTTTGGAGAGGCTACTAATTCTATTATTGAGCTATTAAAGTTAAGTGAAGCAATTGCTAATCACCTTCAATTATCTAGATATTTCTCAGTCAAGGAAGATGAAGAAAGTAACCTCACTTTTCCCAGTGAGCGAAATTCAGAAACACATGCTAATGCCGTCACCTTTACTCTATCACGTTTGAGTGAACTTCAAATAGATTTAGCAAAACTATCACCATTTATAATCGATCATTCAACATTGAAAAAACTATCAAAGGAGGATCTACAAGGCTCATCTATCGAACGGTTTCCACTGTTAGAAGAAAATGGAGAAATTGTAGTATCTTCACCCGCACTACTCTGCCTTGCAGGCATAAAGTTTATCTTAGAAACTGTAGTTACTATGGGTAGCTGTGCAGATATTTTTTTTGAAAAAGAAAGCGCTGAATATTTTATCAATAAAATAATTCCTTCATTAGGAATTACCCCTCTTGATGATATTCAACTTCCCGAGCAAACGCATGATTTACCTCGACTCTACGCTTTCGCTGGGCATTTTGATTATGGGATGCCAGTATTAGTATTAACTCAGTCTTCGGCTATTACTGGTGGAAGTAACTTGGAGGAATTTGAAAGTATGGAAGAAGCGCAAGTTTCTAAGCTTACCAAATATTTATCAACTTGTTGTAAATCATTAGAAAGAGTTGAAGGCTTCAAAGGAGGAATAGTTTTAGTGGCTCTATCTAGCGTTGGCAAACCAATACACTTTGAGGTAGAAGACTTAGGTTCTTCGTGGGTGTTATATGCGGAATCAATGGCAGACTGGCAAACCTTATCACATTCAAATGAATTTGATGCTCGGCGATTATGGTATTTCAGCCTACAAGAAAAAATAGCTAAAAAAGCTGGTGTAAGCTTAATAAATATGTGCGGGTTCATCAATCTTTATGGGGTTTGGAAAGAACGTGATTTCACATTAATTCCTTCTGACATGGGTTTGAAAAAAACTGATAAAGTATTAATGATAGATGGAGCCTATGCAAAGACTGTTAATGCTGATTTTAAAAATATTAACGATCGCCACAGCTGTTGGCATCCTCTTGAATCTCGCTCATTTAATATGCAGCGAGATGGCGAAGGACTTAATCCTGATGTGAGTAAAAATCTCAAATATGTAGATCATGAATCTACTAGTAATGGTATTTTAAGAGGTTGTATCTCGTTAGAAAAAAATGCATGGTGGATCGAAATTTATAAAAGACCTACTACTGGCGCCGCATTAGACTTAACATACAAACTATGGGAGTGCCTAATGAATTGGTGTGAGCGAATAATGTTACACATGGCGGATAGATATCCAAATTTAATTCCTAAAGAATTGGTTATTCAATTAAATTTACCAGAAGCTGATACATGGGACTTAGATAAAGTTCCAAAATCATCGCCTAAGCTTGATGCTCTAAAGTGTCAACGAAGCGAGACAATAGAGTTAATTTCGCTTACAATTGAAGAATCTTTTCTTGTTAACTTCTTTCAAACTAATAATACAGCTGAAAGATCCATATTGATGACTCTTGTGGATAGCATTATTATTGAGTCAACAACCTCGGTACGTAAAAGTATTGTGAAAGAAGTTTGTGAAAATGAGAATGTGAGATTTTTTCATATTGCAAACGCTCAAAGCCTTGAAAGTGTTTTAAAAAGTGGTCCTGCTAAGCCTTTGTTTATTCCAGAAGAAGAGTTTTGTAGAACAGGTATAGGGCTAGCATTTAAAGTATTACAATTTCCTCCAGAAAAAATCCAAAACACCAATCAAGCTTTAAACTTACTAGGGAAAATTGTTGCCAAGCTTCAAGAAGATATTTCAGAGAAACTTAAAGGTCTTGCAATCCTTCCCGTCGTTTCACATGCATTTTTACAGTTAGACGAATTATCACGTGACAGCTCCCGCTTCGATTTATCAATGCGTGCGTTATTAGCACTAGAAGGAAGTACTGACTGGATAAATGATCTGTTACAAATGACTAAAAGTCGGTCATTTAGAGCTGAAATAGCCAACCGAATTCTCATAGAAACCGCTTGCTATTCATGTGTTTCAATGGAACAAACCAAACCTTCAAAAACAGAGATCCTTACAATTCTTTCAGAAATTTCAGTTATGATACAATTCTCGGAGTATCGCTCCGCTGTTGCAAATGGTCTAGTCGAAGCAAATCTGATAATTCACCCCAATGGTCAAATTGAATTTAATAATTCTTTTCGTGAAGAGGTAATGCACCCTTATATAAGCTCTAGGTTAAACGATGAAATTCAATACCATGCAAAATCATATAGTGATAATTTTGATAATTTAAACTTGAATAGTTTTCAAGACGTTGACAGCCAAAACAAACTTGAGAAATTTGAAAGAGCCTTTATCGCCGAATATGGGTTCAATCTAGAGTCTCTAAATAAGATAGTTGATACTTTTTCAGATTTTGCCATCAAAACAAATCAAGCTAGCGGAAATATAGATGAAACTATACTTGTACAAATCTTAAAATATGGCGTTGGTTTTACAGACGAGCAAATAGAACAATTTCTAAAGAAATTTGTTTTACCCATACGTTCTAGTTGGGACAAGGAGTTACCTAAAGGTTGTCAACCTAATGATGTTTTTCCTTGGCGATTTTTTCGTGGTTTATCCGTACTTATCCGTCCCTTTGTTGAGGTCTCAAAATCACCTCGCAGCTTTATAATATCAGCAACACATTTAGATAGGTGGAGAACATATCTCCTTCGAGCAATCTCTAATGGCGAGCTTCCAGACCATATTTTTGAGTCAGATGAGCTAAAAAAATATTTAGGAAGTATATCTCATCAAGAAGGTCGTAATTTTGAAGAGAAAGTTGCGAATGAATTCATAAATTTTGGCCTAAACTGTCGTCAAGGTGTTACTATGCGCGAATTGGGAAAAACTGATGCCGATACTAGTAATGATGTTGATGTTGTTGCGTGGGATCAAAATTCTAAATCTATTTTTCTCATAGAATGCAAAAACCTCAAAAGAGCACTAACAGTTGCTCAAGCTATCCAGCAGTTAGAAAACTTCCGTGGTGATCGAAATAATCCCAAGGACTATCTTACAAAGCATCTCAACCGAGTTGATTGGCTGCAGAAAAACTCAGAGAAATTAAGTCAAATGACAGGAATATCATCTGATAAAATTCGCTGGATTCCTCTTCTCATAACTAGTGGACGTGTTCCCATGTCTTACTGTAATTCAATTAATTTTGAGAGAGATAAAGTGTGGTCGTTTGTTGAAATTAAAGAGAAACTTAACCATGTCAAGTGACTCAGCAAATACTGTTTATTTTATCTTATATTTAGAGATATCATGTACTTGTACAACTTGGTTATGAACAATGACAAACCATTTAGATTGTCGGACCATTCCTCCATAGGCATTTTTACCTCCATAATCACAGCCTACAAGCCATCCATCCTCTGATGTATAAACTTCTGTGCTTGCATATATTTTTATACTGTCAGGGTCATTTGCTACAGTTCTTAGATATTCTTTAATAGCTGTATAAGATCCATCCCAAGCACTAGGCTCAGGAGGCAAACCAAACTTCATAAGCTGCTTTTGCTCTTTTTCGTGTTTCTCTAATATCTTTTGAGAGTAATGAGATAGTTTTTGTTGATATTTCTGATTGTTTGGATCTAGTTTTAGTAGTTTTTGATAAAGGTTTTTATTTTTCTGTAGTTCAGATGCTGGCACAGTTTTTAACTCTGCTACGAGTTGTTCAATTTCTTGGTTTCTTTGTATTTGAAGAAGTTTTTTATTAGCTTTTGCATGTATGCTATTAATATCACTATCCCCCATTGCTAAGTATTTACTAGTTTGAGTTATGACGGTTTGATACTCTTCCTCTACTAAAGCTTGTTGTGCTATTTCAATAATGTGTTCTTTATTGTTATTAAAATAATCTACTTTCTCTTGTTTTTCCTTTGCTTCTTTTAAAGCTAACTCCTCCTTCTCTTTTTTAAGGTTTGAGTTACCAATTATTATCAATGATACAGCAATTAAAATAATTATAACTACTTTTATATAATTATGCTTTTCCTGCTTTTTTTGAGCAGGCTTAAATTTATCTTGGAATTCATCAGGTTTGATAAGACTTAACCTAATCAAATCAATGATACTTATAATAAGAGGAATACCTGTCCAAGAAAATATCAGATACAAAACTCCTTTTAGAGTATTGCCTAAATAAAACTGGTGTATGCCTAACCATCCTAAAAATAAGGTGAGTAATAATGCTGTGCTTTTCTTCATATTAATATATTAGTTTTAACTTCTTTTGATAATTTAATATGTGACTATTTGCCCATAAAATATATTTAAAGTCAAGAGGGTTGTGACTATTAGACCATAGAACAAATAGTTTCAGCTAATGTATGGTTTAACCATGGCTAATCAAGATGCAATTTGTGATCATATAGTTGCAAAATTATCGAATAAACTACATGAAGTTAGAGAAGATAAGAATATCTCTAAGAATGAACTTTCTCAACGCTCTGGTGTTAGTCGGGCTGCTATTAGAAGAATAGAAGAAGGGCAGCGTTCCCCTAGCCTTTATATTCTTTTAATGCTCTGTAAGGCTATGGATATTACATTATGGGAGCTATTAAAAGAGGTAGAAAAATAGTAACTTTAAATGATGAAAAACTGGAATTGTATTTTAAATAATGGTGCATTAGTTATAGGCATTACTTTAACTATTTTTTCATTTATATACCAAATGAATGAAAGCAAAAAACAAAGAATGCTTCGAGAGCATTATCGTGCTCAAATTTGGCAATTAATCCAAATAAACTCAAATTCAAATGGTTTCACACAAAAAGCATTAGAGTTAGTAAAAGAAGATGCTGATAAAGCATCTATAATTGAATATTTAGCACGATCTGATTCTCATTCTCAAGCTCTACTTCTTAACTTAATTTCTCATTTAACATTTAGCGAAAATAATTTTACCGAATTAAATGTATTACAATGGTATAAGGATGGAAAAATTCAGGATGGGCATATTGGAGAATATTTAAGAATCTCTTCTCCATCAAAGAACTTGAGTGTAGAACAAAAAATGGAATTAAAAGAATTAAGAACAAAAAATTTAAAATCATTATTATCCAAATCAAAAAGTTCTACCTAAAATCAAAAAAACTAGTCTGTGATTGATTAGCTATTTCTTTGGCAGTTTGATTAGTAAGGTATGCAGGATTAATATTGATGCCAACTCTGGGTAATTCTAATCTGTCAGCATCCCAGCAAGTACTGATTGTTTCATCTTGTGAAACAGTATCATGGTTATGCCATTTAAGTGCATAATAGAGTAAATCAAACTCATCAGTCTCTATCTGCATATATTGGTTTATGCTTTTCTGTTTATAAAGACTGTAGGCATATTCTGCAGCCCTTATCCCATGATTTGGATCTATACTTTCATTCTCTCTTTTACAGTCATGTAAATAAGCAAATAACGACAGCACTTGTTTATTTGCTTGGTTAAATTGAGCTATGTGTAACGCATATTTTTCTACTTGTTGCCAATGTTTAAATCCATGAATTTCACTACAAAAAAATGGTGACTCTTGAGCTAACTTATTAATGAGGCTTTGCATATTTAAGCTTTTTTTCAATGATGCTCAGTTTATTTTTAATGTCAACTTAACTATAAACTCACCATGCACACGCTATTTTCTTTCTATATTTAGATAAGGCTTGAGCAAAACTGTCTGCTTGGTCTTTGTATTTTGAATTTGGAAACCGTATCATTTCGTTTTCAAAGTCAGCCCACCAACTTTGTTTAGTTTTAGGCACAAACACATCCCCTCGCTCAACAATAACAGAGGCATTTTTAAAACGTGATAATTTATCACCTTCGGGTTTGATGGCTATACAATAAATCCTTTCATCTTTTAAATGCTGTAGTAGATGTGTTCCTGAAGCAGCGTCCTCTATAAGTAAGTCTACAGCTTTATTAGAGTATCTGTTTTTATATTGGCTATATATAGATTTTACTTTTCTTAATAGATCAGGCAGTTCTAATCTTCCTCTATAAACATCTAACAAATAATATTCATCTGAGTCACTTAACCCAAAAATACAGCAGGCTGAATAAGCATTAGTTTCTTTAGTTTTATTTGCTGTATCCCAGCTTATGATGATTCGCTGAAAATTAGGTAAGTCTTCTTGTGTGTAATATTTAAACCATTTGCTCTTTATAATAGCTCCTTCAATAGGTGCTGGGTTTTGTTGATACTGTCCCTCAAATACTACAGAGCCCATTGTTTTCTTATAACCAAGTAGTGTTTCTTTACTAAGTTGAGATTTATTAATAACTGAACCTCTTTTTCTTTTTATAGTAGTACCATTAGATAATTGCCAAACTTCATCTTCTTCTGCTATTGCAGGTATTTTAAGATGATGCCAACCTTCTTCATTTTCTAAGAGGTAACCACTTAGATCATTCTCATGTAAGCGCTGCATAATAACTATAAGGCACCCCGTTTCTTTATTATTTAATCTAGAAAGCAATGTGTTTTTGTACCACTGATTCACTTTTGGTAAAGTAGTTTCAGAGTATATATCAATAGGTTTAATTGGATCATCGATAATAATAAAGTTTCCTCCTCGACCGGTTAGTGTTCCTTCAACAGATGTGGCAAACCTGCACCCTCTTGCGCACGTATTAAAGTCAGAAGCTGTATGGCGTGCTTTTGATAACCTTGTCGCAGGAAATATTTCTTTATACCAATTACTGTTTATAACGGCCTTAGTATCTCTGGCAAATTTATCTGATAAATCAAAAGCATAACTTGCACATATCATTTTCTCTTTGGGGTCATGACCCAATAACCATGCCGGAAATGCTACATTGGTTATAATTGATTTTAGACTACGTGGTGGAACATTAATAATTAATCTTTTTATCTCACCTTTTCTGCATCGTTCTAAGGTGTCGCAAATTAATTCAATATGCCACGATTCAATAAATTCCTCACCTCCAGTGACTTCATGAAATACTTTTTTCACAAAAGAGTAAAAGTCACTGCGAATTAAACTGTTAAATACTTGTTTCTCATTCATTTATTTCTCTATTCTTTTTGTTTCTTGATAGGAAGGTATCCAATATTTTATTATCATCTTGATTAAGCTGACCTATAATTTTTCTCTTCAATTCAGCCCTTTCTTCAACAGTTGTTAATAGATCTAAAACAGCAGTCATAGCCTTGTGATCTCCTTGAACTGCCTTGTTTACCAATTGCTTAATAATCGCTTTTTGCTTGGTCATCAGTACTGTATTTTTTCCTTCTTTTACGGATATTTCACTTTGTAACTCTTCTTCTATTAGAGTTAGTTTTCCTTTGCTTTTTTAGGCCTTCCTTTTGGGTTGCCTGATTTACCTTTTTTAAATTGGTGTTTTTTAGGTGGCTTTCCATAGCCTGTATCATAGTCATTCATCATCTATTATTGGTTAAGGTTTATAAGTTCATGATAGGTTTTATTAGAAGCTATATGTATTGCTTCTTCTCCTGTGTATTCTTGCCATCTGCGAATCGTTGTATCTATGTAAAGTGGTTCTATTTCAATGCCATAGCAGGTACGTCCTGTTTTTTCACAGGCCATGAGCGTAGAACCTGACCCTAGAAAAGAGTCTAAGACTATATTGTTTCTTTTGGTGGTGTCTAATATGGCATCTGCAATGAGTTCCACAGGCTTGACTGTTGGATGTAAGCTAAGCTCATCTTTTCTAGTAAAGCCATTCACGCCTTCGTAATCCCAAACATTAGTTCTATAGCGACCATGTTTACCTAATTCAATATTATTGAGATGAGGCTTTATACCGTGTTTGTAGACGAAAATGAGCTCGTGCTTAGATCTATAAAGTGAACCCATTCCTGCATTACTTTTATTCCATACACAAAGGTTTTTAAACTCATCATAAATAGCCTTACAAGCAGTGGTTATTTCTGTGATATGACGCCAATCCATACATAGGTAATGTAAGGATCCTTCTTTGGAATAGTCTCTTAAATGAGTAAAGCTAGTTTGTAAGAATGACGTGAACTCTTCTTGAGTCATTTCTCCTGAAGCCATTGAAAATTCCTGATGCTTTATTTTACCTAGTCCACATACATGCTTTTGAATAGGCACATTATAAGGTGCATCTGTAAAGATCATGTCGGCTCTTTTATTTTGCATTAGAATTTCGTAGCTTTCTTTTAAAGTTGCATCCGCACAGATGATTCTGTGTTTGCCTAGTTGCCAGGCATCTCCTTGTTTGCTTATGATAGTATCTTGCTCTTTAGGTAATTGATTAAGGCTTTCTTCTTCAACAGCATCTAAACTGGCAATTGATAAATCTATTTGAGTTGGCTCAAAACCTGTAACAGATAGATCAAACTCTAAGTCAGATAATTCTTTGAGTTCTAAACCCAGTAAATTTTGATCCCATTCTCCTTTAATAGTTAGTTGATTATCTGCAATTCGGTAAGCTTTCTTTTGTGCATTATTTAGATAATCAATCTTGATACTTGGTACTGCATCAAGCCCTAACTTCTTGGCTGCTAGTAATCTTCCATGCCCTGCTAATAGTTCATTGTTCTCATCAATTAACACTGGGTTTGTAAAACTAAACTCAGTCATTGATTTTTCTAATAATTCAATTTGCTTTTGATCATGTATGCGAGGGTTCCTCTCATAAGCGTTTATTTGATTTACGGGTATATTTTTTATTTCTAGGTTATGTTTCATATTATTTTAATATTTAACTCTTAAAGGAGTTTATTTAAGTCTATTTTTTTTTTAGTCTTTTGCAGGACGACCTCTACGTGGGGCTGGAGTTTCACTTACTATTTGCGGAGCCACTAAACTAAGGTTTACAAAATCAAAAATAGTACATGATGAGTTTTTATCTAAAATATTCAGAATGCTTTTTTCATTTATTGCATGTGTAAACTCATATCTGATTCTTCTTAAGTCATTATGTTTTTCTGGACTAGAGATTTCAAAATTACTAATGACTAAATAAACTAGATTATTTAACTTTTCTCGATGAAATTTAACGGTTGTATAGATATCATCACCGTAATAGCTAGCTCCATGCTCTTTTATAAGAGTTTGCTTATCTTTATTGATAGCTACGAATGTGTCAAACATGTGTTCTTTTATTTGTTGGGTCACCCACAAGACTTCAGATTGCTTAAAACCCTTATATAAACTATCCACCGCGAAACCGATCAGAACAACTTGAAAATCGTTAAAGTATTCTTGTCCTCCTTGCCCTACCCCTTCTGTCTCAAAAAAGATATATTCTTCTGTATTCTGTATTCTGTCTAAATCTAGTATCTTCTTTATTTTTGAAGAAAACTCTTTAGGCGCTTTTTTATGTTCAGGAAACATAGCTTGAGTTTTTTCATCATTGCTTAAATATTTAGAAAACCCAGAAAAGTACGCGTAAAGGCCTTCTATAACTTGCCCTTTGCTGTATTTTTTCTTTAAAAGCTTTTTTTCCATAAGGCAATAAATATAATAAACTCCTATAAGAGTCAATTAAAAGATGTGGTTATTTATTGTATATCACCGTTCTTATTCACTTGATTAGTTGCGCACGCCAAGCAGTACTGTTGCCAGCATGAATAAAACCTACCTTACTCAAAGAAAAGAGGTTTAT
Organism: Akkermansiaceae bacterium UBA4581; assembly: GCA_002386905.1. Taxonomy (GTDB): domain Bacteria; phylum Verrucomicrobiota; class Verrucomicrobiia; order Verrucomicrobiales; family Akkermansiaceae; genus UBA4581. Next base: position 42,520 of record DGKB01000003.1, on the reverse strand, counting down.
TTACAGCAATGTAAAAACCTTAATTTGACACTACCCTCTAAGCATAAGACTAAGCTAAATCGTTATGCTAGAGACCCTGATGGCTGCATTTCTAAATCAAGAAAGTCTAAATACTATATTCGTCCAGGCACTAGGCTGGTTAAAAATTATAAAGGGGTTAACTACATCGTGAATGTTCTTGCCCAAGATAGGTTTGAATATGAAATGAATATTTATCCAAATCTTTCTGCTATAGCTAAACTTATCTGCGGAATGAAAGTCTCTGGCATTGATTTCTTTGGACTTAATAATAAAACCAATAAGCCCCTACCCCACTTGAAATGAAGAAGGTAAATTGTGCAGTTTATGTTAGAAAATCGACAGAACGAGGCTTGGAGCAAGAGTTCAATTCTCTTAATAATCAGGAAGATGCTTGCAAAGCTTATATAACCTCTCAGGCCTTTAATAATTGGCAGTATTATAAAACCTATGAAGACGGTGGCATCTCTGGAGGCACCATGAAAAGGCCTGCTCTGCATCAAATGCTTCTAGATATTAAACAAAAGAAAATACAAACTATTATAGTTTACAAGGTAGACCGTTTATCTAGATCTATCATGGATTTTCATAAGATGATGCTAGAGTTCAATAAACATAATTGTAATTTTGTCTCTATTACTCAATCTTTTGACACCTCTAACTCCATGGGTAAACTTACCCTTAATATGCTACTTTCCTTTGCTCAATTCGAACGAGAAGTTTCATCTGAGAGAGTTAAAGATAAATTGTATAATAGTAAAAAGAAAGGTTTATGGGTAGGTGGCAATCCCCCTCTTGGTTATGATGTCATTGATAAAAAGCTCGTTATTAACCCTTCTGAAAAAGAAGTTGTGATTCATTTATATGAAAAATACTTAGAGCTACAATGTATGACTAAACTTAGAGAGCATACTCTCTATCATCAGATTAAGAAGAAGCAATGGATCAACCAAGCTGGAGAAACTCGAGGCGGTAAAAACTTTTCATTAAAAGATATAAGTAAGCTTCTTAAGAGTCAGTTATATCTAGGTAAAATTGAGAGCAAATCAACTCAAGAATCATTTAAAGGACAACATGAAGCTATCATATCTCAAGACTTATTTAACCAAGTTCAAGAGGTCTTAGCTAAACGCAGTCATCGTAAATCTATTTATCAACAAAATAGCTACTTACTTTCAGGTAAAATATACAATACTCATGGAGAGTTGTTTACAAATTACCGAACGACAAAACCTAACAAACAGCAATATAAGTATTATGTCTGCAAAGGCCTTTACCTTAGAGCTCCTGATATTGAAGCTATAGTTATAACTATTCTAAAAAACTGCTTAGATAGCGATTTAACTCACTTATTAGATAAATCTCAAATCCTTGAGCTTAAATCTATTCACTTAAAAGAACTTCATTATGCTCAACAAGTTGAGTTAATTAAATGTATTATTAGTAAAATTGTTTATCAAGAAGAGAAACTTATTTGTTATTTTAATCTAAAGCAACTGACTAATTTATCTAAATTCAAGCAAGATAACTATTTTAATTCTACCTCTACACCTAATAAAAATAGTTACTTAGATCAGTCTCAAGAATTTCTAATTATCGAAGAAGAAATCTGTATGAATCATGATTTTCATAATTCTAAATCTGGTAAGATCATCACATCTAAAGCTAAGAATCAAATTCTAGTTAAGGCCTTAGCTTATGCTTGGCGTTATCAAAAACTCTATGACAAAGGGATGTCTATAGATCAAATAAGGATACAAGAGTATAAAGCTCAAAGGACTATTTATAAGTACATGTCTCTTAACTTTCTATCTCCTAATATTATTAGCTCTATATTAGAGGGCAATCTACCTAAACATGTAGATTTACAGTATCTTTTTAAGGTTGCTGCAGAGGTAGATTTAATTAAACAAGAAAAAATGTTTAGTTAAATTAAAACAACAAACTAATTGACAAACGTTCTTCATAAGAATAGGAAAAACTACTTCTATGAAAAGAATTCTCTCATTTATAGCATTTTTTGCCATGTTAATTGCTACACTTACTCAAGTGTCAGCATTTGGTTTTTGTGCTAATACAATGGATGTATTCATAGGTGAGCATAAAGTAATCAATGATTCTCAATGTTCGCACTCTCAAGAAAATCATATCCCATCAAATTGTAACGATACATCAAAATCATGTGAAGATAGTCATGTAGAGATTGATGTAGAAATTGATGATTTTACCCGAGTTTCACCAGACTGTGAAACTTTGCTGAAAAGCGTAATACCTGAAAAACCTGTTTATTCATTTAACAACAAGCATGTTTGTGCTGGTAAACAGAATCTATTATCAGACCTTGCTAAAATAACGCCAAACCTACCAGTATTTCTGCGTTTTGGTGTTATGAGGCTTTAATGCTCGTAGCTACACGGCACCTATAAATGTGTCGTAATAATCAATAAAGCATTTCACCTATAATTGGTGAAAACTATTTATTTTTTTATCTTTTAAAGCTACCTACATGAAACCTATATTTTATTTTTTACCTCCACTATTTTTAGCAGTATCCTGCGCTTCTCAATCACATCAAACCTCGAACGTAAAGACCCATTCTTCAGTAACAATCAAAACTGAGGAACAGGTGAACTTTACTCAAGGAGAAGATGTTACTTTAACCTTCTCTAACCTCCTCAGCCTTATACAACAAGGTAATTCTAATCTAGCTGGAGCTCGAAAAATAATCGATGCAGCTCAAGGGAATCTACAAATGGCTGGATTAAAATCTAACCCTACAATTGAAGTAGAGCTAGAAACAACTGTCGACCTGAGTGAGCCATTTCTAATTGCTGGAATATCTCAGAGCTTTCCAAGAACCAATCGACTTGCTCTTGAAAAACAAGTTTCAGCGACTCTTGTAGAAGCAGCGGTTGCTGAGGTTTCCAATGTAGAGCGTCTTTTATTAAGTGAAGCACGTGAACAACTAATTGAAATTTTAGCTCTTCGAGAAAGAAAGGTTTTACTCGAAAAACAAGCCGACAACTCTCAAGAGCTTGCAAATTTCATCAGCGAGGCGGCGGAGCGAGGCGAAGCTTCTATTTTAGAAGTTCCAACTACTGTAATTGAAATGAACCTTCTTCAAAATCAGGCTGAGCAAATTCACATTCAAATCGAATTAATACAAGCCAAACTAAAACCTCTTCTTGGTATTTCTTCTTCTACTAATTTAATTATAGAAGACAGTCTACCTCCTATGAAATTACCACCTATGCAAATAAGCCTACCAAAAAATCGCCCTGATCTTATTACTAAGCAGTTACAAGTTAAAGCTGCTAATGAGAATATTTTGCTTACTCAAGCAGAAGAAAGTCTTGATTATGATTTAGGAATATTTGCTGGTGTCGGCTATGCAGTTGATGAACCAGAAGATAAAGAAACCGAAGGTATTGTTGGCATACGGTTTAGTATACCTCTAGGTAACAACCCAAAAACGCCGGGAGCGCTACGTGAAGCCCGTGCACAGAGAGACCACTTAGACCTTACCGCTACTGCACTTACCCAATCAATTACTGCTGAGGTAAGTGCTGCCTATAATGAAATGACTCAATGGCATAAGTTAGCGAGTCGTATTAATAAAAACTTAATTCCTAAAGCACAGGAAAACCTAGTTAAAATAAATGCTGCTTACCAAAACGGTCAAGTATCTCTACAGGAAGTCCTTCGTGCTCGCGAGCAAGAGCTTTCTCTAAAACTATCTTATTTGGAATCTCGTCAAAAATTCCATGAAGCTAATTCTTTTTATCTTACTTCTATTAATCTCTAAATTTTAAATCTTAAACTTATACAAAATGAAATATTTATTCCTACCTTTATTACCTCTTTTATTTACAAATCATCTATTAGGGGAAGAATCTATTGACCCTGAACGTGTCGCAAATACTATCATACTTAATGAGTTGGGAGTGAAAAACCTCCGACTTGAAACTATTGAGACTGAAGAAAGCACTTTTAATAAAACTGTTTTTGCTATTGGTCGCGTTAAAGATATTCCTGGTCGCGGCTATGTTATATCTTCAAGAATTCCAGGCCGTGCAGTAAAAGTTCATGTTCGAATCGGTGACCTTGTAAAAAAAGGTGAAACTTTAGTCGAAGTTGAAAGTAGACAGCCAGGAAATCCCCCCCCTATAATTAAACTACAGGCACTCCGTGATGGAATAGTAACCAATGCAAATGTTATCGAAGGAATGCCAGTTAGCCCAGATGATGCTTTGCTTACTATTTCTGACCGCTCTTTTATGTGGGTCACCGCAGAGATACCTGAACAACGTGCCTCAGGGATAAAACAAGGGACAGCAGCTGAAATTTCATTCCCCGCTCTTGGCTCCCAGCCTATAAAAGCAACTCTTCTTCGTTTTGGCGTTGAAGCAGATGCTACAGCCGGGTCTATACACGGAATCTTTGAATTAGAAAACTCTTCTCGACGCTTAAGTCCTGGTATGCGTGCAGAATTAGACATTATTGTCTCAAGCCGTGAGGACGTAATGTCGGTTCCTGAAGAAGCAGTCCAAGGAGATCCCTCATCACGAGTCGTTTATGTAAAAGATTTTGAGCTCGAAAATGCTTTTGTTAAAGCTCCTGTAGTTCTCGGTGATAGTAGTGCCGGCTGGGTTGAGGTTATAGAAGGCCTTTTCCCTGGAGATGAAGTAGTCACTCGTGGATCTTATGCCCTTAGCTTTGTCGGGAGTGGTAACGGAGTTTCGCTTAAAGATGCGCTTGATGCAGCTCATGGTCATGAGCACAATGAAGACGGTTCGGAAATAACTTCTACACAAAAACAATCAAAAGCAGGGGATAATACCGATGACCATAGCTTTCAAAAAGGAAAGAGCTCCAAATGGTTAACTTACTATTGCATTTTTATAACAATCGCATTTTTTATCACTATTCAGAAACTCTGGAACAACCGTAGAAAGGAGGAACAAGCTCATGCTTAATGCTCTTATTAAATTTTCGCTAGCACATCGAGGACTCATTCTTATAGGGTCTGCTCTCATTCTTATTCTAGGAATTCGTACAGCCATACAGGCCCCTGTTGATGTATTACCTGACCTTACTAAACCTACCGTAACTTTACTAACGGAAGCCGGAGGTTATTCTCCAGAAGAAGTCGAAACACTTATCTCTATTCCATTAGAAAACTCGCTCGGAGGTGTTACTGGCGTTGATAGAATTCGTACCGTTAATGATATTGGCTTATCCCTCGTTTTTATTGAATTTGATTGGGGCACTGATATTTATCAAGCACGCCAATTTGTTCAAGAACGCCTCATTGGTGTAGCTGGAGAAATACCAGAAGGCATCACTCCCTATATGACGCCTGTAAGCTCTCTAATGGGTGATATTATGTTAATTGGCTTACGTGATCACACAGCAAAAATAGAACCACGTGACCTGCGTACAATCTCAGAGTGGACCATTGCACGTCGACTTCAATCAATATCTGGTATTGCAGAGGTTCTTTCTATGGGTGGAGGAGTTAAACAAATCCAAGTTCAGCCTGACCCCGAACGTATGCGTCTTTATAATATTAGTTTTGAACAATTACGTGACGCTGCTGCAGAAGCGGTCAAAAACACCACTGGAGGTTTTCTTACTGAGCGCACACAAGAAATTATGGTGAGAAACCTTGCTATGTCATCCTCTACAGAAGTTATAGGAGCAACAGTTGTTGATTATCGAAATGATCGACCTATACAAATTCGAGACGTGGCAAATGTTACTTGGGATCTTGAACCTATGCGCGGTGATGCTGGGTTCGGTATAGCTAATGGAAATATAAATAATGACGGAGAGCTTGGAAGTCGCGGTATTATTATTTCTGTTAGAAAAGCCCCAGGTTTCGATACTATAGCTCTTACAAAAGAAGTCGATAAAGCCCTAGAAGAGCTTCGTACAGGCCTCCCTGAAGGAGTTGAACTTATTCCTCTCTATCGCCAAGAAGAATTCATCGAGCTCTCAATCCATAATCTAGTTGAAGCGCTACGCGACGGAGCCATTATGGTTGCTATCATACTTTTTCTTTTCTTACTTAATGTACGTATTACAGCCATCACCCTTACAGCTATACCTCTTTCATTAGCGATGACGATGCTAGTTTTTGAACTCTTTGGTCTAACTGTAAATTCAATGACACTTGGTGGTCTTGCCGTCGCCGTTGGAATGGTAGTCGATGATGCTATTGTAGATGTAGAAAATGTTTTTCGTCGTCTACGTGAAAATGCCGCTCTCAAAGAACCATTACCCAAGATAGAGGTTATTGCTAGAGCGTCTAGCGAAGTTCGCTCCTCCATTCTCTACGCAACTATTCTAATTATTTTAGTTTTTCTTCCTCTCATGGCCCTTAGCGGTGTAGAAGGCAAATTATTTACTCCTATTGCTATAGCAACAATCGTAAGTATGGCTGCTTCTTTTATTGTTTCATTAACTGTTATTCCAGTGCTTAGCTCACTTTTACTAAATCCAAAAGCAGGTCAAGAACATAAGGACTTCATCCTTGTCCGCTGGTTAAAAAGTGGATTTAAAGCCACTTGGATGCGCTTTGCCTTAAATCAGCCTTTGTTCGTAATTATAATTACTGGAGGCCTTATTGTCTTCGCATGGTTTGAGTACTCAGGTATGGGGAGAAACTTTCTTCCACCATTTCGTGAGCCTACAGCCTTAGTTGCTACAACGATGAGTCCTGGGACATCATTAAAAACAACCTCTGAAATGTCAGACGTAGCGATGGAAAGATTACTTGAAATTCCAGGAATCAAAACTGTTGCTTTCCGCGCAGGTAGAGCAGAGCGTGGTGATCATGTTGTTCCCGTTTCAACTGTTGAGTTTGATATTGAGTTTGATGAAAATACTATTCGTAGTCGCGAAGATATCATAACTGATATTCGTACCACTATGAAAGATATTCCAGGGACTTTTAGTGCAATGAGTGGCCCTCTGGCTGACCGTATTGGTCATATGCTCAGTGGAGTATCTTCGAAAGTTGCAGTCAAAATATTTGGCTCAGATTTAGATGAGTTACGTCGCATAGGTAATGAAATTTCCGAAGTTGCTCGCAGCATTCCAGGCATGGAAGAAGCTACCGTTGAACAACAAGCTAGCGTACCTCAGCTTCGGATTGAACCTAAAATTGACCGAGCTGCAGCCTATGCTGTAACACCAGCAGCACTGACTGAAGAACTCTCAGCTCTTATGGGTGGGGAAAAGGTCGCTGAAATTTATGAAGGTGTTCGTGTTTATGATCTCGTTGTGCGCTTGCCAAAAGAGTGGAGAGAAAATTCTAACAAACTTAAGGATATTTATATTGATACCAAGGCTAACACACTTGTGCCTCTAGACGCAGTTGCTCACATACGAATGGCTACTGGACCTAATAATATAAAAAGAGAAAACCTTCGTCGTCGCTTCGTTGTTGGTATTAACCCGACTATCCCAGACCTCGTTGCGGCCGTAGACAAACTCAAAGAAGAAGTAGCTCAGAAAGTTAAACTACCTGAAGGATACAGTATTTCTTATGAAGGTGAATACGTTGCGCAAAAAGAAGCCGCTCGAACTATTGCTCTTAGCTCTGCCCTTATCATTGTAGTGATTATATTTTTATTGCACTCTTTCTTTAAAAGTTTTGGCTTCGTTGCTCTGGTTTTGACTATACTACCCGTTTCTCTAGTTGGGGGTATTCTTTACACTGGAATGACTTTAAATAACATAAGTATTGCAACACTTGTCGGCTTTATTGCTGTTGGTGGAATAGCAGCTAGAAACAATATTATGCTTATTTCTCACTACCTACATCTAATGAAGCATGAAGGAGAATCATTCACAAAAAAAATGGTTATTAGAGGCACGGAAGAACGTCTCGTTCCTATTTTAATGACTGCCGTATCGGCAGGTCTAGCCTTGGTACCGCTAGTAATTGCAGCAGATGAACCAGGAAAAGAAATTTTAAATCCCGTCGCTATAGTAATTGTTGGAGGGTTAATTAGTTCTACCCTTCTGGGGCTTGCTGTTACTCCAGCCCTTTTTTACACTTTCTGTCGTAAATCTGCAGAAAAGGCGCTAAAGCTAAATGCTGCCGCCTGCTCTTAAATAATAAACTAAAATAAAAAATATGAAATCAACTAATATATTACCTATCGCAATATCAGCCATTGCTCTACTTGTTACTTCATCTGCATTTGCAGAAGAGGATAATCACAAAGACCATAACCATGATGACCATGCTAGTCACAACGATCACAAAGACCATGATCATGCGCAACATAAAAGTCATGATGAACACGAAGGTCACGACCATGCAAAAAAAATGGTTGGACCCAATGGAGGAAGGATTATAAGTGAAGTAGAACCTCACCTTGAGTTTTTTGTTATGCAAGATCGCAAAGTGAAGCTTACCGCTGTTGATGATCATGGAAAAGCTATCAAGCTCAATGAGCAAAGCGTTGACATTATTGCTGGAGACCGTCAGAACCCAATTAAAATGGCATTTATAAAAGAGGGGGATTCTCTTATCTCAGATATAGCCTTTCCAGCAGGTAATGACTTTCCTGTTGTTATTTCTATAAAGTCTAACCCTAATGAAAAGAAAGTTCGCTCAAAGTTTAATCTTAATCTTAATGAGTGTCCGACCTGTGACTATAAAGAGTACGCTTGTACCTGCGAACACGGAGAGGATGAACACGAAGGTCATAACCACTAAAAATTAAAAATATAAAACCTTTGTAGGGAGGGAGTGTTTAACTCCCTCCCTATCTTCATAATATTAACCGCTATTCTTCTAAATTCTTTGCTTTAGAATTATTCCTATAAAAACTGTTATGTAATTTTTTAAACAATTATTATAATCTTTACGCTTTTAATATATACCCCTATGGGGTATGTGTTAAGTGTTCTTAGTAAAACTCTTCGAGAATGCTTAACTTAATCAATAATCTAATCACTTATAAATTATAATAATATGAAAAATGTACTTGTCTTTACAACTATTCTAACCACTCCTTTTCTATTTCTATCTTGTAGTCAAAAAGAAACAGAACAAACCTCAAAAAAACAAGATATAACAAATAGCATTACGCCTTACCCATTAGAAATTTGCTTGGTATCAGGGGAAAAATTAGGTTCCATGGGAGACCCTTACATCATTAACTACGAAGGTCAGGAAATTAAATTTTGTTGTGCTGGATGTGAACCAAAATTTAATAAAAATCCTTCAAAATTCCTTACACAAATCTTAACTAAATAAATCTAAATTAAACCTGCGCTTACTAATGAAAATAATTACGTTAACGACGCTTGTATTAGTTCTCTTTCTGAGTGCTTGTGTTAACGGGCCGAGTAGACAAACAAATATTATTTACAATTCTCATTTAAAAAAAAATGATTTAGTAGATTCAGCTCCATTAAATTACTCAATTTCAGCTGACGCAGGTCCATCCACCCTTGTTGATCTCTCTCTACAATATAACCCTCGTGTTCAGGCTCTACGTTCTCGAGCTTTACGTCTTTATGAAAAATTACCTCAATCACGAGCTCTGCCTGACCCAAAAGCAACCTTGGCACTGGGTAGCCTCCCTGAGACCGCTGCGGGTCGAGTCGACGCTGTAGTTGGACTTAATCAAAAAGTTCCTTTTCCCGGCAAACGAAAAGCCGCAACACTAGCCGCTCTCGAAATTTCTCTTGCGGCAGATGCTGAACTTCAAGCCTTCGAGCTTAAACTTACAGAGCAGGTTTATAGCGCATACTGGGATTACTATTTAGCTAGCACTAGTGCCTCTATTAGTCGTAAGAGCAAAGATGTGCTTCATGCTGTTGAAGAGTCGGTAGCGGCTAAGGTGGCGACTAATCAAGGCGACCAAGCAGATCAATTAAGGGTAGCTAATGAAATTACGAATATAGACCGTGATTTAGTTCAAGCTTTACAATTAGAAAAAACAGCAGCAGCAAAGCTGAACTCTCTACTCAATCGTCCAGCTGGAGCCAAGCTACCTGCAATTAGAAGTCTACCTTTTAAAAATCCAAAAAACCTTTCCCTTCTAATTACTCAAGCTGAAACCGCGCACCCTGAAGTTCTTTCAGCTCGTCATCGTGTCGAGGCTTTTAAGCATCAGCTCAAAAGAGCAAAATTAGAAAAATATCCAGATTTAACTTTTGGAATTCAAGGTGCTGCAGTCTCATCCAATGGTATGGCTCCTTCAGCTAATGGGCGTGACCAAATTTTTGGTACACTAGGGTTTAATATCCCTCTTTGGCAAGAACCACGCAAAGCGATGATTCGTGAAGCACAAGCTGGAATTGATGAAACAACAGCTCTCGTAGATTCAACGAAAGCAAATTTACGTTACCGCATTGAAGATTCTTATTTTCGCGCTCAGTCTGCTCACGAAGTTTCTGAACTCTTTAGTACTCGTCTAATTCCCAATTCAAAGCAAGCTTATGAGGTAACTCTTGCAGGTTATTCAGCTGGGACACAAAGCTTTACAAATGTAATTGATACTTGGAAACAATGGGTTACTTATCAGCTTCAATTTGTAAAAAATCAAGCTCAACTTGGTAAAGCTATTGCAACTTTAAATGCTGCAACAGGTATAAAATAATACACTCATTATCAAACTATGAAAACACGATTTAAAAAAATATTTAGATTAGTCGTCCTCAAACATCGTCAGCTATTTATTGTTCTATTAGCTATTATTTTATTTACAGCAGGTTGGAGGTTTGGCATTCCCTCAAACTCTTCAGAACAAGAAATAGTATCTGATAAAAGTGACGAAATATGGACATGCTCCATGCACCCTCAAATCCGTCAACCTAACTTCGGTTTGTGTCCAATCTGTGAAATGGATCTTATTCCACTCAAAGATACAGGCGAAGGAGGTATTCGTGAAGTATCAATCAGTAAAGAGGCTGCAGCCTTGTTAAATCTTCAAGTTTCACCGGTTATTCGCTCTGTTGCAGCGACAGAAATATCACTTTTTGGGCGAATTGCTTATGATGAACGTCGTATATCAGCCATTACTACTCGGATTGGTGGTCGTATTGATCGCCTTTTTGTAGATTTCACCGGAGCTAGAGTTAAAAAAGGTGACCACCTTGCTGAAATTTATTCACCCGAGATTTACGTTGCACAACGTGAAATTATAGAAGCTACTAAAGCAGTTCAAAATCAAGCTTCTAAAATATCAGAAACAGCTCGAGAAACTCGACTCCAACTCCTTTATTCAGCACGAGAAAAGCTTCGTCTTCTACAGCTCTCAGAAGAGCAAATTAATGAAATAGCCTCACAAGAAAAACCACAAGATAGAATTACAATTCGTTCACCACAGGACGGTATCGTCGTCAGTAAACCAGTTAATATTGGGTCTTATATTAAAACAGGAGATTTACTCTTTAAGGTTGCCGATCTTTCTCAGGTCTGGCTTGTCATGGAAGCTTATGAAAGCGATATACCATGGCTTCGCTATGCTCAAAATGTTGCTTTTACTATCGATGCTATCCCTGGTGAAAAGTTTCATGGAAGAATCGTTTTTATTGATCCAAATATAGATCCGATGACTCGTGTCGCAAAAGTGCGTGTAAATGTTGACAACATCAACCAAAAACTCAAACCAGGTATGTTTGCAAAAGCAGAGGTTAAATCTCAAATAACATCTACCGGAAAAGTCTTAGATCCAAGCTTTACAGGGAAATGGGTCAGCCCTATGCACCCAGAAATAGTCAAGGATGAACCTGGTCAGTGTGACATCTGCGGAATGGATCTCGTTCCAGCTGAAAAACTTGATTTCATTGGAGCAGCAGATATCAATAGTCAATTACCGCTTCTTATTCCCGCATCTGCTGTCTTGCAGACAGGTAAAAGAGCTGTAGTCTATGTTCGCATTCCTGAAAAGGCTGACCCAACTTTCGAAGGTCGTGAAATTATTCTTGGTGCCAAAGTTGGTAACCAGTTTATTGTGAGAAGTGGCTTAAGTGAGGGCGAGCTCGTAGTCTCTCAAGGTGCATTTAAGATCGACTCTGAATTACAAATTAAAGCTAAACCATCTATGATGAACCCGAGTGCAGGGTTGGTAGAAAAGCCTGCTAATTCTGCCCCAGAAAATTTAGCTGGGCAATGGAAACCTGTTTTACGTTCACTAGCTCGTTTACAAGAAACAGAAGATTCAAAAACTGCTAAAGAAGCTATTGATAAAATGGTTATAGCCATCCAAGCTATAAATAAATCAAGCTTTCAGCCTGATACATTACAACTTTGGAATGAATTTTCTAACCGTTTAATTAATAGTTTAACAATTGCTCGCCTCGAGTTACCTGAAAACATCGAACAAGCAGCAAGAATTGCTACACGCTCAACTGAGGAAGCAGGTCGCTATCTTGGTCTTTCAAGCCAAACAACAACTCCTAAGCACATTGATCCGAATATTTCCAAATCACTCGAACACCTCATTAAGCTTTACCTACCTTTAGCTGAAGCTCTCGCTAAAGACTCTTCAATAGAAGCTCAATCTGCCGCAAATAATTTTGCCAAACACAGCAATATGCTCAAGCTCACAGATGATGCTAATTATCTTCTTAACAATGCTCTAGCTTTAGCTTCTAATAACGACATTAAAAAGCAAAGAGAACTTTTTCAAAAAATTAGCGACAGATTAATCTTGCTCGTTAATAATTACAGCTTAGATGAAGTAGGCTCGGTTTATGTTGTTCATTGTCCGATGGCTTTTGAAAACAAAGGAGGAGACTGGCTTTCATCCATCCCCGAAGTTTTCAACCCTTACTTTGGCAATTCTATGATCAACTGTGGAGCGGTGACTACAACTCTTTCTCTTGGAGACCTGCCTCCTAGAGATAAAATGAAAGAAATGAACCCTCACAAACACGACCATTAACTCACTAATATAATGAAAGCTCTCATTCATTTCTGCTTACACCAAAAATTAGTAGTATTTTTACTCCTTGCTTTTTTTATTGCTTGGGGAGTAAAGGTTGCCCCCTTTGATTGGAATACAGGTAATTACCCTCGTGATCCAGTAGCAGTAGACGCTATTCCTGATCTAGGAGATAATCAACAAATTATTTTTACTGAGTGGAACGGTCGTTCTCCACAAGATGTTGAAGACCAAATCACATATCCTTTAACAGTTGCCTTGCTTGGTGTTCCTGGAGTGAAAGAGGTACGTTCCTTTTCTATGTTCGGGTACTCTTACGTCTATCTCATTTTTGAAGAAGATATTGAGTTTTATTGGAGTCGTAGTCGCATATTAGAAAAATTAAACTCACTTCCAGCTAACCTGTTACCAGCTAATGTAACCCCAACTCTAGGACCAGATGCCACAGGTTTAGGTCAAGTTTTTTGGTATACCCTAGAAGGCCGTGATCCTTATGGAAAACCTGCTGGCGGTTGGGATTTAGATGAACTACGTTCTATTCAAGATTGGCAGGTTCGTTACGCTCTACTCGCAGCCAATGGCGTAGCAGAAGTTGCATCAGTAGGTGGTTTTCAGAAACAATATCAAGTCGATGTTAATCCAGATGCTCTCCGTGCCAATAATATTTCATTAGCACAAGTTGGAGACGCTGTGCGAAAGTCTAATCAAGAGATTGGAGCACGAAATTTAGCTATCAATGGTGTTGAATATTTTTTACGCGGTACTGGATATATAGAAAATGTTGAAGATATTAACAAAGCTGTCGTCACCGTGCGTGATAATGTACCTATCACTATTTCTGATATTGCAACTGTTCAACTTGGACCTGCTACCCGTCGAGGGGTTCTCGATGTCAATGGCGCTGATGCTGTCGGAGGAGTTGTAATTGCACGCTATGGAACAAACCCTCTTGCTTCAATCAAAGCAACTAAAGAAAAAATTAAAGAACTTACTGAATCTCTTCCTATTAAGCCTGTTATAGACTGGACGAAAGTGACGCTTGAAGAAGCAACCACCTACGCTAACAAGAATAACATCATTAATCCTTTTACTGATAGCTCAAAACTCAATGAAAAGGCATGGTTAGCTCATACCCGAGCTATCGAATTTGATAAATTTCCAGAATGGCTCACTACTTCAAAAGTCTCTGTCATTCCATTTTACGACCGCTCTAAACTTATAGGAGAAACACTAAATACACTCGATAACGCCCTCTATCAGCAAGTGCTTGTAACAATTATTGTAGTTATAATTATGCTTCTTCACTTTCGTAGTAGCATTCTTATCTCCATAATGCTTCCACTTGCAGTTCTTATTACTTTTATTACAATGAAAATCTGGGGAGTTGATGCAAATATAGTTGCTCTTTCCGGAATAGCCATCGCCATAGGCACCGTCGTCGATGTTGGCATTGTGCTCACTGAAAATATTCTTAAACATCTGGATGAAGCAAGCCCAGAAGAATCAAAAGCAACTGTAATCTATCGTGGGGTCACCGAAGTTGCTGGAGCAGTCACAACCTCTGTTGCTACCACTGTTGTCAGCTTCCTTCCTGTATTCACGATGACCGGAGAAGCTGGAAGATTATTTAGACCGCTTGCTTTTACTAAATCTTTCGCGCTTATAGCTTCCATAATAGTGGCTCTTACCATTATTCCACCTCTTGCACATATTCTATTCGGTTACCGTTTCACTCTGTTTCGCAAGTTTGCAGCCCTAAGAAAATCAAAGACTCTAAAATTTACTTTTTTAGGTCTGAATATTACTATTGCATTCTTCGTGAGCTGGCTGCTAGCAAAAGATTGGATGCCACTTGGTTTAGATCGTTCAACTGGAATTAACATTCTGTTTGTCTGTCTTGTCATTGGGGGGCTTCTAATATTTTTTAAAGTCTTCGAGCGTTTTTACGGTCAAATTCTTAAATGGTGCCTTAACCATAAAGCGCTTTTTCTTTCAATACCGCTTCTTTTGTTAGTAATGGCATTTAGCATCTGGTTTGGATTCTCAAACGTTTTTTCCTTCCTTCCTGAACCGGTAAAAGAAACGGTTCTTTATCAAGATGCTTCTAAAAAGTTTCCTGGTCTCGGAGAAGAGTTTAGACCTGCTTTAGATGAGGGCACATTTCTTTTTATGCCCACAGTCTCTCCTCACGCTTCCATCGAAGAGGCACAAAGCTCACTTCGTCTACTCGATGCTGCCATTGCTTCTATTCCAGAGGTTAGTCAAGTAGTAGGGAAAATCGGCCGTGCCGAAACACCGCTTGATCCAGCTCCACTTTCCATGATTGAGACTGTCATCAATTATGTTTCAGAATTTAAAACCAATGAGAAAGGAGAAGTTCTTCGTTTTAAAACAGACAAGCAAGGCAATTTTATCTACCAAAACAAATCTCTTGTATTAGACAAAAACGGAAGACCTTTTCGCCAATGGCGACCACATATAAAATCTCCTGATGATATTTGGTCAGAAATTAGCCAAGTAACTCAAATTCCAGGTATTACAGGAGCCCCAAAGCTACAACCAATCGAAACCCGACTTGTTATGCTTCGAACTGGAATGCGAGCTCCAATGGGGCTTAAAATAAAAGGGCCCGACTTAAGAACTATCGAAGACTTTGGGATTGAAATCGAACGTCATCTTCGTAGCGGCATGATTAAAGGACTAAATACCGCGACCGTAAATGCAGATCGCATCGTGGGAAAACCATACTTGGAAATAGTTCCAGATCGTGATTTAGCCTCCCGCTACGGGCTCAATATAATAGACATTCATAATTCCATTCAAACTGCTATTGGGGGGCGTATGGTCACTACTACCGTCGAAGGTCGAGAACGTTATATGGTTCAGGTACGGTACATGCGAGAAAATCGAGATTCTATTGAAGACTTAAGCAAAATTCTTGTCAGCACCACTTCTGGGGCACAAGTACCACTTTCTCAACTCTCTTCCATTCGCTATGTACGAGGGCCTCAAAATATCAAAGCTGAAGATACGTTTCTTACTGGATATGTAACTTTTGGAGGTAATGCTAAAACAGCTGAAGTCGATGTAGTAAAAGCAGCCCAATCCTATCTAAAAAAAATGGAAGATGAAGGAGAGTTAATCCGCCCAGCAGGAGTTCGCTATGAATTTGCTGGAAATTATCAAGCAGCTCTAGAATCTAATAAAACCCTAATGTTTGCGGTTCCTTTGTGTCTTGGAATTATCTTTATGATTCTTTATCTCGACAATAAATCTGCTATTACCACAGCTATCGTTTTTTCTGGAGTCGCAGTCGCATGGTCAGGTGGTTTTCTCATGCTCTGGCTTTACTCTCAATCTGGCTTTTTAAACTTTGATATTTTTGGGCATAATATAGCTCATCTTTTTAATGTCGGGCCCATTAATATCTCTGTCGCAGTTTGGGTTGGGTTCTTAGCTCTTTTTGGTATCGCTACTGATGATGGTGTTGTTATATCTACTTATCTTCGCCAAAAATTTGAAGAACTTAAACCAAAAACTATTGCTGAAATGCGTATTGCCGCACTTGAAGCAGGAAAGCGCCGCGTCCGCCCCTGCCTTATGACAACAGCTACAACACTACTCGCGCTTTTCCCTGTTCTAACAAGCACAGGTCGGGGGTCTGACCTTATGCTTCCTATGGCTATTCCTATTTTTGGAGGAATGGTTATAGCTCTTCTTACTATGTTCGTAGTTCCTGTACTTTATTGCTTAACGAAAGAATTAAAATCGCCAAAAAACTATGAATAAAAATGCAAAACTAGTAAGAATGGTAACTACCAATCACCTCTGCCCTTGGGGTATTAAGGCTAAGGATATACTAAAGCGCAAAGGCTACGAAATTGAGGATAATCACCTAGAATCAATGGAGGCTAATAAAACTTATAAAGAAGAAAATAATTTCGATGAAACTCCTCAAATTTTCATCGAAGGAAAACATATTGGTAATTATGAGGATCTCCGTAAGCACTTTGGTATGAAGCCCGAAGAAAAAGATGGAAAGACCTACCAGCCTATAATTGCTATCTTCTGCGTCTGTTTTCTAATGGCTGTCACCACCTCCTATACTATGACAGCTGGCTTGCCTACGATTCTAACCCTAGAGCTATTTATTGCTTTTAGTATGTGTGTGCTTGGTATTCAAAAGTTACAAAATTTAAGTACTTTCACCTCAGGGTTTGTTCAATATGATCTCCTCGCTCAAAAAGATGTACGTTATGGATATATTTATCCTTTTGTAGAAACAAGCGCTGGAATTCTAATGATTACAGGTTTATTTACCTGGGTAGTAGCTCCAGTGGTTTTATTTGTTTCATCCATAGGGGCTATATCTATTATTAAGGCTGTTTACATCGACAAAAAAGATCTTGAATGTGCCTGCACTGGAGGAGGAGACCGAGTCCCACTTGGCGCAATATCTTTAACTGAAAACCTAATGATGATATTAATGGCTGCTTGGATGATACTTAAACAAACTGGATTAATATTACTTTAATAAGTATAAACGAACTCCAATAATAAAGTTTTCATCTTTTAAACTTAATTTTCATGAAACAGTCCCCTTCTCATAAGCACAATAATGAGTCAAAGAAAAATTCATTATCAAAATTATTAAATGACAAGGTTAAAGCTTCAGTAGAAACAATCCTTGTTATTTCAGGAGTTGACTGTTCCGAAGAAGTAGCGGCTATCGAGTCATCTCTCAAAGCGACTAACCATGTACGCGAAGTAAAAGTTAGTATTCTAAGTGGAAAATCCACAATACAGCACGATGGCCAGCTTTCAGAATCCAAGCTCATCCAAATACTAAAAACCTCTGGGCTTTCAGCTCAAGTCGAGGGAAGTTTAAACAAGCTCAACGAAGGTGAAAAAAAACTTAAACTCAGTAGCGTTATTGTTTCTGGAGGTTTTACAGGAACCGGCCTATTAACCGCCTGGTTAATCAATCCTTCACCAGACCTTCTCATTCAAATCATTTATGGAATAGCCATCATCTCTGGAGCATGGTTCATAGCTCCAAAAGCCTTTCGCACAATTAAGCAAAAGCGTTTTGACATGAATGTGCTTATGACCGTTGCCGTAATTGGAGCCATTATTATTGGTGAATGGGCAGAAGCTGCAGCTGTCACATTTCTTTTTGCATTGTCCGAACTTTTAGAAGGCTACAGTGTCTCACGTGCCCGCCGAGCTATCGAGTCCCTCATGGAACTAAGCCCTCTAACAGCTCTAGTAAAGCGTAAAACAGAAGTCATAGAAGTTGAACTCTCAGAAATCTCTACAGATGAAACTATCATTATTAAATCTGGAGCTAAAGTACCACTCGACGGTATTGTCTCTGCTGGTTTTTCATCTATAAATCAATCACCTATTACAGGAGAATCTCTTCCGGTCGAGAAAAAGGTAGGAGATCAAGTATTCGCTGGGACTATTAATGGTGAAGGGTCACTTGAAGTTACAGTAACTGGCAAAGCAGGAGAAACTACTTTAGCAAGTATGATACGTCTTATCGAAGACGCTCAATCACAAAAGGCGCCTTCCGAACGTTTTGTTGATACCTTTGCTAAATACTACACCCCAATCATCATGATATTAGCTGTTCTAGTCTTCCTTATACCAGGGACAATGACTGGCGATTGGTCTATTTGGTTCTACCGAGCCCTAGTACTTTTAGTTATTGCATGTCCTTGTGCTCTCGTTATTTCTACCCCTGTCTCTGTAGTCTCAGGTCTAACAGCCATGGCTCGACGCGGAGTACTCATTAAAGGTGGAGCTTACCTCGAAACCGTTGGAAAACTAAGAGCTATCGCTGTTGATAAAACCGGTACTATAACTAAAGGGCTTCCAGAAGTATCAGAGGTTATAACGTTTACCCAACAAAGTAGCCAAGAAATTATAAAAATAGCTGCGGCTATTGATACTCATTCTGATCATCCCATCGCAATCGCTATTACTGATTATGCCAGAAAAAATAATATCACTTTCTCCTCTTGTTCTGATTATCAATCTAAGACCGGACGTGGCGCTGATGGAACCATTGATACTCATCATTATTTTGTTGGCAATCACCGGTACACCCATGAACTAGGTGTATGTAATGAAAAGATTGAAGAACATCTCCATGAAATTGAAAGTAAAGGCTTATCTGTAGTCGTGGTAGGTCACAAAACCCACAACGGTTGTTCTGGAAATGTCCTTGGTATCATTGCGGTTGGAGATAGCATCCGCTCAGATGCTAAATCAGCTATTGCATCCCTACACGCAGTTGGGATTAAGCAAGTGATTATGCTTAGTGGAGATAATCAGACCACAGTCAATACTATTGCTAAAGAAGCTGGAATTGACCAAGCAAAAGGTGATTTGCTTCCTGATAAAAAAATTCAAAATATTCGAGAACTTATACAAAAATATAAATATGTTGGCATGGTTGGTGATGGCGTCAACGATGCCCCCGCAATGGCAGCCTCCAGCCTTGGTATAGCAATGGGAGCCGCAGGTACCGACACGGCAATAGAAACAGCAGATATGGCTTTAATGACTGATGATTTAAGTAAAATAAGCGAGGCTATTCACCTTGGGCGACGTGCTTTAGCTATTATTAAGTTTAATATTGCCTTCTCTTTGTGCGTTAAAGCTATATTTCTTATTCTCGCCTTCACTGGCTACACTAGCCTATGGTTAGCCATTCTAGCTGATACTGGAGCCACCCTACTTGTCATTGGTAACGCTATGCGCCTTCTTTCTTCAAAAAAATCTAACTTTTCAAGTAATTAATTTAATTGTAGAAAGTATCAAATGCGATTTTATATAGTTTCTTTTTATTTTTTTAAACTAAAAATCTTCTTGTAGCGATTAATTCTTTAAATACATGTTATGAAATTTAAGTAATTCACTTGTAAAAAAAATCAAACATCTATATATAAGCTATATATCCTATTTTGTCTGCTAATGATTAGTAAATTTACATCACTTATTTTACTTTGGCTTACGACAATAATTGTAGCTATAGCTCAACCTGAATTACAGTATTGCTTGTGCTTGGATAAAGTATTTATAAGCAACTGTGAATGTGATACTTTAACTGACCCTGAGCATTGCTTCTCAGAGAGTTGTGAAAGTATTCAAAAAATAATTGAGGGCAAAGATACTCAATTAATTTATTTGTCGTGTTCGAAAGAGTGCTCAACGCTTATATCTATTCAAACTGATTCTTTTCTTTTTGAGACTCTTTCCTTGAAAAAGAAACCTTCAAAACTTATTCAGCCTAACTTACTTTCATCTAATGATTTACCATTTATTTTGCTCAATAATCTTAATTTAGCAATTAAAGAATATATACCAGCTATTAATTTAGCCCCTAATGTACCTTACCATTTGAGGTATTCCGTGTTTCTTATTTGATTCACTTTTTTAGACACAGCGCTCATTTAAGCGCTTATTTCTCAGCACATTTAAACTATTTTATAGTTTAATCGTTGTCTGTAACATCTTTGTAAAACAAAGATATTACCCAAATAATCATAATTTAAAGTTAACCTATTTATGTCTATTAAAATTACCATTTTTTTACTCCTACCTTTTTTATTTGTTTCCTGTATTTCTAACGTAAATTCTACGCTAAATTCTAAACCTTCAAATTCATTAATCAAAAAACAAAGCTATTTAAAATTACCTGAAACTTTGTTAGAAGGAAACGTGTCTCGTAATCGAGCCATCGAGCACGCTCTAACCTTCAACCCTAAATTACAATCTAAACGAGCGGAACTTCGAGCACTTCAAGCAGAAACTATTCAAGCCGGAATACGACCTAATCCAGAGCTTGTATTCGAACTTGAAAACTTCGCTGGCCAAGAAGGTAATCGGGACCTTGATAGTGCTGAAATTACTACAGTAATATCTCAGAAACTTGAACTTGGAGGCAAACGTTCAAAGCGTACTATTGTCGCAAATCTAAGTGTCGAAGCAGCCAAAGCTGAAGTAGCTCATGAAGAAATTATGCTTCGCATAACTACTGACCAAGCTTTCACAGACCTTTTAGAAGCCCGCTATATTAGAGAACTAAGTGAAAAAAATGTAGACCGAGCAAATAAAAACCTTAATACACTCAATACATTATTTGAAGCAGGTAAAAGCAATAATATCGATGTTGGAAAAGCAAAACTGGCTTTATCAGAAGCAAAAGAACTTCTCTCAGATGCTCTTTCAACAGAAAGCAATGCATCAATTGAATTAAGTAAAACTTGGGGCGGAGGAACAGCAAATGTGATAGCGTCTGGATCACTGAATTCAAGTATTTTAAAGACGCCTAGAGATATTCAATCTATAGTTTCAAAGCATCCTGCAGTCTTAGCTTCATCTCTTTATATTGCCCGTTCTCAAGCAATATATATATTAGAAAAATCAAAAAGATATTCTGATGTTAATATAGAGGGCGGTATACGAGAGTTTAGAGATACTGATGAAGTTGTAGCAGTTATGGGAATGAGTATACCTCTTCCATTGTTTGATAGAAATCAAGGGAGTATTCAAGCGGCAAAAGAACGAATTAAAAGTGCAAAAGAAAACAACCGAGCAACAGTAAGTAATCTTCAATCACAATTTGCTAAATTACATTCTGATTTAAATGCTGCTCAAAGTCGTGCCAATGAGTTTGATTCCCAAACGACTGCAGCAGCTCAACAAGTTTTAGATGATACACGCGAAGCTTACTCAGAAGGAAAAGTCTCTCTCCTGGAAGTTCTCGACGCCCGTGAAACTCTTTTTAAAATAGAGAAAGGCAGAATTAAAGCTCTAGCTGATCTCTTACGTGCATCAAATTCTATCAAAAACCTTTCAAATCAATAAACTAACATACCATGAAAATCACAACAAAAATAAACCCAATCTTAATATTCTTCTTAGTCTTGATGGTCTTTACGTCATGTCATAGAGATAAGCTAAATTCAACTTCTTCCACGACAAGTGAAGAGTCATCCGAAACACAAATTGAAGTTCATTCAATCTCAAACTGCCCCACAGGTGAAGGCTGTTTTATCTGTGATGATTCAAAACGCGATACTAAGCGACTTTGGTGTAAAGAACATGACCGATATGAAGACCGTTGCTTTCTTTGTCATCCTGAAATAGAAGATTTCAATCGCTTATATTGTGGTGAACATGGTGTATATGAAGATGAATGCTACCTTTGTCATCCTGATGTACAAAGCGAGCAAACAAAGAGCCCTCAATCTTCTGATAGCCAAATTGAAGTTCATTCACTCTCAAACTGCCCCACAGGTGAAGGCTGTTTTATCTGTGATGATTCAAAACGCGATACTAAGCGACTTTGGTGTAAAGAACATGACCGATATGAAGACCGTTGCTTTCTTTGTCATCCTGAAATAGAAGATTTCAATCGCTTATATTGTGGTGAACATGGTGTATATGAAGATGAATGCTACCTTTGTCATCCTGATGTACAAAGCGAGCAAACAAAGAGCCCTCAATCTTCTGAACCTAGCTATGCTCTTATGTGTAAAGAACATGGCGTCGCAGAAAGGGAATGTGCTATTTGCCAACCTCAGCTCGCGAGTGAAATACAGCCAGGTGAAAGCCTAAAAATTAGAATTGCTTCAGCTGACTCTATAGAACGTGTAGGAGTAGAAGTTTCTAATCCCGAAAAAACTCATTCAAGACCTGCTATTGAAGCCTACGTAACTGTTAATTTTAATCAAAATAAGGTAGTAAATATAACACCTTTAGTCGAAGGTATTATACATGATATAGCTGTTATTCCTGGCCAAAAAGTAACTTCAGGAGATATTTTAGCCAGCCTAAACTCACCAGAATTTGCAGAAATAAAGAGCCGATTCCTTAGTGCAAATGCTGCAGAAAAACTCGCTAATATTCAAGTAAAACGTGAACGCAAACTTGCTGATAAAAAAATCTCTGCCGCTGCCGAATTTGAAACGGCAAAAGCTGCTGCAGAAGTTGCGACTGCTAACCTTAATGCAACGCGTCAACTCCTGCTTGATTTGGGGCTAAATGAAAAAGATATTAAACAACTCATTTCAGGGGAAACTCCTAGCTCTTTACTTACTCTAAAAGCACCTTTTTCTGGAACTATTATCCAGCGCAACCTTGCTATAGGAGAAAGAATAGAACCTGGTGAAGCTATTTTTGTTTTAGCTGACCTTTCAACCATGTGGCTTGAGCTTTCTATTCCAACCCGTGATGCTGCAGGCTTAAAACCAGGCATGGACGTGAGCGCAACATTCGCTGACATCCCAGATATTTTGATCAATGCTAAACTAGTATGGGTAGCTAATGAAGTTGATAAAAAAACTCGCCGAATTCAAGCTCGAGCTTTAGTTAATAACCCTCCAACCTCTTTAAGAAAAGGTCTATATGGGAAAGCTATAATTCATCTCGGTAAAGCAACTCCGTCACTCACCATTCCTACAAGTGCAATCCAAACTATTGATGGTGTATCTTTTGTTTTTGTTAAAGAAGAACCTACTCTCTACGCTGCAACAAGAGTAGAAGCTGTTTCAGGATCAACTTCTGGTAAATTAACTGCCATACAAAATGGGCTTAATCCAAACGATCAAATCGTTAGTAAAGGAAGTTACATTCTACGCTCAGAATTTCTAAAGTCACTTCTTGGTGCGGGTTGCGTAGATGATTAATTAAAACAGCTGAACCTCTTTTTACTTTTTACTATTTACTATTATGTTAACTCATCTCATTCGCTTTTGTCTAGCTAACAGACTATTAGTATTCCTTTTTACTGCATTAATTATTATTTCTGGATTTTGGGCTGCCTCCCGCGTACCTGTCGACGCTTTTCCTGATACAACCCCTGTTCAAGTTCAAATAAATACTGTAGCTCCATCGCTCAATGGAGAAGAAATTGAACAACAAATTACTCTGCCAGTTGAGCTTGAAATTTCTGGACTTCCTGGACTATCAAGCGTTCGCTCAGTTTCTAAATTCGGACTCTCTCAAGTTGTAGCAACTTTCGATGATGACACAGAGATTGCACTGGCGCGTCAGTATATTTCTGAAAAACTGCTTACCGTTGAATTACCGAGTGGAGTTGGGACTCCTCAAATGGGACCAATATCGACTGGGCTTGGAGAAATATTCCATTATATTATTCGTAGTGATGATGAGAGTAGAACACTTGAAGAACTAAGAACTATACATGACTGGATTATTAAACCTGAACTAAGAAAAGTACCAGGTGTAGCTGAAGTTAATTCATGGGGAGGTCTTGAAAAACAATATCATGTCGTTGTCGATCCAGAACTTTTAGTGAAATTTAATCTCTCCCTTTCCGAGGTGGTTGAAGCGCTACAAAACAATAACCGTAATGTTGGAGGAGGAAGAGTAACTATTAGCGGCCAAGACTTACTAGTTCATGGCGTTGGGCGAGTTACCTCAATAAAAGAAATAGAACAAATCGAAGTTTCCTCTATTAAAGGTACCCCCATCCAAATCATTGATGTAGCAAAAGTCCGTATTGGTAGTGAATTACGTCGTGGAGCTGTTACAGCTAACGGACAAGGTGAAGTTGTATTAGGTTTAGCTTTTATGTTAATGGGCGAAAATGCACAAAAAGTCACCGAAGAATTAAAAGTTCGTCTTGAAGAAATTCTTCCATCTTTACCTGATGGAGTCGACGTTCAAGTCGTTTATGACCGTACTGAGTTGACTGATTCCGTACTTGATACAGTGTCACATAACCTTATAGGTGGAGCCATCTTAGTAACCATTACACTTTTAATTTTACTTGGAAACATCCGAGCAGGTCTTTTAGTAGCAATTTGTATTCCACTAGCTATGCTTTTCGCCTTTTTAGGGATGGAATACTTTGCAATTACTGCAAGCTTACTTAGCTTAGGGGCTATCGACTTTGGTCTAATTGTCGATGGATCGGTCGTTATGACTGAAGCTAATTTGAGAGGCCTCGCTCAACGTACCAGAGAAGAAGGACGTAAACTCACCATAGCAGAGCGCCTTAACTGTATTTATAACTCTAGTCGCTCGGTTGCTCGACCCATCCTTTTTGGCATGGGTATTATAGCCGTTGTATTTCTTCCTATACTAACTTTAGAAGGTACCGAAGGAAAAATGTTTAGACCAATGGCTATGACTTTTATTCTTGCCCTCCTTGGAGCACTAATTATAGCTATCGTTATTTCTCCAGTGCTTAGTCACCTCTTTTTACCTAGTAAATTCAAAAAGAAAGAAGGATGGCTATCACTCAAACTCACTAATGGTTATTCATCAATTCTTAATATAGCTATAAAGTCTCGTTGGCTTGTGCTGGGAATTGTAGGGTTTCTACTAATATCTACTGGTTTGGTAGCTAGTCGACTTGGAGGAGAGTTTATCCCAAGCCTGAATGAAGGGGCTATTACAGCAAATACCATTCGCTTGGCGGGAACCTCAATTGGCACTTCTACAGACTATAATACTCGTATTGAACAGCTACTTAAAGAAGAGTTTCCAGATGAAATTCGCCATGTCTGGAGTCGTATAGGTACTGCTGAGATTGCTACTGACCCTATGGGTACCGAGCTCACTGATATATTTATATCTTTAAACCCAAGAAATCAGTGGACTCAAGCTAAAAATCAAAATGAGCTCGTTACTAAAATGCAGGATATTGTCTCCACTTTACCTGGATTAAATATTCTTTTCACTCAACCCATTGAAATGCGACTAAATGAGATGGAATCTGGAGTGCGATCAGATGTTGGAGTTCTTATCTACGGGGATAGCTTCGAAACACTCACTCGCCTGAGTGATGAAGTTCAAGGAGTGCTCATAGATATTGAAGGGCAAGCCGACGTTTCTAGCGATCAAATCAGTGGTCAGCCTGGGTTGAAAATTGAACTTCAACCTGAAAAAATGGCTCGTCTGGGTATATCTGCTTATGAAATTTTACCTTATATTGAAGCAATCGGAGTTCTACGTGTAGGTGAAATTTATGAAGGACAACGACAGTTCCCCCTTGCTATAGTTCTACCGGAAAAATATCGCACTAGTATTGAAGCAGTTAAAAAGTTAGTCATACCCACCACCTCTGGTATTCATGTTTACCTATCTGATGTTGCTAATATTGTTGAGGCCCCAGGAGCTGCTACAATAAATCGTGAATGGGGGCGCCGCTTGATTAGAGTGCAAAGTAATGTAGACGGTCGAGACGTTGTATCCTTTGTAGAAGAAGCAAAGCGCAAAATAAAAGAAAAAGTTGATATTCCCGAAGGGTATATTATTGAGTGGGGAGGGCAGTTTAAAAACCTAGAGCGCGCCCATAACCGTCTATCTTTTGTAGTTCCTTTAACTATGATTATAGTCTTTGTTTTACTATATCTTAGTCTAAGAAACCTAAAAGATGTTTCTCTTATCTATTTAGGAATTCCTTTTGCTCTTGTTGGAGGAGTGTTTTCGTTATGGCTAAGAGGGATGCCATTTAGTGTTAGTGCTGCCATAGGGTTTATTGCTTTATTTGGTATAGCGGTACTCAATGGCCAAATTCTCATTGAAGCTATTCGCTCTAATTTAAAAGAAGCCTCTAATTCTGTGACTGCAGTTAAACAAGCTGCGACTCAAAGGTTAAGACCCGTTTTAGCAACTGCAATTACAGACGCGATAGGATTTCTTCCAATGGCTATATCAACCGGCGTAGGTGCAGAGGTTCAAAAACCTTTGGCAACTGTAGTTATAGGTGGTGTTATTACCTCAACAGCGCTAACTCTAATAGTACTCCCTATGCTTTATTTAATGATCAACCGAAAGCGCTAAATTAGTAACAGGTATTATAATTTAGGTCATTGACTATCAAAAATGTGCCTCTGGAGAGCTTTGTGTTTTTGCCTTACATTAAGAGCCTTTCCCTAGCTTGCTAAGATTTGAAGACCCCTTTCATCCCCCTAACTTAGGGAGTTTATTCTCTTTTAGAGGTGTGTTTGTAAATTATGTATTAAAGTGGCGGAGAGAGGGGGATTTGAACCCCCGGTGAGTTGCCCCACGCTCGCTTTCCAAGCGAGTACCTTAAACCGCTCAGCCATCTCTCCTAAATTGAGTTTTTGATATAAACTCTATCTATTTAAAACACAATTTTTTTTCGTTTTTATTTGTCTTTATTTTATGTTTTACCTCTGCGTAAAATAACTTGATCTATATAATTATGCCTTATGCCTCATACATACTCAAATAAGCTCTCTCAAGTATTAGATGATGCTATTCATTCTATTGATGGAGATTATGTTTCTTTTAAGAGTTTAATTGATAGTTTGGGACTGCGCTCCTATGGTATTTTATTTCTTTTGTTGATTTTACCTAATGCTATTCCTATTGCTGGTATTATAGGTATTTCTGCTATTTCAGCTTTATTTATTTTAATTTTCTCTACTCAGATGGCGGTTGAGATGAATCACCCATGGCTGCCTAAATTTATAGCAAAAAAAGAGTTAAAAAAAACGATTTTGCTAAGATCGTTAAAGATTGTTAAACCTTTTTTGATTAAGATTGAGCCTTATATTAAACCTCGTTGGCTCATTATTAGTCATCCACTGGTTTTACAGTTTGTTGGGTGGGTGATTGCCGCTCTCTGCCTTGTTATGCTGCTGCCTATTCCTTTTAGTATTGTTGGTCCTGCTTTGGCTATTTTTCTTATAAGTATAGGTATTCTAGAGAAAGATGGATTGGTTATTGTGCTTGGCATATGTTTAGGCGTCATTTATTCGTACTTATTATTTTGGCTTATGGCAGAAGCTATCATTAAAGTTTTTAATATATTTTCCTAATTTAAAGTTTGAATTCCCTAGCTTTGTTTTGCTAGTGTGAAAAATCTAATTTTTTATTACTCTATTTATGGATTACTCTCTTAAATCACCTTCTATTCATTTTAAAAAAAATGCTCGTATTTCTAGTATTGAGGAATACCAAGAGCTCTACCAAGAGTCCATTACTAACCCTGATACTTTTTGGGCAAGAGAGGCTTCAGAACTAGCTTGGCAAAAACCTTGGGATGAGGTTTTACAATGGGAGGCCCCTGATGCCAAATGGTTTACTAATGCAAAGGTTAATGTCAGTGAGAACTGTATTGATAGGCACATTATAGCTGGCAAGGGCGATAAGACTGCTATTCTTTGGGAGGGTGAATTAGGCGAAAAACGTGAAATCAGCTATAAGCAATTACAAGTCGAAGTCTCTCGCGTTGCCAATGTGCTTAAGGCTAAGGGTATTATTGCAGGTGATAAGGTTCTTATCTATATGCCTATGATTCCAGAGGCGGCGTTTGCTATGCTGGCTTGCGCTAGAATTGGAGCTGTGCATACTGTGGTTTTTGGTGGATTTGCGGCTGATGCTATTAGTGATCGTCTCGCAGACTCTCAAGCTAAGCTTATTATGACCTCAGATGGGGGCTACCGTAGAGGTAAGGTTATTGAGTTAAAAGCCGTTGTCGATAAGGCTCTTGAGCAACCGAATTGCGTGGAGTCGGTCATCGTATTCGAAAGGACTAAGCAAGGTGTTGATATGCTTGTAGGTCGTGATGATTGGTATCATGATTTAGTGCCTAGTGTTAGTGATGACTGCCCTACTCAGGGCTTTGATAGTGAACATCCCCTATTTATTCTCTATACTTCGGGCTCTACAGGCAAACCTAAGGGTATTCTACATACATCAGGAGGCTATCTCGTTGGCACTTATGTGACGAGTAAGTATATTTTTGATCTTAAAGATGATGATATTTACTGGTGCACTGCAGATGTGGGTTGGATTACTGGTCATTCTTATATAGTTTACGGTCCTTTAGCTAATGGAGCGACGCAGGTGATGTATGAGGGAGCGCCTAACTATCCTGATTTTGGGAGATTTTGGGAGATTATTGAGCGTTATAAGGTGAGCATTTTCTATACCGCCCCTACTGCTATTAGAGCTTTTATTAAAGCTGGAGATGATCTGGTTGATAAGAGCGATATCTCATCTCTACGCTTACTAGGTACAGTTGGAGAACCTATTAATCCTGAAGCCTGGGATTGGTATTACCACAAAATTGGTCAAGGCAACTGCCCTATTGTCGATACTTGGTGGCAGACTGAAACTGGAGCTATCATGATTGCTCCGTTACCAGGCTGCATGGATACTAAGCCCGGCTCTGCTACACTGCCTTTCTTTGGTATTGATGCTGACATTTTAGATGAACAAGGCAATACTTGCTCCACAGGAGAAGTTGGCAAGCTAGTTATCAAGCAACCCTGGCCTTCGATGCTTAGAGGTATTTACAAGAACCCTCAGAGATTTAAAGAGCAGTACTGGTCGGATTACCCTAATTACTACACCGTAGGTGATGGAGCCATGCGTGACGAAGACGGCTGTATTTGGATTACAGGTCGTTTAGATGATGTGCTTAATATCTCTGGCCATAGATTAGGTACTGCTGAGGTTGAAAGCGCCTTGGTTGAGCATGATGCAGTTAGTGAAGCTGCTGTTGTAGGGAAGCCTCATGATATTAAAGGCGAAAGTATTGTCGCCTTTGTTATCCTCAAAGATGGATTTGAAGACTCTGATGAACTTATAATCAAACTGAAAGCTCAAGTAGTTAAATCTATCGGAGCGCTTGCTAGACCTGATGAGATTTATATCGTGCCTGGCTTACCTAAGACACGTTCTGGCAAAATCATGCGTCGTCTGCTCAAGGAGCTGGTCAAAACAGGTGCGGTTACGGGTAATGTTACCACTCTTGAGGATAGCTCTATTATTGATACTATTATTGATATAGTGGCCTTATAAGGACGGCTCAAGCTAATAACTAAATTAGTATAGCCATAATTACATAACTCGATAAAAAAATAAGGCTGCTATGAGTTATTTAACTCTCTCGCTTCTAGTAGACGCGCCTTAGCTTTACTAAATAAGAATCTATCTATTGGGGTTCTCATTATCGTAATATTTCTTATGAATGCATAAAAAAAGTCAGCACTAATTAAAGTGCTGACTTTAAATCCTAACGGTTAAATTAGCTTGCAGTAGATGCTGCTGCTGTTGTACCACCAGACCAACCAGCTGTTGGAACTGTAGTACCTAATGAGTTACCTGTAATTGTAAAGTAGTACATAGTTGTACCTCCATCTGGACTAAGTGCAAAGTATGCATGAGCTAAATCAATAACACTATCATCATCATTAGTGTAGATTGTGATGCCATCATCAATCGTATCTAAGTATGGAGTAAGGTTTGCATCAGTAAACAAACCATCTAATCTAGATACTGTCACACCTGTAGGAGTAGGAACCACTAGTGATTCAACTTGAGCGATGGCTTTACCTAGAGCTTGTCCAGTTTGCTTAACAGAGTTTTCTGTTGCTGTTGCAGAAATGTTACTGAATTTTGGAATAGCAATTGCAGCTAGGATACCAATAATAGTAACAACGATGACCAACTCAATAAGAGAGAATCCTTTTTTAGTTAATTTATTTAATTTCATAATAGTTTAGTTTTAATAGTTTAATAGTGATGAATATTACACACCATGCATATTATTCATTTAACATTTAAACATGATAAATGGGCTTGTTCAAGTTGTTTTTATTATTTTTTATCTATTTTTTAAACTATTAGAATTTGCTTGTTTTTATAGGAAAAATTATGTATAAGGCACCTCATTTTTCTCTGAAAGCAGTGTTTTCGTTTCCCTCTATACTGCCTGGGAGCTTGAATAATAAAGAATAGGTTCTGCATTATTTAATTTAGAGATTTTGAGTTTTTTAGTTGGCATGGTGTCGATTAAAAATAAATTTATTAACTTAATTACTATATATTATGAGTACACTCAATCAATTGATTGATGATAACTTTCGCTCTTTTCAAGAAGGCGAAATCGTTTTGGGCAAAATCATCGAAATCCGCCCACAAGTTGTCTTGGTAGACATCGGTTACAAATCAGAAGGTGTTATCCCTGTTGCTGAATTCGAAGGCGAAGAAATCAACGAAGGCGACGAAATCGAAATTCTCTTAGAAAAATTAGAAACATCAGAAGGCTCAGTCCTCCTTTCTAAAGAAAAAGCTCTCTACAAACAAAACTGGGATAAAATCCTCCAAGTACATGCTGAAGGTGGTCTCGTCAAAGGTAAAATCAAGGAAGTTATCCGCGGTGGCCTCGTAGTTAATGTGGGTGTAGAAGCGTTCTTACCTGGCTCACAAATTGACATCATTCCTCCTAAGGAGCTTAGTACTTATGTAGGTCAAGTGCATGATTTTAAAATTGTTAAAATCAATGACGAGCGCCAAAATATCGTGCTTTCACGTCGTGAAGTCATCGAGGACGAGCGCGCAGAACTTAGAGAGCAATTCCTCCTATCTGCTACTATTGGTGATAAAATTACAGGTACAGTTAAAAATCTTACAGACTTTGGTGCTTTTGTAGATCTTGCTGGTATTGACGGCTTACTCCATATTACTGATATGAGCTGGAGACGTATCAATCACCCAAGTGAAATGCTTCACATTGGTCAGGAGCTTGAGGTTCTTATCTTAGATATTGATAATGAAAAACAACGTATCTCTCTTGGCTTGAAACAAATGTCTGATAATCCATGGGAAAATATCCTTGAGAAATATCCTACAGGTTTACATGTAACTGGTAAAGTTACTAAACTTCTTGCTTATGGTGCATTTATTGAGCTCGAAGACGGGGTTGAAGGTCTTGTACATGTTTCTGAACTCTCATGGCTCAAACGTATCAACCGCCCTAGTGATGTGCTTGAAATCGATCAAAAAGTTGAAGCCGTTGTTCTTGCTGTTAGTATCGAGGAGCAAAAAATCTCTCTTAGTGTTCGTCAGCTTGATCCTAATCCTTGGGACGAAATTGCTGTTCGCTACCCAATTGGCACTAAAATTAAAGGTCAAGTACGTAACCTTACTGCTTACGGTGCATTTGTTGGTCTTGAAGACGGCATTGACGGCATGGTTCACGTTTCAGATATTTCTTGGACACGCAAAATTAACTTCCCTAGTGAAGTATTTAAGAAAGGTGACGAGGTTGAAGCCGTTGTGCTTAACATCGATCGTGAAAACGAGAAAATCTCTCTTGGCATGAAGCAACTCGAAGAAGATCCTTGGGACAATATCGATACACGCTTTAAAGTAGGTGATATTGTTAAGGGCTCTGTAGCTAAAATCGCTAACTTTGGTGCATTTATTAACCTTAAGGATCAGATTGATGGTCTTATTCATATTTCACAACTTAGTGAAGAACATGTTGAGAAAGTTAAAGATGTGCTTAAAGCAGGTGATGAAGTCGAAGCACGTGTTATTCGTGTTGATAAAACTGAGCGCCGTATCGGCTTATCAATCAAGGCCCTTGAGTATGATGCTAAGGATCTAGAAAAAGAGAATAAATCTCTAGAATCAATTGGCAATGTTGATAATCTCGTTGGACTTGAGCACGCTTTCCAAATTGCATCTGATGCAGTTGAAGAGTGGGCACCTAGTGACGAAAAATAAACAGGATTCACTAGAGTTCTTGAAAATGCCAGTGGTTTTTCCACTGGCATTTTTATTGTTTATGATTCATTATCGTTTATCATTATAACTTAAATTATGAGCACATATCTATTAAAACTTTTTTCTGCTATTTGCCTTGCCGTATTCACGCTCTTGCTGACTCAATGTGCTACTAGTAATAGCTTGAGCTACCGTCACCCTGAAGTGAAAGCTCGCAATAAAGTTATAGCTACAGAAAACTACCCAAAAGACACTTTTATTGGGCGTCGCTACATGATTGAAGAAGCTTGCTTTTGGGGGTATCTACGCCGCCCAACTCAACCATGGGAGCGATCATTTCTTGTTGCTATGGATGAAACGAGCCTTAAAACACCTGATCGCATTACATTTGGAGAAACTCGTAATGGCAAAAAGTATGGCTATGATCATAATTATGAATACCTCATTGAAGGGGCTTATACAGGCAGGTCTATTTATGATTCAAAGATAGGGGTCAAAGTCCTGGAGTTTAAACCTACTAAGTTCAAGTTACTCAATAAAAATTCAGGCTGGCTATTCCACCCTAATGAGCGCTATAACCCAAAAAAACATAGTCTCATTCCTTAAAAAATATCATAACTTAGTTATCATTGTGGGAGTATCATCGCTTGATTTATCAATCATCTTTGTGTAGCTTCAGATTAACTTTTACTCCCTTTACTTTTTCATAGCTCACATGCTCCCTCAACATAAATTACCTAAAAAGGCTTCTTTTGAAGCTAGCGCTAAGTTTAACCCAAAAAAACTCATAGCCAAGCCTACAAATATCACTATTGTGGTATCTACTTATAATGATACATACACGGGAGCTTTATGCGATAACGCTATTGCTTATTTGAATAAGTATAGCTCAAATTCTATTATTACTGTTTTACCTGTACCTGGAGCTTTTGAGATCCCAATCGCAGCTAAGCATGCCGCACTATCGTCCCCTGATCTGATCCTCACTTTTGGAGTTATTATTCAAGGGGCTACCGCTCATGCAGATTTGATTGCTCAATCAGTAACACAACAGTTACACCAATTATCTTTGGATACTATGATCCCCGTTGTTCATGAAGTATTATTAGTTAATAATATTGAGCAAGCGCATGAGCGTTGCCTAGGAGCACTTAACCGCGGCGAAGAAGCTGCTGCTGCAGGTCTCATGATTTATCAAACTCTTGCTACCTCACCTAAGTCTTAATTTTATGTCTATTTCCTCCACTATTTCTGCTGAAGAACGCACACTCATTCTCCAAGGCTTATATGCTTTGAAAAATGACAATCAGCATGAATTGCCAACTGCAGATTTTTTTGAGCTAGTTGACTATGCGGACTACTATCCTTTTAAACTCCGTCAATATCAGTGTTTGCAACAAATTTTACAAAATAATCAAAGTCTTAGAGATGCTTTAATGTCAAAGTCTGAAAAGAATTTGCAAATTCTTATAGAGAATAAATATGCACGCCAAGTGTTTAACACCAGCAAAAAAATGGTGGCGTGCTTAGAGCTTATACATAATAAGCAAACCTTGCTAAAACCCTACGCAAAAAAACTAGATACTTATGCTGAACTTGATCAAGCCAACACTTACTTTTTGGAGCTCATTGAAGGTGGTGCAGAACTCGCTCAACTCCTAATTAAACAAGAAACCTTGTCAGAACGTATCGTAGAATTACCTAAACCTCTATTAGATGGGTGGTTTAAATTACTTAAATTAGTTGGCGTCTATCAACAAAAAATCGTTTCTATTGCTGCACCTAGCCTCTCTTCGCCTTACCCTGAGCTAATACAACTAGCTAAAACTCAAGAAAAATTAATTGTTTTTCAAAAGAAGATCGGCAATCATATACAAGCTATTTTAACTAAAGAAGATATTTACAACGAAAAATTAGCTAGCATTGTCACTAACTATGACATGTCACGCATCCATCTCATTGAGAAAATGATTTGTTACTTGTTTTATTACGAGATTACAGAGCTCAAAGCTGATTATAAAATAAGTATCGCAGAAGCCGTTAAGCTTGCTAAGAATTTTGGTGATTCTAAATCCTATCAATTCGTTAATGGGGTGTTAGATAACATAAAAATTGCTGAATAATAACCAAAACTATGATTGATGAGGCTTATATTTGGGAAACATTAGGAGAGTCTGGCATTCGCAAGATTATTCATCAATTCTATCAATATATTCGTACAGACACGATTATTAGCCCTATGTATCCACCTAACGATTGGGAGGGCTCAGAGAAAAGGTTAGCTGATTTCATGTGCTTTCGTATTGGTCGTGACGAAACTTATATACAAGAACGTGGACACCCAAGGTTACGCATGAGACACGCGGCCTTCCCTATTACTTTTGAGGCCAGAACTCGCTGGCTCGAACTTATGCAGCAAGCTCTTAATGATTGTCAAACACCAGATGACTGCTCTAAACAGCTCATGGCATTCTTTACCTTTGTTGCTGACGGATTAGTCAACACTACTGACCCTGACCAAGAGGTTAATCCAAGAAAGTCTTTTAAACTTTTTTAGTGTCTTTCATATGGATCATCACACTACACGACAAAAAATCAACGATAGGAAGTAGATTTCAAGGGTCATAGGTAAATTGAAGTTAATTAAAAGAATGATGATAAATAAGAAAATGAAAGTTTTAGTAAGATTAAAGCAACTACGTTGCTTTAATAAAATAAAAGAAGCCATAGCTCTTTTGCCCTTATGCTGTGTTGTTCCCTTAACTGGTATGCATATACCAGTTGGCTCTCACGCCTTGCCTAAGAGCAAAATCAGTAAACGAGTAGTGCAGCTGATAAGACTCGCAGAATGCTTAAGCATTCGAGAAGCCCCCTCGAGGGGTGAGAGACAGCCAAAGCTTCGCTGGGCGAATCAAATACCTTATGGTATCATTAATTTTTTTGTCGTGTAGTGTGATGGATCATCAATCTTTACTGCTCCTGATTTTTAAAGGCTGGCTTATTTTATTAATCGTAGCGTATTTAATTAAAATAAGTGCCACACAGTTTAAGAGATATAAGTCAAAGCAGTTAATTTCACAGCTCCAACTCACTGATATTAACTCTAACCTTCTCATGAGCTTAAGCCTCATGTTGCCAGTTTTAGTTTATGGAGCTAATTTAGTAGCATCCATGTCTGCTAGTCATAAGACCGATGCTGAAGTAATAAGTATTACCAATGCCACACTTATTACATCTGGTATCTCTCAGTTAGTCATTACTGTAATTTGTATGATGACTTTTGTCATGGCTCATAAGCTGAATTATGTTAGCGCTTTTTTTCCTAGTCAAAAACCCTCCCTACCTAAATGGTTATTTGTTATTATTCCTGTTGCATCTATAGCTTTAATGTTAGCCACTCAAAGCAGCTTAGAGCAAGCTGGTCTCTTTAGTTGGTTGGAGCAGCGCTTTAATGCTCCACTTAATCAAACAACTATTGAGTGGTTAAAAAATAATCAATTACCTATCATAACTATTAGCCTTTTAGTTGTTCAAGTCTGTATTATCGCTCCTGTCACTGAAGAGATTATTTTTCGTGGTATCTTTTTTAAGCAATTAGAAGCGCATTTTGGTTTAGTTGTAGCCTGTGTAATGAGCGCCGTTTTCTTTGCGCTTATTCATGCTCATCTCATTGCTTTTGTGCCTTTGTTTATATTTGCTATTATTCTTAACTTATCTTTTTACTACACAAAAAATCTGAAAATACCTATTATTACTCATATGATTTTTAATAGCATGACTATTATCTATCAATTAAACTTTGCTTAATCATATGACTGAAGCTCAACTACTCAAAGTTATTCAGGAGGCTTGCCCAAGTCCTCCTGCTCCTTTTGGTATTGGTGATGATTGTGCAACTATTCATAATCATGCTTATAACTATGTGTTGAAGGTAGACTCAATTATTGAACACGTACATTTTACTTTAGATCTATCAGGAGAGCTTATAGGTCGAAAAGCGATTTGTAGGGTTCTTAGTGATTTTGCCGCAATGGGAGGAGCTACTCCATTGGCTTTTTTGGTTAGCCTCACCCTTTCATCTCGACATGATAATTCACTCATTAGCTCTGTTTACAAAGGTGTGGCTAAAGCTTTAACAGAATTCGGAGGTCAATTAGTTGGCGGTGAAACTAGTCATTACAAAGAATTAGAAGGTGATAACACTTTATTGCCACTAAATATAAGCGTTACAGGTCTTGCTAGTATTAATAAAGATCGAATTCTTAGTCGTCAAGGTGCTAGTAGTGGTGATGCTATTTTTGTTACAGGAAAGTTAGGGTATCAACTAGAGTCTAATCACCATCTAAATTTTGTACCTAGACTTCAACAAGCTCAATGGATTGCTAATCATGGGTATGCTTCAGCAATGATGGATTTATCTGATGGCTTAAGTATGGATTTACCAAGGCTGTGCAAACAAAGTCATTGTCATTATCAATTAGACTTAACCACTATTCCTTGTTGTGAGGGTAGTAGTATTAAGCAGGCCCTTAGCTTAGGTGAGGATTATGAGTTACTTTTCACTGCACCTCAAGATGAAGTACCTCAGCTTCAAAAAGACTGGCAACAACAGTTTCCTAATCTAAAGCTTAGCCAAATAGGTATCATGTGTGATACAGACATATCTTCTTCGCCTGAATTACACGGAGGTTGGGATTGTTTTAACAGCCGCTTTAATGGCTCTAGCTATAAAACTTAGTTAATACTTGCGCTGCAATTAACTCACTCTGCTGCCTTGCCCAGCTATCTGCTTCAAGGATAGTGGCTATAGAATCAACAGCTTGTACCGTATGCTGTTGCATTATATTTTTCACCAGTTTAGTGATTTGATTAAACCCTATTTCCTCTTGTATAAATAATTCTACGGCAACTTCATTAGCTGCATTATATACGACAGGTAGTGTTCCTCCCTGCTCTGCAGCTAGCCTTGCTAAACTGATGGCTGCAAATGTTTGTTCATCCACATCTTCAAAAGTAAGTCGCTTAAGTTGAGCGAGGTTTAATGTCTCTTTTTCTCTATTATCCGAACAATCCCAACGTTGTGGGTGACTAAAAGCGTATAAAATAGGGATAGTCATGGATGGCGGAGATAACTGCGCTAAGCTGCTACCATCACGGTACTCAACCATAGAATGAATGATACTTTGCGGATGAACCACTATATTAATGTTTGCTATCTCAATATCAAAAAGCCATTTAGCTTCTATCATCTCTAGTCCTTTATTAAACATAGTAGCAGAATCAATCGTAATTTTTTGCCCCATATCCCATGTTGGGTGTTTGAGTGCTTGAGCTAGAGTTACATTATTTAATTGTTCTGTGTTCCAACCTAAGAACGGCCCTCCAGATGCTGTTAGTGTAATACTAGAAACTTCTTGCTCACCCTGCCCTGCCTGCAGACATTGAAAAATAGCTGAATGTTCAGAATCTACAGGAATGAGCTCTGCATGAGAATCTTTAAGTGCAGACATCACCAACTCTCCTCCTACTACTAATACTTCCTTACTTGCCAATGCTATTCTTTTGTTTTTAGAAATCGCGGCTAACGTAGGTTCAAGTCCAGCTATTCCAACAATAGCAATGAGAATAATATCAGCGTGCTCTAATATGGATAGCTCTATAAGGCCTTGCTTACCACTAAGTACTTCTACTGATTTTGGCACTTTATTTTTTAATGTCTCAAGTTTTGACTCATCACTTAAACTCACATGGCTAGCACTAAACTCTTGAGCTTGTTGAGCTAATAACTCAGCATTGCTGTTAGCCGCTAAAGCTAAAACCTCTACATGCTCATGGTGTTGTTTAATCACCTCTAAAGCGCTGGTTCCTACAGAGCCTGTAGAGCCTAATATAACTATTTTTTTCTTTTTTAACATTAGGATTCTTTTTTTAATTTTCCTAGCTCTTTCCATTGATCTTCGGCGACAATATGCCCTATACAATTATTGGCTCCACATAAGCAAATATGCTCTTTGTATTGATCTACATCAAAACCATAGTTAAATGTGAGTTCAGAACCTTTTTTAATATCTTTGAGTGCGTAAATACCCACTTTAGTTTCATCATCTTCTAAATAAGCAATCGTATTAGGAGAGCATGAGTGATTGATTAAACGTGCAATATTCCATTCAAAATTACCATCTAAATCCCATTCATCATTAAGGGTAAATATATAAACTGCAGCCCCACCTGTTTTTTCAGATTTTTGCATCTGAATTTGACCTCGCTTAGTGCTCTCATCTTTATTAATAAGCTCACCTACATAATAGCAAATAAGCTCATCTTCTTTGATATTTGTAATAGAGTAGATACCCCTACCGTGAATAATTGAGCCTCTAACTTCGCATTTTTCAGCTTTAGCTAATAGCTTTAGTTCTTTTACTTTTTTCTGACTAAGCCCCATACTATAAGTTCATTTGCCATAATAAGTAAGCATACATAATAGGAGCTGTAAAACAAAGACTATCAATAAGGTCTAACACTCCTCCAATACCTGGAATCACTTTTCCTGAATCTTTAATTTCTAAACTGCGCTTAAGAATGCTTTCCATAAGATCTCCAATAATGGCCAAAATTGCCAACAAAATACTAAGACCTACAACCCAAGGAAACTCTCCTAAATATCCGAGTTTATCACCCAAAGTCATCTTTAACCCAACACCTAGCATCACGGCTATAATAATGCCACCTACGCACCCTTGCCATGTTTTCCCAGGGCTAATATGCGGAATCATTTTATCTTTACCGCATAAACTGCCTACGACGTAAGCACCCACATCAGTAAATTTAGTAACAACAATTAGCCAGACTAGATACCAAATACCTGGAGTTTCCATGTTTTCCTGCGCTGGCACCACAAAAATAATACGCGTTAAAAAGTGAAATAAAAATGGTAAATAAGCAAAACCTAGAATCGTCGTAGAAATAGCTAATAAAGATTTTACTCCTTTAACTGGGTAGCGCAAAGAGAATAACGGAGCTCCTATCATTAATAGCATCCAAAATCCCCATTCAATATATGTAGGCAAATAAAGGCCTTCGGCATTAGACTGCCTGAGATGATGCAAATAAAAGTAACTAATCGCTATACTGTATGCCCCAGTTAAAACCCATAAAAACTTAGTATGGCAATAGACTTTTGCCTTTTTCATCAACATCCCATACTCATATACAGCAAGTAAAGTAACAACTGTCATAACACACAAATAAAGCACGGGATTAAAAGAAACTATAACAGCCACGACTATCACCCATAGGATTAGTGTTGATATTCCACGCTTAAAAAAAGTTTGCAAACGGCTCATCTAGTTTTTTATTAACTGATATTCTGCTATTTTACGACTAAAAAATATGACTATTTAAAGGATAATGAAAGCTGCTTTAAAGCACTTCTACGCTTGACCTCTCTTAGTATTTTAGTTCATGCTACTAGCATGTCTAAAGCTAACGATACAGCATCAAACTCAACAGAATCTCAAACTCCTGCAGAATCTGCAAATTCTAAAAGAATTTATATCCCAGGTAAGCTGCATCCAGAAATTAAAGTGCCGCTAAGAGAAATTAATTTAAGCCCTACCACTCATGTAGATGGCACCAAAACAGAAAACAAATCAATTCGTGTTTATGATACTGCCGGACCTTGGGGCGACCCAGACTTTGCAGGTGAAGTAACACAAGGTATCACAGCTCTTAGACAAGACTGGATTCTTAAACGTGGTGATGTCGAGGCTTACACTCCACGTGATACCAAACCAGAAGATGACGGCTACCTAAGTGAGGCACACGCCCAAAGATTTAATGAAAACAAGCAGCAAAAAAACCGCCTCAAAATCTACCCTGGCTTACAACGCCAACCATTAAAAGCATCAAAAGGACACCCAGTAACGCAAAAATGGTATGCTCAGCAAGGAATTATAACTGCTGAGATGGAGTTTGTTGCCTTGCGTGAAAACCTAGGTAGAGAAAAAGCATTTAAAGCAGTTCACGATCAATACCCTAATCCAAAAACTCGCCCTCAAGAGGCTCAAGACAAGCTTCATGGTTTTGCCAACCATATGCCTCTACCTTCTGATATTGACCCTTTCAAACAAGTTGATAGAACTAACCTT
This sequence comes from Akkermansiaceae bacterium UBA4581, assembly GCA_002386905.1. Classification (GTDB taxonomy): domain Bacteria; phylum Verrucomicrobiota; class Verrucomicrobiia; order Verrucomicrobiales; family Akkermansiaceae; genus UBA4581. The sequence continues at coordinate 1,902 of DGKB01000003.1, read as the reverse complement.
AATCATCAGCACCCAGGTCAATCATTTGGTGCCAGCGTACCGTCTATTATCACACCAGAGTTTGTGCGTGACGAACTTGCTAGAGGCAGAGCTATTATACCACTTAATATTAATCACCCAGAATGCGAACCTATGGCTATTGGACGTAACTTCCTAGTCAAAATCAATGCTAACATCGGCAACTCTGCTGTAGCTTCATCCATTGATGAAGAAGTTGAAAAAATGCGCTGGTCTGTTGAATGGGGCGCAGATACCGTAATGGACTTATCTACAGGTAAAAATATTCACGCTACCCGTGAATGGATTATCCGTAATTCACCAGTGCCTATTGGTACTGTTCCTATTTATCAAGCTCTTGAAAAAGTAAATGGCAAAGTAGAGGAGCTTAATTGGGAGATTTATCGCGACACTCTTATCGAGCAAGCTGAGCAAGGTGTTGATTATTTCACGATTCATGCAGGAGTTCTGCTACCATTTATTCCTCATACAGCTAAGCGTATGACAGGTATTGTATCTCGTGGTGGCTCTATTATGGCTAAATGGTGTTTATCTCATCATAAAGAAAACTTTCTCTACAGTCATTGGGATGATATCTGCAAAATTATGGCAGACTATGATATTTCATTCTCTATTGGTGATGGGTTAAGACCTGGCTCTATTGCTGATGCTAATGATTATGCTCAATTTGCCGAGCTAGAAGTTCAAGGTGAACTCACTAAGCGCGCTTGGGATTACTCTGTTCAAGTCATGAACGAAGGTCCCGGCCACGTACCTATGCAACTTATCCAAGAAAATATGGAAAAGCAAATCGAATGGTGCCATGAGGCTCCGTTCTATACATTAGGACCACTCACTACAGATATTGCTCCTGGTTATGACCATATCACTTCGGGTATTGGTGCAGCTCAAATCGGTTGGTATGGTTGCGCGATGCTTTGCTATGTTACCCCTAAAGAGCATCTAGGATTACCTAATAAAAATGACGTGCGCGAAGGTGTTGTCACTTACAAAATTGCGGCGCACGCGGCCGACTTAGCCAAAGGACACCCCGCAGCTCAAGAGCGTGACAACGCTCTCTCTAAAGCTCGCTTTGAATTCCGTTGGCAAGACCAATTCAATTTATCCCTAGATCCAGCTAAAGCAAGAGCTTATCATGATGAAACTCTTCCTCAAGAAGGAGCTAAAACTGCTCATTTCTGCTCTATGTGTGGACCTACATTTTGCTCGATGAAAATCACTGATGAAATTAGAGAATATGCCAAAAAACATCAGCTCGATGAAAAAGCCGCTTTTGAAAAAGGCATGCAAGAAAAGGCAACAGCCTTTAAAGAGAGTAATCAAGAAATCTATAATTAAGGTTTAATTTTAGATCTTTAAACTTCTAATGAAGTTATCAGGTTTTTTAGTAATAAACCCTTAATGAGATTCAATATAACTTGACATTTTTTGCCTAAGACTTAATATAATTTAATGGTTTTAAGAACTTTTATTATCTATTTTATTAGTTCTTTTTTTCACGTTAAAGCTCTCAACCTAGAAAACCGAATTGACCTAGAATCCCTTAAAAAAGTAGCCAATAACATTGATGCTGCAACTTTAACTGCATTCAAGTCTAACAATTTTGAATTACCAGAAATCGCTGATGACAGTGTTTATTTGAGACGCTTATTCTTGGTGTTATGTGGACGTATTCCAAGCTTACAAGAAACAGAAAGCTTTCTAAATTGGGATGAACCCAACAAACGTCAACTTATACTACCCCAATTGCTCCAATCAGAAGACTATGAGCATCATAAGCTCAATTGGTACCGCGATTTATTTCGTATTCGAACCATGAGCGGAAAGCGTAATCAACGCCAACCTATATGGAGGTTTGAGGATTGGTTACAAAAAAACATTCGC
>DGKB01000017.1 GCA_002386905.1 Akkermansiaceae bacterium UBA4581 | reverse complement strand
GCAAATATGTCTTTAGAAGAAATTATAGCCTCACTGGATACGGTAAAGGGGGATATTGCTTTAGGTGAAAAAATGTTTAATCAACAAGGTTGTATCGTCTGTCATAATAATGGAACTAGCTCAACTCCTAAAGGTCCTAATATGGCTCAAATAGGCTCAATTTTAGATCGAGCCGAACTAGTCGAATCAATTATTAATCCTAGCGCATCAATATCTCAAGGTTTCCCAACAACTATTGTAACTACTCAACAAGGAGAGACTTATTCAGGCTTCATCATTAAAAAAACACCTGATCAACTCCAACTAATGAACATAGCTGGTAATCGTACAATCATTGCTCAAAAAGATATTGTGTCTCAGAAACAAGACTCTACAGTTTCTCAAATGCCACCAGGCTTAGCTAATGCCCTAGATCTTGACGAATTTATTTCCCTAGTAGATTACTTAAAATCATTAAAATAAATCATGAAAATAAAATTTACTTACTTCACTATTATCTTAGCAAGCCTTTTAGGTTTATTTATATTTGCTAATAAAGATTCAAAAACTTCGGTAAAAGAAAAAAAGTCGCTTAAAGTTCTCTATGTTACTCATAGTAAATCTACTAAACATCACGATTACGTAGGGCAACGTCAGGTATTTGAAGATATTGCGACTAAACAAGACTGGGACTACACAGTTTTATTACCAGACTCCAAAGGATTAGTTAATAATTTAGCGGAACGCAAAGATTTAGCAAAGGGCTACGATATCGTTGTTTATAATTTTTGTGTTGCAGGCTCAGCTAATTTACAAGCAGCATCCAATATTATTAATCAAACAAAAGAACTTCATGTTGACGCACTACTTATTCATGGAGCTATGCACAGTTTTTTTCCTACTTACAGCAATAGACTTAATGAGAGGCTAGGTGAAAATGCTTCAAAAGATATTGTTCCAGTAGGTATAAGCGAGGGAGTGGCTGATGCAAAACTTATAGCACAATGGAAAGCTAGTAATCCCAATGAGGAATTTCCAGTATGGGGTGACTTTTGCGGAGCTGCAAGCGAAAAACACTCAAGACATGTTCCAGTAAGGATTCATAAACTTATGGAACACGAATCTGCTAAATCTGTCGTTCAAGACTACACTATAAGTAAATCAGAAATGTACCTAAACCTATATAAAACACCTAATTTAATTGAAATACTTCAAGGAACTGTAGATGAAGAAACATCAGCAACTGTGCTTTGGGAAAGACCTTATACAAAAGCTTCAGTTATGGGGTTGAGCTTAGGTCACTTTCTTGATGAATGGAAAACTCCAGAATTTCAAGCTCTCTTGGTTGATAGTGTCGAATATTTAACTAACTAACTTATTTATATCCATATTTTTATGTTAAAACCCTAGATTTTTTATCTATAAGCGCAACAAACCTTGTAATTTCAAAAAAAATTGCGTGTTATATATAAATCATCTAGCTATGAAAAATATTGTATTAGGAGTTTCTGCGTCTATTGCTGCTTATAAAGCTGCTGACTTATGTTCAAAGTTGACTCAACTCAATCATCAAGTTCATGTGGTAATGACTCCTAATGCCACAGAATTCATCACCCCCCTTACCTTGCAAGCCCTCTGTGGCAACCCAGTACTCGTAAATTTAAGCGATGAAAAGAATGGCCAAATTGGACATATTGAACTCGCTGATAGTGCCGATCTTTTACTCATTGCTCCGGCTAGCGCTAATTGTATTGCTGGCCTAGCTCAAGGCCTAGCTCAAGACAGCCTTGGATCTGTCTATCTAGCAACTAAGGCTCCTGTAATTATAGCTCCTGCTATGAACGGTAAGATGTGGGAGCACTCAGCTACACAACGCAATGTAAATATACTAAAGCAAGATGGGTGTTTTTTCCTAGGACCTGAATCTACAGGACGTCTAGCTTGTGGCTACGAGGGTGCCGGCAGGCTACTTGATACTCAAGTTATTATTGACGAACTCTCTAAATGGCTCTAACCCTAGACAATAATATTTATTATCTTTCTTTTACTCTTTTAAAAAATTATGTGTGGTATCGTCGGTTATATTGGCTCTCTTGATTCTCAATCTCCTGCAGAAATTCTCATCCAAGGTCTAAAACGCCTAGAGTATAGAGGTTATGATTCAGCAGGCATAGCTCTACTTAATAAAGATGAGATTTACACCTGCCGTGAAATAGGTAAAGTCAAAGGTTTAGAAGACAAATGGCTCGCTGCAGAAAACACCGTCAATTACCAAGTCGGCATAGCGCATACGAGATGGGCAACTCACGGCAAGCCTACCGAAGAAAATGCTCATCCACACCGTGACAGCAGTGGTAAAATTGCCATTGTCCACAACGGTATCATTGAAAACTATCAATCTCTTAAGAAGCACCTTGTTAATGCAGGTCATGAATTTTATTCAGAAACAGATTCAGAAGTTTTAGCTAAACTTATTGGTTACCATTACAAAGGAGATCTCCTTCAAGCCGTCACTGACGCCCTTAATCAAGTACATGGCACTTATGGACTTGTGGTCGCATGCAAAGATGAACCAAATAAACTTATCGCAGCCCGCAAGGGTAGCCCTATCGTCATCGGTATGAGTGACAAATCTTCTATTATCGCGAGTGACGTATCTGCCATTGTTTCTCACACTAAACATGTTATCTATCTTGATGACGATGATTTAGCTGTCATCACTCCAGGTAATGTTGATATTCTTGATCTCAATCATCGTCAAGTATCTAGAGAGGTCCAAGAACTTGACTGGGATACAGACAGCACCCAAAAAGATGGCTACGAACATTTTATGCTCAAAGAAATTTTTGAGCAACCAGAAGCTATCAATAACAGTATTCGCGGACGCTACAATTTATCTATTGGCAACGCAATTCTAAGCGGACTTTCAGGCGTAGACAAAGAGCTTGCTTCTATCTCGCAAATTATCATCTTAGGTTGTGGAACATCTATGCACGCAGGTATGGTCGCTGAATACGCTATCGAAGAGCTTGCCGGTATCCCGGTCAAAGTCATGCAAGCAGCAGACTTTAGATATCGTAACCCTATCGTAGGTCCAAATGACCTCGTTATTGCTATAAGCCAAAGCGGTGAAACAGCCGACACCCTAGCCGCCGTTAAAGAAGCTAAACAAAAAGGAGCTTTTGTCATCGGGCTATGCAATGTTGTGGGCTCAAGTATTGCACGTGAAGCTGGACGAGGTGTCTATCTCCATGCAGGTCCTGAAATTTCAGTAGCCTCGACCAAAGCGTTTACTTGCCAAGTTTCTGTATTACTATTACTCGCTCTCAAGCTAGGACGATCACGCAGACTCTCGCTCGCACAAGGTGTCGAAGTTGCCCAAGCCATTAAGTCAATCCCTGCCATTAACCAGCTCCTACTCGATAAACAATTCAATCATATCGCCACTATTGCGCCTGCTTACACCCAGGCTCATAGTATGTTCTTCCTCGGACGTGGCTACCTCTACCCTGTAGCTCTCGAAGGAGCCCTAAAACTCAAAGAAATTAGCTACATCCATGCAGAAGGCTACCATGCCGCAGAGCTTAAGCACGGACCTATTGCACTACTCGAAGAAGGTACGCCCATCGTCGCTCTCCTCAACGATATCGAAGGCAAAGACAAAATGCTCGGTAACGTCGAAGAATGTAAAGCCCGTGGAGCAAGAATCTTAGGTATTATAACCGAAGGCGACACCCAAGCCGCCGAAATATGTGACGATGTCATTGAAATTCCAAGCTCACACAAGCTAAGCACTGTTTTAAGTACAACTATTGCACTACAGCTCTTCTCCTACCAAGTAGCTAAACTCAAAGGTTGTGAAATTGATCAACCAAGAAACTTGGCCAAATCTGTCACAGTTGAGTAAACAAGACTTTAAAAAGAGGAACCACAGAATTCACAAATCTGATAGCGTGAGCGTTTCAGATAAGACTCGCAGTCTCGCATCTGCGGGACGAGTAGCCCCCTTGAGGTGATAGCAACAGCCAAAATTTGGCTGGGCTATTCAAAAAACAGAAGACAAAAGTCTCCGTTATTTACGAGGCTGCTAAAGTCTGGCTGTAGTACCTACTACCATGTCCGTAAGCAACAAAGTAGATTCAATGATATAAGTCGTTACTTTAAAGCAACTTTAAGTTCCGCAGAAGAGATTTGACCCGGCGCAGTAGGCTTACCTATATATCCATAGTTGAGACATGAGCCTTGCTGCGCTAAGTAGACTCTGGATTTACATCCTAGCTCTTGCATACCCATGATAGAGAAGGCTTGTTGTGGATATTTCTCCATAAATTGCCCCATCCATTCTACTTCATCCCATGTATTTGGCGTGAAGGCGAGCTTAATTACATCAGGCTTAAGCTCTAAAGCTTGGTTTACCACTTGGGTAAACTCTTCTTTATTCACCCCTCTTTCAAAATTATGATAAGAGAGAATAGTTGAAACGCTCTGAGTATTATTACCTATCATAAGTTCAAAGAATTTATCTTTGATTGGGCTTTTGATAATAGACATCAGCTCTATATCCATAGCTTGAGCTTGTTTTTGCCAAGCTTTTAGGAGCTCATAACGCTGCTGTTCACTGAGGTTGTTGATACCCCCTTCATTGCTAGCTCTAGCAGTCACAATTAGAGGTAGAGTTAAACTATTGAGCGCTGTTATGTCCAAACTTTGAGTCTCAGGCAAAGCATCGAGACGTAGCTCAACCCAGTCACATTCATTTAAACTAGCTTGTAGGATATCATCTCTAAGATAGCTTGAGCCGACAATTTGAGCTTGGGTGAAATTAGCTGACATAGATTAGTCTAAAAAGTAATGTTGAAGAGCTTGTGCGATGTTAAGGTCAACTGTGTACATGACATCTAAGGTTAGCACGTTATCTCCTGCAGGCTCTTCGAGATCATTAAATTGACTTCTTAATAAATCAGGGTTCATAAAATGGTTGGTAAGCTCAGCTCTTTTCAGTGCTCTTTTGTATAGTAATTCATAGCTTCCTTTTAAATGAATAAATTGAATATTCATAGCTTCTGGACTGAGGATATCACGGTAACTTTGCTTGAGAGCTGAGCAACCTATCACTAAAGATTTAGCCTCTGAATAATTTATAATAATTTCTCTTAAACTTTCTAACCAACCTTGCCTATCAGCATCATTAAGAGCTTGGCCTTGACTCATTTTTTCAATATTTGTCTGAGTATGATAATCATCACCATCTATAAAGTTAAATTGAGCACGTTTAGCAAATAACTTACCAAATGTCGTTTTACCACAACCACTAACCCCCATAACAATATAAATAGTGGCTTTCTTTTTCATGATTAGCGTTTTTTGAAATTTTGGTTTATAAATAAAAATAATTAGCTAAATTTATAATTTAAGTAAAGTTATATCCGGTAAAATTATCTTGATAAAACCAAATAATTCGTATTTATTAATAGTCCAACCTCTTTTCTAAGGAGGGGGTGTACTGGTTTCGACTAGTGTATTGTAACCTTGGTTGCATGTGGAGGTTAATCGGTTGGCCTCCTAAAAAGCCGATTAAAACATAATTGCAGATTCTAACGAATTAGCTCTCGCTGCTTAATTGACGGCGATGCTCTACCTAAGGTGTCTACGCTTGGACTAGAGTATTATATTAGTAGACTCAATCATCTATCGGATAACCGGATAGAATGATGACACTCCACAGGTTAATCGGAGATCACAAGCTGTCTACTAGCGACCTATCTCTTAAAGCAACTATAGTAGACTAAACATGTAGTAGCTAAGGGGCTCAAGCATTTAGGACAGGGGTTCGATTCCCCTCACCTCCACCAAAAAAGTAGTTAATTTTCACCATTTATTATGTCACAAGAATCGATTCAACGTGGTTCAACTGTATTTTCCAGTATTTGCGCTGCTTGCCATCAACCCCATGGTCGAGGAATAAAAAATAGCATTCCGCCCTTAGATGGTTCAGAATGGCTCAACGCTAAAGTCAAAGGAGTGCCAGTCTCTATATTGCTCAAAGGCCTCAAAGGCCCCATTACAGTTAAAGGTGAAAAATTTGATAGTGAGATGCCTTCTAAGGCTACTTTATCAGACCAACAAATTGCTGATGTGTTAACTTATGCGCGTAAACAATGGTCAAACAACAGCTCAGCCATTACCGCAGATTATGTTGCTCAAGTAAGAGCTTCTTTAATAGATAGAACTGAGCCATGGACAGCTCAAGAACTTAAATCTATGGTTGGTGGTAAAATCGAAAAGGAAGAGCAAAGTAGCTCACCTTTTTCTAACAACACTCAAACCATCCATAAAACAGAAGCTATCTCCGCAAAAATAACCATAGAACCTACGCACTCTGAGTCTTCTTCTCTATTACTCATAGTCGCTATTTTGACTCTAATTAAAGGTGTTTATAATAGTAGTAAGAAATAAGTCTTTTAAAGTTTGAAGATTATTTCTGAATCTGCTTAGATAACTTATCTTTATTTATTAAAAATAATAAATACTTAAACATAAAGATTTTTTATTCATAATGGCAACTTATCAAAATCAAGACTTTATTTTCAGCCAGCTAACTCAAGCAGGTTATTTAGCAGAAGATGCAGTAACTGCTGTATCTGGCTCAGCTAATCCACTATCTAATCTTGTTACAGGGGGTCATTTAAGTTCCAGAGATTTAGCTTACTGGATTGCTCAAATTGCTGGTGTTGAGTTTTATGAGATTAGCGAATACCAAATACCTAGTAATGTAAATGAGCTTGTTTCTGCAGAATTAGCGCATAACCACCATGTGCTTCCTATCGAAAAAGATGATTTTGGACTAAAGATTGCTGTTGCAGATCCTTTTAATTTAGAGCTTATTGATACTCTTTCTCATACACTTGGAGAAGAATTAACTATCTCGGTAGTGGACCCAGAGGCCTTAGAAGATAAAATAGCCCTCGCCTACCCTAAATACGAAGAAGAAACAGATATCTCTAAACTAGATATGTCTGATATCATGGCTAATTTAAGTGCTGAAGATGCTGAAGATGCTCCTATTATTTTGCTTGTAGAGCAAATGCTACTAGATGCAATTAATATGAGCGCTAGTGACATTCACATAGAGCCTATGGAGACTAATCTTGTGATTCGTTTTCGTGTAGACGGAAAGCTTATCATTGTAGCCCAACATCCTAAAAAACTACTCCCTTCGATTATTGCCCGCATCAAAGTCATGACAGGCACCATGAGTATTGCTGAAAAACGACTGCCTCAAGATGGACGAATTCAAACTCATAAAGCTAATAAAGTTTTAGATTTAAGGGTTTCTAGTGTGCCTAGTAATCATGGAGAAAGTATTGTTATGAGGGTGCTTGATAAAAGCGCGCTAACTTTAGGCCTTAGTCAGCTTGGCTTTCTCTCTGATGATGAAGCAACATTTAAACGTCTCATGCGCCTACCTGATGGTGTTATATTAGTTACAGGACCTACAGGCTCAGGTAAATCAACTACGCTTTATGGCTGCCTCAACCTCGTCAATAAACCTGATTGCAAAATCATTACCGCAGAAGACCCTGTCGAATATGAAATGCCTGGGATTAACCAAGTCATGGTTAGGCCAGATATAGGTATGACTTTTGCTGCTGCTCTACGCTCCATGCTTAGACAAGCACCTAATATTATTATGGTTGGGGAAATTAGGGATGAAGAAACTGCAACTATAGCTATTAACGCAGCACTTACTGGGCACTTAGTTCTCTCTACTTTACATACCAATGACGCTCCAAGTGCTGTAGCTCGCCTTTCCCATATCGGTGTCAAAAAATTCCTCATTGCATCAGCTGTACGCTCTGTCCTAGCCCAACGTCTTGTAAGAAAAATTTGCCAATTCTGCCAAGAGCCTTACGAACTCACTCAACGTGAAATGCAAGCATTTAATCTCGACCCTTCACAACTTGCAGGTAGCAATATTATGCATGGTGTAGGCTGCGATAAATGTTCACACTCTGGCTACAAAGGACGTGCTGGAGTCTTTGAAATTTTTGAAATGACAGATGCTATTCGTCACTTTGTTAACCGTGATATCACCACGGATGAATTGCGTCACGAAGCTAAAGAATTAGGCATGAGAACTATGCGTGAAGACGGTATTCGCAAAGTCTTATCTGGAATGACCACCGTGCAAGAGGTTTTATCCGTAACTTCTAACTATTAATCTATTTAACTTACTATGATTGACGACCAAGATCTTTTAAATGCTCTAGTTCAGCAAGGATTAATAAATCAAAATCTCAGCGAAGAAGTCGGTCGTGAGATTTTTGCAAGCGGTAAAGATGCTATTAGCATCCTTATTGATTTTCAAGTGGTAACCGAAGACGCTCAAGTTTGGCAAGCATTAGCAGAGCAGCTCCATGCTGAATATCTAGACCTTAACAATTGGCAAGCCCCAGAAGCTATCCACACGCTTATGCCTGGCGCTTTAGTTAGGCTTCATGGTGCGCTACCTATTACTCTTAGTGAACGAGGATTACATATAGCACTTGTCAACCCTCTTAACCCTCAAACTGTTGAAGATCTACGTTTTGCTACAGGTCAAGAAATTCAACTTGTTATTGCTGACCCTAAAGATATCAATGATAAAATTGAAGCTCACTTTGGAGGTGCTGAACAAGCCATGATGGAAATCATGGGTCAACTAGCATCATCTGAAGGTATAGGCAGTGAAGCAGACTTACATAACCAGGTGGCTTCAGGACCTATTATTCGATTTGTAGACCTTGTCTTACAACGAGCTGTTGAACTTAGAGCGTCAGATATTCATTTTGAACCCTTTGAAACTGAATTCAAACTACGTTATCGTGTAGATGGAGCTCTGTACGAGATGAGCCCACCTGCTCCTGAATTAGCCCTACCTATTATATCGAGGGTCAAAGTCATGGCTAATTTAAATATTTCTGAACGACGCATCCCTCAAGATGGACGTATAGTTAAAAAAATTGGCAATAAATCAGTAGAAATGAGGGTCTCTAGCCTACCTACTCAGCACGGCGAAAGTGTTGTACTTAGGGTGCTTGACCGTTCTGCTGTTAGCTTAGATCTTAGTGATTTACGCTTACCTCCTAAAATTCATAAATATATTGTTGAAACCGTACAAAAACCTAACGGTATCTTTGTTGTAACAGGACCAACAGGAGCTGGTAAAACAACCACACTCTATGCTGCCCTACAAGAAATAAATAATGAGGAATCTAAAATTCTAACTGCAGAAGATCCAGTAGAATATGACATGGATGGCATTGTCCAAATACCTATTAACGAAACCATCGGACTTGATTTCCCACGTGTGCTACGTGCCTTTCTACGTCAAGATCCAGACAAAATAATGGTTGGAGAGATGCGTGATTTAGACACTGCACAAATCGCTATACAAGCCGCTCTAACTGGTCATTTAGTTATTTCTACTTTACATACCAATGATGCTCCAGGTGCTGTAACCCGACTCTTCGACATGGGTGTTGAGCCTTTCCTCGTTGCAGCTTCAGTTGAGGGGATTCTCGCACAACGTCTAGTAAGGACTATCTGTGCTGACTGCCGAGCTATGTATGAGCCAAGTGAAGCTATTCTAGAGCAACTTGGACTCTCTGCTTACGAAATAGGCAATAAAGAATTTTACACCGGTGAAGGCTGTGTAACTTGTGGTCAATCAGGCTACAAAGGTCGTAAAGGCCTCTACGAACTCTTCGATATCAGCGAACCTATTCGTGACTTAATCAACGAAAGTGCACCTAGCGTAGTCCTCAAACAAAAAGCTATTGAATTAGGTATGTCTACACTCAGAGAAGACGGACTCGCCAATATCTATGCTGGACACACTACCGTAGAAGAAGTCCTTAAATACACCTAGAGATATCCACATCAATTTATTTATAATTCTATTCAACAGGTGACGAAGTAGAATTAGCTGCTCCTGTGTAAGTTTCGCCATCATTAGTATCACATGGAGTAAAATTGACAGTTAGGGGGATATCTTTGGTTTTGCTGGTTGTAGTATCAAGGATACCAAAGTCATCTTTTGTGTCGTCGGTGTTGTTGATTTTATAACCCATAAATGATTATACTAAGCTTTGTTTCTTAACTTTTTCACTACCAGTGAGAGGACTATCAAACCTAATGCCGTTAAGGCATAAATCAACCATGTAGGGGTTTGTTTCTCAGATGGTTTTGTTTCTGCGGCTATTTCTGCTTGAGGTTTAGTTTGTTGTGTCGTTTGCTTCGGTTGGTTTACTTGTGGGGTGTTGGTAGCTAGGGCTTGCTTATTAATTTTGTCACTTGGGTTTATTATAAGTGGAGCGTCATTATCAATAGCAAAGAGGTCTTCGGCTTTATCTGATGACATTAGATAAGCTGTAAGTTCACTTTCTCGTTCTTTGAGTACGTTTAGTACTTGAGGAGATATAGGAAAGATTCCAATATTCCCTTTAATCGATTTTACTATCCGTGCTAAATAAGCATCAATTGCTGGTTCTGCATATTGGCTAAGTTTTTCTAATGTAGATTGAAGCTCATTCCAGATTAATAATGCTTGAGGTTTGTCCCAACTTGAAAGATTTGATTTTTCATATAATTCTAATCTTAAATCTTCGACTTGCTTTACTAAACTTGCTACTTCCTGATTATTTTTAAATCCACTATAATCTAATAAGGCTGAAGCTGGCGCTTTAGTGAATAAAAATCCTGCAAGTTGGTTGCTATGAACTATCTCTTTTCCTGTATAGGCTTGAGTAGTATATAATCTCTCAGTTTTAATATGATTACTAAAATCTTCTTCACTTGCTTTTTCATATTTATTTATATCAAATAATTCTCCACCTCTTTTTGCGTAAAAAAATATAATTCCTGAGTTTTCAGAATTTTCCTTTTGATTAAATACTTTAGATATGAACTCCGCTCTGATTTTAGGCTCTGCCAGTTGATTCCATACCCCCATAATACTAAAAATTTTCCCCATATAGTCATCAGAAGAAACTTCACTTAATGACGTGAACCATTGATGTACTTTTTCAATTCTTTTTTCAGGGTTAGGAATTTCTGTTTTGAAGCTAGCTTCTAATTTACCTAATGTTTGAGGAGTTAACTCTACCTCAGTTAAAGACTGTTCCCAATCATTTAAAATAGTTTCTACTTCTTCTTCAACTGCCTGTAGTTGAAGAAGAAATAAAGCAAAAATAAGTAAATATAATTTCATAAATTATGGGTTAATACGTGATTCTATTGATGACGTTAAATCATTAATAACTGTAATATTGTTATCAATATTACCATGATTTACTGTTGGTGCAGTTAAGTCCATTTCTCGGTTTGCATTTGGCTCACTTGGAGCACCTTTCAAAGAGCCGCTTGTTTGGTAATAATTAAAATGAAATGACGATGCTACAGGTCTTCTATTTTCACTTCTGAAATCTATATTACTAGTGTTTTTCACTGCGTTCTTGGGGGTCGTTCTTGGGGGTCAGCAACTGTCTTTTAAA
>DGKB01000032.1 GCA_002386905.1 Akkermansiaceae bacterium UBA4581 | reverse complement strand
AATAGATGTAGAGCTAGCTAATGATTTGTTGCTATCTATTTAATGATAAACAGATGATGCGAATATAACTATTCGCAATGGTCATCCTCTAAGTATAGAAAGCTTGCGCAACTTGGGCAGGTTACTAGGTTTTCATCATGAGCAATATCAATTTTTATTTGAGGTTGCACATTCATATTGCAGCTAGGACATACATTGGCAGAATCATTAAAAAGCACAACAGTTTTTAATCCAGCTTTATTTTTAGATAGGCGATGCCAATGCTCTAATGTATCACTAGGTAGTTTTTTGCCTAAATGAGCAATAGCTGACTCGAGCTCAATGACTTCTTTCTTGGCCGTTTCTAATTTTTGCTTAAATAATCCAAGCTCTTTTTCAATTTGAGGCTTTAATGCTGTAGCTGTCTCAATTTCTTTTTCTAGTTTTTCTTCGAGTTTTTCGATAGTTTCGAATTTAGCTAGAAGTGTGATTTCCAGCTCCTCTACATCATCTTGATAATTATTAATTTCTTCTCCCATGGTTGTAAACTCATCATTTTTCTTAGTTTCAAAGCGTTGAGTTTCAAGACGAGAGATACTTTGATTTCGAGTTTCTATTTCTAGCTCAATTTGATGTTGCTCAACTTTCATTTTTTTGATGCGAGCTTTCTTTTCGTCAATAGAATTTTTGATGTCGACCCAAGGCTCTTTAATTTTCTTTGCTTGAGCGACTTGATGATCTAAAATACTTTGAAAATCATAACGCTTTTTTTCAAGCTCTTGCAATTTTAGTAAGGTTGGGATGAATTCATTCATATAAAATATATATAAGATTTTTTATCTTTAAATTCAAAGATTAATCTTTATATATTTATACATATTTTTTAATGAAAACTAAATTTCCAACAAACAAAGAAGTTTTAAAAATAGAGCGTCAACGTGCAATAAAAGGCTATCATTATGTGATGAGGTTTGCTTGCCTTTTGTTAATGATGGTTTATTTGGCAATATGGTTTAGTTATAAGAGTCAATCTCAAGCTTTGGATTATAATGTATGGTTTAAAATGGCTATAGTAACAGCTCTTATGGCTAGTATTCAATTATCCTTTTGGTTTTTTGGATATTTACGACACTGGCTTACAGGAGGAATTGTAGGTGTGATACTTATACTTCCTTACTTATTTTTGATTTCAATACTACCCAATAAAAGTAAGGTAGAATATAAAAATATAGAAGAGCTAGAGCATAAAAAAGAAGTGCTGCCTGAAATTAAAGTAATGCAGAATTCAGAAATTTTGTTAAAAAAAACAATACAATTAATACAAGAAAAATATCCTAATACAAAAACTAACCATTTGATTTTAAAAGGTTTAAAAGTTTACCAAAATAGCCAAGTGCTAAGTTATTTTAATAGTTTGTATTTGTCGGATAGTAAAATTTTGCGAGAGCCAGTTCATCAAGGGGAGATGTTTATCTTTAGAAATTTAAAAGTAGATGCAAAACAACTCATTAAGTTAGTAGAGAGATTCTCTGACAAAGTCTCTTATAGTCCCGAGCTTAATTTAATAGAGGGGATATACAATGAAGCCAAATTCAACCCTCAGGTAGTTAATCCTGCTGCCATAGGTAACGGAAGTGAAAATCAACGTCAGATGAAAGTAGCAGCTGGTTGGTTAAATACATTGTATGGGCATAAGCCGATGGATTTAAAATCAGCTTTAATAAATTTAAAAAACACAGAGAATCGTGCTTATTTTGCTGACATAGAGAAAAAACTAACTAGTTTACTTTTTGAACCTTATGTGATGGTAGATAAATCACTTATTTTTCAAGCTTATGTTGCATGGGTAAAAGAAATCAACGTGGATAGAGAGGCTGTGATTACTAGATACTTTCATCAGCAAAAAAAACAAAATCAAGTAGATGATTTTCTGTTAGAGCTGGTTTTTGAGTTTTTACCCGAAGAATCACTTTCCTTAGTAGAGAGTCGCTGGAAAAAGAATTTAAGAGATTGGGAATCTTTGTTGATGAGTCAGCCTGCAATAGCTGAATCGCGGTTGTTAGAGATATATAACACTTTGAATTTAAATCAAAAAAAGTCAGCATTAAAGATTTTAGCAAAAACAGGAAACGCTGAAAGCTTAAGGTTTATAGAGCAAAGATTAAAAATAAGTAAAATAGAAGAAAGAATTTTCTTGAAATCGGCAGCGTCAACCATTAAGACACGCTTAGTAAATTGATTTTAGGCTTTTTTAAAAGGCCGCCGTGGCGGAACTGGTAGACGCTGTGGATTTAAAATCCATTGTCCGCAAGGACGTGTCGGTTCGATTCCGACCGGTGGTACTTTAAGCCTGAAATCAATTACTGTATACACGCTCTTTATATAGTTATTTCATACAAAGTAGTGACTAAAGCAAATAAGTCATAAGCCCCAAGTTTGGCCACTTAAAAAACTAGATAGTTGGTAGTGTTGTTTATTGGCGATAATTTTTATGGCACCATGTATTGATTGTTCAATAATGATTGTTGAGTGTATGAGTTTTAATTTAACGATAAATTCTGGATACAGCTTGTTCCAGCTTGGGTGAATAACAATCGTTTGATAAGAGTTCTTCTTTATTTGATCTACATAAGTATCATGAACTTCTAGCAAGTTATTAATTTTGGCTAGATATAAAATCTTTATAGGTTGGTGCAGATGTTGTATTTCAATGGCCGGTATAGCTAAAGTATGAGCCTGTCTAATAAAGCTTAAATTATCTAAAGATAAGTAATTATCTTTTCGACTAACCATACCTGGCATTTGACTTAACTGATACGGATTTTGGTTAGATTTCAAATGAATAGTAGTGCGGTTCGCTAAACTTAGATGTGGCAATTTCAGCGACATTTTTTGCTGCAACTGTAAAATACTTCTAAGTGAGGCGCTACTTTGCGGAAATAGGTGTAAATGATTTTGCTCAACACAAACAAGGTGATCATCAAAACCGGTGGTGATAAACCATAAGCTAGGCTTATTATAATTTGAGACTGTTATCTCAGTATTAGGTAGCCATTCTTCGAGTTTTTGAGCAGATAAATGTAATTTTTGCAAATACCATAAATGAGCTTTATTAATATGAGTTTGTAAATAATCATTTTGTATAGGTATGGCCACAAGTAGTAGCAAGGTGATGATGATTTCACCACTGATAAGAGGTATAAAAAATGGAGTGAGTAAAATCGACCACCAATAAGCTGCACCAAAATAGTAAAACATGAACCCCATAGAAGCGACAAACGCAAATAAGGAGACAGCAAATGTTTGACCTAATTTTTGTCCACCTATAAACTTAATTCTTTGGTGGTGCTTCCAAAATTTGACAGGTAAATAGGCATCTGGTTTTGCCCAATTTTTTGCGTAGGTTTCCCATAGCTTTCCTAGACATAAAAGAGCAAGGACAATACTAAAAGATAGTTGAAATCCCATTTGGAATAATTGATAGGGATTGATGCATAAACTTAAAATAAAAGTAGCGCATAGAGCATTGAGTGGACGAAACGCTAATCTGCCCACTTTAGATAACCCCCAAATGAGTAAGAAAATGCTCGTACGCATAATTGAAGGGGCCCATCCAGTGATGAGAGTGTAGTAAAGTAAAACACTAAAAATAATTAAATATCTAAACTTATAAGGAACCTTAGCTAGTAAAGTTAGGCGATTAACTAAATACAACATCAACCCTAGATGCAGCCCACTAATCGCAAATAAATGCAACAAACCTAAATATTTAAAAGGCTCTAGAGCAGCTTGCGTATCTGCATTTTTGATGCCTAGCACTAGCGGTAGCATTAGTTGATAAGCAGCAGAATTGTTATCAATACCTAAACTCAGTCGATCTTTGACCCAAGCGCGGTAATGGTAGAGCCGAGCCTTAAATTGTAATAATGGAGATAAAGAGCCTTCGATTAGGGTGATAGGGCTGAGCGCTTGAGTTTGATGCTTAACCCCTTGACTATGAGCATAACGTTTAAAATCAAAATCAAATGGGCTAGTTGCTTTATTGATAGTTTTTATAGAAGCTAAATAAGAAATAGTATCTCCTATTTTTAAGGGTTTAGATTGAGCAGGAAGAGATAAAAATATAGGCACATCAAAAGTCGGAGAAGGCTGAACCATTGTATGAATTCGCCCTTTATCTTGGGAGTTTAGATTCTTATTGCTATGGCTAAGCAGATGTTGCGCAATCAATTTATAACGCTTTAGCTTGGCATTAGTAGCTACAGGGTAACTATGAGTTACGACACCTTGGACCCAATGTAAGTCTCCCTGATCTTTTATAAATAAGTTGAGCTCTTGTGCTGCGCGCTCGTGATGATAGTAGTTTAAGATAGGGGCACAGGCTATGATAAATATGGCTGCAGATGCAGTTAATGTAAACTGTCTATAAACACTGTAAATAGACGTGATGCCTACTAAGATTGTAATGATAAGCCAATACCAATTAATTTGCTCCCACCACTGATATAAAACTAGTAAACCACTACCTACAAAAAAAGCAGATAACAAAAGAGGAGTTAATAAAAATTTAAAACTTAAATTCACCCAACTAATGTAAAGAAGGTCAGGTAAAATTAAAGGTTAAATTTAGCAGCTTTTAATTTTGAGGGATTAACTCATAGCCATCTGGAGTGTCTTTAATGCTCCAGCCTTGGGCTGTAATTTGGTCGCGGAGTTGGTCGCAGGCGCCCCAGTCTTTGTCTTTTTTGGCTTGGAGGCGTTGTTCTGCGAGAGCATGGATGTCAGCAGGTATATCAGCTGTTGTTTCTGATTCAGTGAGAGTCACATCCCAGCCAAAGGCTGCAATGATAAGGCTTAATCCCTTGAGATAGCTCTTGGCTTGCTCGGTGTTGAGGCTGTTGGACTTTAGCTGTTTATCGAGTTGTTTGAGAGTGAGAAAGGTTTGCCCTAACGCTTCTGGCGTGTTGAGGTCGTTGAGCAATGCCTCCCATGCTGATGCAAACGGGTTATTAATGAGCAAGCTATCGATAGATTGTACGCAGAGTTCTGTATAACTTGTTGCGGGGCTTTGACTTAAATCAATGAGTTGTTGTTGGTATTTACCGAGTTGTTTGAGATGGTTTTGTGCGTTTTTGAGTAGATCAAATTTGAAATTGAGTTTTTTACGGTAGTGACCAGCTAGTAGAGCATAACGTACGCTGGCAGGAGCGTAACCCGTATCGTTGAGTTGATTGAGTGTGTAGAGATTACCTAAGCTTTTACTCATTTTTTGGTCCTCGACCATGAGATGCTCACTGTGGAACCAGTGTTGAGCGCAAGGCTTGCCTGTAGCGGCTTCGCTCTGAGCAATTTCATTATCATGATGAGGAAAGCAGAGGTCGACACCCCCACCGTGCAGGTCGATGCCATGGGGTAGGTGTTTGAGACTCATTGCGCTACACTCCAGGTGCCAGCCTGGACGACCCTCGCCCCAAGGGCTCTGCCAGAAATGTTCTGCATCCTCATCCTTACGGTGTTTCCAGAGAACAAAATCACTAATGTGATCTTTGTCATACTCGTCTGCATCTAAGGAGGAGCTTTTAGAGGGATGATGTGATTGATTGATTTCGATTTTATCTACACCAGAGAGCTTGCCGTAATTAGGAAAAGAGTTAATTGAGAAATAGACAGATTGGTCAGCACCGACGTAGGCTATTTTCTTATCAATGAGGGTTTGAACTAAATCAATTTGCTCTGGTATATGGTCGACAGCGCTAGGCTCGACATGAGGAGGCAGCAGGTTGAGGCTCTGACAATCGTTTGCGAATTTCTCACCCCAAGGTTGGGTGAATTGAGCTAGTGGGATTGCCTTAGCAATGGCTCCACGAATAGTTTTGTCATCAACATCAGTTAGATTCCTCACATGTTTGACTTTAATCCCACTGAGTTCAAGTACACGACGTAGGGTATCTTGCACTACAAAAGTACGAAAATTGCCAATATGCGCTTCGGCATAGATAGTGGGACCGCAAGCGTAGAAGCCAAAATCATGAGCTTTTGTTTGAGTAAGGGGCTTGATAGACTTACTGAGCGTGTCGTAGAGTTTTGGTGCAGGCATAAGTTTGTTTAAACATAGTTGAGCTACCTTGAAAAGTAAATTAAGGCAGAGGATCATGCCCATGAGTTTTACTCCATGGATGGCAACGGAGAATGCGTTTTAAGCTTAGCCAGATACTTTTAAAAAAACTGTATTTAGAGAATGCTTGAATGGCATAATTAGAGCATGTGGGCTCATATCTACAACAACCATGCTGACCTAAGCTCTGCTTAATGGGAAGGCTGAGGTATTGGTAAACTTTAATGAGTCTTATGCAAAAGGTTTTCATAATTAACTAGATTAGATAATAGTATATAACTAGTTTATATTATTCTATAATCAGTAGTACTTAATAAGGGTTTTAGAGCTAATAATATATTGACATTAAATCTCAATAATATTAGTTTCAATGCAGTTCTTATCTATATTTTGTCTGTAAAACGTAGTAAATGCAAGTAACTTATAAGATATAGGCTTAGATGAAAAAATATGAAATCTTGGTTTACTAGAAAAAAAGCAATTTCAGCAGCCTCAAAAGCGGCTGAAGTAGCGGCTGTTAAACCAAGTTATCAAACACTTAGTGATGCAGGTATAGGTTGCTGGCTTAAGGTGACTTCTATGGTCGGTGATGACTGTGAAGAGTTGCGTAATTTAGGTTTTTGTGAGCAATTAAAAATAAAAAAAATTGCGCAAGACAAGCACTTACTCTGTTCTCTTTGTGGTTCAAAAGTAGCTTTAAGTAAGCATTTAGCTGAGCAAATTAGAGTAGAAGAGGAGCTTTTAGTAAATTAATTTACATAAAAATGGAAAATGTAGCCTTAGTTGGTCTGCCGAACAGCGGTAAAACAACCTTATTTAATGCGCTCACTGGAGAGCAAGGGAAAGTAGGTAATTATGCAGGAATGACAGTTGCCGTTAAAAAAGGTAATTTTCGTACACCTCATGGAAGAGAGTTAGAGTTAGTAGACTTACCTGGTTGCTACAGTCTTTCTCCTCGATCTAAAGATGAAAGAGTGACTTATGATTATTTGGTTAATGAATCAGGTAACAGTCAGATTGATTTATTGCTGTGTGTAGTAGACAGCTCTGATTTGCAGCGTCAACTCCCTCTATTATCGGATATAATGGCATTAGAGATACCCTGTATTTTAATTCTTAATAAAGTAGATTTACTTGAAAATTCAATTCAAAAAACCGATATTCAAGGGCTTTCAGATCGTTTAGGTATACCTGTAATACCTATTAACGCACTAAAAAAATCAGGAATACTTGAGCTCAAGCAAGCTATTAGGCATCCATTGCCCGTGGCTCCAAATCGTCCATGGCGTTTTTCAGAAGTGGCCCAAGGGCAATTGCAGCATTTAGAACAAGCATTTATAAAGGCAGGGGTTAAAGCCCCCAAGCTCAAGTCTCAACTCATTCTTGGCAGCAGGCATTATAGAGAAATGTTTTTAGAAGATTTTCCTGCTGATATACAAAAGGAAGCACAGGATACTATTGATCAAATTAAGAGTGAAGGCTTAAGTGCTCATGATGAATGGTTTCAAGCTCGTCAGAATTGGAGCGCTGATTTAGTTAAGCACTTAAAACTCAGCCAAGCTACCAATAAGCTTAGTTTGACTGATAAGCTAGACCGCTGGTTACTACACCCTATTGTAGGTAGTATTACCTTGCTTGCAGCGATGTTTATATTATTTTTTAGCTTGTTCACTTTAGCAAGTTATCCAATGGGTTGGATAGAGTCATTATTTGGATGGCTGACTCAGATGGTCGCGACCTTTATTCCTGATGGTGATATGAAGGACTTGCTGCTGGACGGTGTGATTGCAGGTATTGGCGGGGTCTTGGTATTCTTGCCTCAGATTATTTTGCTCTTTATTCTTATTGGGCTATTCGAAACTTCAGGGTATCTAGCTCGTGCTGCTTATTTGATGGATAGAATGATGGGCTTGGTTGGCTTAAGTGGTAAGAGCTTTGTCCCGCTTTTAAGCTCTTACGCTTGTGCTATTCCTGGAATAATGGCGACTCGAACCTTGACTCGAGCTAAAGAACGTTTGTTAACGATTTTAATAGCCCCATGGATGAGTTGTTCAGCTCGACTACCTGTTTATATTCTTATGATTGCTGTTCTTTGGGGTGATTCAGCTAGCACAGCAGAAAAAGCATGGATCATGCTGAGCTTATATTTGATTGGTACGATTACTGCGTTTGTTGGAGCTGCTATTTTGCGCAAAGGAATGAAACTGACTCGCTCTAAGGCGTTTTTTCTTGAGTTGCCACGTTATCAAGCACCAGATTGGCGTTTTTCTCTTAGGCAGGGTGTGCAAGCGGGATTAAATTTTGTGAAGGCAGCGGGTACAATTATTTTAAGTATTTCAATTATTATTTGGTTTTTACAGACGTATCCTAAAGAGGTGAATTTGGCTAAATTGAATCAAGACTCAGTAGTGGCTAGCTCGATTGAAAGTTTAGACGAGCTCAGCCCAGAACAGCTTTCTGCTTTGCAGGTTGAACAGAGTTGGCTAGGTAGAGCAGGACGTTTTGTTGAGCCTGTATTTGAGCCTTTAGGTTATGATTGGCGTATTACTACCGCTGTTCTCTGTTCATTTTCAGCTCGTGAAGTTTTTGCTTCAGTCATGGGTGTCTTATTTCAAGAAAATGGAGAAGATGTAGAGAATTTATCCAAACGTATGCAACAAGCAACTCGTTTAGATGGAAGTCAACTATTTACTAAGGCTACTTCATGGAGTATTCTTATCTTTTATATTTATGCATTGCAATGCTTTCCCACTACGGTCACGGTTCGAAAAGAAACTAATTCCTGGAAGATTGCGGCAGCTCAATTAGTGGGAATGTCTATTTTTGCTTATGTCGCAGCTATGTTAGTTTATCAAATATTGTCTTAGTTTTTTATGAATCAAACTTATAGCGTGTTTATTATTGTTGGAGTTTGTGTGATTTACTTGATATTTAGAGTTTACTGGCTGAAATCAAAAAAAACAAGAGGATGTAGCCATGGTAATTGTGATTGTAAAATAGTTAATCAATCAGACTTAAATGATAAATAGTTATGATACATATCGTCTTAGTTGAGCCTGAAATACCACACAATACTGGAGCAGCAGGAAGATTAGCTGTAGCTGCTAATGCTTGTTTGCATCTTATTGAGCCGTTAGGGTTTGAAATTGATGAAAAGCAAGTGCGCAGAGCAGGCTTAGACTACTGGAAAGATGTGAAGCTTAAAACTTGGAGTTCTTGGGATGAGTTTGTTGCCAATCCTCCATTACCGAGCGAACAATGGTATTTAATGACCACTAAGGCTAAAGATAACTATTGGCAGGTTGAGTACCCACGAGATTGTTGCTTAATTTTTGGTGCTGAAACCCGCGGTTTGGCAGATTCGATATTGCAATCATATCCTCAAAATATGATTAAAATCCCGATGAAAGAAAACAGTACTCGCAGCCTCAATCAATCAACCTGCGTGGGTATTGCTATGTACGAGGTGTTAAGGCAGCATCCAGAGCTTATAAAGTAGTTTAAATTAAGGGATTTATGCCTTGCTATTTAGAGCACCCCTAGTTAACTAATAATCTTTAATTATTTAATTTCATTTATCATGTCTACTGTTTCTAATATTAATATTATTGAAAATCAGCCTTTACCATCGCCACAAGCGTTAATGGATAAAATTGTTGCTACCCCTGAAGAAACAGAGTTCATAGTTAAAAGTCGTGAGACGATAGTTGATATTTTAAACGGTAAAGATGATAGATTCTTACTTATTTTAGGTCCTTGCTCAATTCATGACACTAAAGCTTGTCTAGAATATGCTCAGCGTCTTGCTGAATTGAGTAAGAAGGTTTCTGATCGTATATACCTTGTGATGCGTGTTTACTTTGAAAAGCCAAGAACAACAGTTGGTTGGAAAGGTTTAATTATGGATCCCCATCTTGACGGCTCATGTAATTTAGAAGAGGGATTTATTGCTGCACGCCAATTCCTCAAGCAAGTGGTATCTTGTGGTTTACCAACGGCAACAGAACTATTAGACCCAATTACCCCTCAGTATATAGCTGATTTATTGAGCTGGGCAGCTATTGGAGCTCGTACTACAGAATCGCAAACACATAGGCAAATGACATCAGGTTTATCTATGCCTGTTGGATTTAAAAACACAACTTATGGAGGAGTTAAAGTAGCAATTAATGCTATTGAAGCGGCATCTAAGCCACAAGTATTTCTTGGAGTTTCTGAAAATGGAGTGGCTTCTGCAGTGAGTACTAAGGGTAATAAAAATTGTCACCTTATTTTAAGAGGTGGTGATGATGGACCTAATTATGATGAAGCATCCGTAGAGGAATCTTATAAAGCCTTACTTAAGGCTGATCAGCCAGAGCGCATCATGATAGACGCATCTCATGCCAATTGTGGTAAGGATGATACGAAGATGCCTGCTGTATTTGAAGCTATTGTTAATCAGAAGGTAAAATACCCTGAACGTATTTTAGGAGCCATGCTAGAAAGTCATCTAAATGCAGGCGCTCAACCATTCCCTCAGCCATTAGAAGATTTAAATTACGGCCAATCTATTACAGATAAATGTATTAATTGGGAGACAACTGAGAAAATCGTATTAGCTGCTTACGATAAGTTGGGCTAATAAGTTATTATCTTTAAAAAGAAAAAAGCCTTTTTTTAAGGTTTGTCTTGGTTTTCTGGAGGTGTAATTTTATCAACTTCGTCTAAAGCGCTAAGCACTTGACAGCCTTGCTCCATAGAGCGATCAATACGAAAGTCAAGAATAGGAGTTTGCCTAAGAACGACACGTTTCATAAGTTTTTTTTGAATTGATCCTCGTTTTTTCTGAATGATTTCTAAAATATCGTAGTCATTATCTGAACCTAAGATGCTAAGCCATACCTTAGCTTCTTTAAGGTCTTGAGTCGTATCAACATCCATGATGGTGACTAAGGCTGGCTGAAATTCAAACTCTTTGGGAAATAGAGTGCTCAGCTCACGTTTTAGGAGTTCATTGATTTTTTTTAGACGAGGACTCATATTAAAGTGTGCTAAATTAGCTTATTTGATGGGTATTTTTAATGACATACCAATACGAATAAGGTGTGCATTATTAATGGCGTTAATGGACTTTAAATCGTTAATACTAACTTTATATTTTTTAGAAATCCCATAGAGAGTATCACCTCTTACTACCGTATGAGTCTTGTATTTTCCATTATAACTAGCAATAGGCTTGGGTTTTGTTGGTCTAGTAGGTTCTGGTGTGATAACAATTCTTGTTGATTCTGTTTTCTTGCTTGGCGTATAATAGCGCTTCCATTTACCATCGGCCCAACTTGTAACATAGTCTCCTTTTTTATCAAAAGGGCCAGGCGTATTAGGTACAAATTTAGGGTTGTCGACCTTCTTTATATTAGCTATGGATGCTTGAAAAAGGCAGGCAAAGCTCATTAAGAGAAAATAACGTATCATCATTTATTGGCGAGGAGAATCTACAGGCACTAAATACTCATTTACATTAAACTCTTTCATTTGCTCATGAGTTTTAAGGATTTTTTTAGTTTCTGAAAAAAGAGGTATGAGAGCTTGCTGACTGTCTAGCTTAGTTTCTAAGAGTTTTTGAATACTGCTAAGGTGCTTGTCTTGCTCAAAGTTAATATTAGCAAGTTGAGTTTGAACAGAAGAGTAAGCAGTTTGTAATTTGATTTCGGCTTCTTTGTAAGCTTCTTTCGCACCTAATTGTTGATGATAGTTTTCTTTTTCTGTCTTATATTTTGCACTGAAGATGCGACGAAAAAATCCGGTAGTTTCCTTAGGATCATTAAGTTCTATCGAGCTTTTATTCTTAAAATAATTAATGAGTGCGTCAAACTCTCCAAGATTTAGTTGGTAGCTTGATTTGAGTTGGGAAATAGCGTAAATCATATCATTAAGCTGCACTAACTCAGCTTCTTGAAGCTTAATTCCAGCTTGTACTTTCTCTTCAAAGTTTAAGAGATGCTGCACCGTTTTTTCATTATTATTAAATAATGATTGATAGAGCTCAGCAACCCTTAGTACACGGGAGTCAGCTTCTTGTTTGGCTTTTTCAATAGCTTCAAGTGCTTTGGCTTGAGCTTCTGCTAGAGCTTGTTGATGGTTTTGTTCTACTAGGTTTTGTTCCTGAGTTAGATTTTGCAGCTGTTGTTTTTGTTCAATACTTTGTTGCTGAACTTCTATGAATTGAGCTTGATTTCTTTGATTCATGACTAGTACGTAACAAATAGCAGCGATGAGAATGGCTATAACAAACCATAAGGTAATGAAGAGAGTTTTATTTTTCATGAGAAATCTGATTGAGTTGATTTTGATAGTAAGCCAATTCGTTACTTTGCTTATTTTGCTTTAACAAGGCTACCAAGTCTGTAAGAACGTTCTTTTTAAGAGCATAAGAAATTTCAGTATTAAATTCAATAATTAAAATAAGGTATTGAATTGCCTTATCATGTTTATTTAATTGTTGATAGTTTTTAGCAAGCTCGTATTGAATATTAGCAAGCAAAGCCCCTTGAGGGTTTAGGTCAATAAGGTTTTCAAGTTTTATTGAAGCTAATTGATATTCTTTATTTTGGTGAAGAATTTTAGCTTTGAGGAGCTGAGCTTGAGCTTGCTCATAATTTGAAACAGGTTGACTTAGCCATTGATCAATGGTTTTTTGAGCCTCTTCTAAAGAACCTGTCATAAACTCTGATGTTGATTTGTAACGATAGAGGAGTAGCTCAGATGCAGAAAAAGGTTTCTCACGATAAAGTTTAGTGAAAAACAGCTCTGCTTTTTTATAATCATGATTGATATAATGACGTGTGGAAACCCAAATAAGAACAGTTCGAGGGATTTGAATGGGATTAATTGCTATATCTTTAACACTATTTTCGTTTTCAATAGGTTCTTTATTTTTTGGGGCCCTTTCAATAATACTTTGATTATAATTCCAAATTTCTTCAATTAAATCGCTAAGTTTAATAAGTTTTTGCTGGGAAAAATAAATTTCAACAAGAGCTTGTTTTGCTAGAGGGAAATATTGTTTGATTTCAAGGCTTAGGCATTTTTTATAATATTTTTCAGCATGATCTAAGTTGTTAGTGATTTGGTAGAGGGAGCCTAATTTTGAGTAAATGAAAGCCTGCTGCTTAGCATCTATTGAGGGAACTTGATCGAGCAAACTTAAGTAAGTATCAATACTTCGTTCTGGGAGTGACTTATTAGCAAGAATTTCAGCTAGTCTATATTTAGCATGAGCAAATAATGTTAGATTTGAGCGATATTTAAAGACTTGTTCATAGTCAGCAATAGCTAGATGATCTTGATTAAGGCTCTCATAACAAGCGGCACGTTTAATGAGTGATTCCATAATTTTGCCTTCGTTTAAAACTGGATTGCTGAGTGTTTCTGTTAAAATTTTGATGGCTTTTTCATAGGCTTTTGCCTGAATAAATATATTAGCTAATTGAGCTCCATATTTGTTTTGATACTGAGCATCAAGGAATTCAGGATTAATGGACTCGTAGTAAAAAAGTGCTTGAGGGTAATCTTTTATGGTTAGAAGTTGTTCTGCTTTGAGCCAGATAGCCATTTGGTAGTAATGATTTTCAACGTCTAATTCGTACTTATATAAAAACTTATCTATTTTTTTGCTTAGAGCTTTAGCTGTTTTGTCTTGAGCTTTTTGATAAGATAAGAGTAGGTCTTGATAATCGATAGCGATTTCATGCAAAGAGGATGACGGTTGTAGTTTTTTAAGTTTTTGAATTTCTTCAAAATAAGAAGAAGCTAATTCCAGTTTGTTTTGGCGCTGTGCAGCATTGGCTCCTAACCAATAAATTTCTTTAGCTAATTCATTGATAGACCCTGAATCCCTTAGTTTTTTTAATTGTGTTAAAATGAGTTGGTCATCGCCTTGGTCAAAGTAAGAAATGAGCAACTTTAAATATGCTTGTTCATGCCAAGCAGCTAAATCTTTATCTTGAGTAATAGCGATAAGTTGAGCATGATAATCATTAATATTTTTTTGAGTTTTAGCTAGAGCTGCTTGTTGAAATAGAATAGAAGATTTTTTTTCGGGACTAAGATCAAAAGTGAGAATCTGATTATAGTTATTTTTTATTTTTTCAAATAAGTCTGATTGACTTTCTGAGTCGCCGGTTTTGGCTTGAATACTATAAATTTGGCTAAGATTAGTGAGAGCTAAAATATGAGCTTGTTGTTTTGATATATTGGCAACAGTTTTATCTTCTTGTTGGTTGAGTTGATCCAGTAAACCAAGGTATAACTCGACGGCTTGTTCTAGATTATTTTGTTGTTGAGCATGTTGAGCAAGCTTGAGCAAGACTAGAGATTTTAATTCAGGGTCAATAGATTTTTCGAGTAGCTTACTGTACCAACTTAGAGCGTGTTCAAATCCAAGAGAAGCCTCCTCAATTTTAGCTATTTCATAAATAGCTTGCTGCCCCCATTTATTTTCAGCACCTGAACTAATGCAAGCGAGAAAGTATTCTTTAGCAAGTAATGGAGACTCTTCTATTAAATAACATTGTGCGAGTTTGTATTGAGCTTTGCTGAGCTCTTCTAGCTCAGGTTTGAGTGCTATGAACTGGATGTAACGTTTGCGTGCTAAAGCTGCAGTTTTTTTGGCATCTTCACTACCCTCGGGAAAGTTTATAGCTTGCTGGTACCATTGTTGAGCTAAAAGTAAAATGCTTTCACCTTCAAAATTGTCGCTAATTGCCGTTTCTTCTTGAGCTAAAGATAAGCCAAAGAAAAAAATAAGAGTGATATAAAAATAAAATTTCAAAAAAATAAAATGTTAGTTACTAGCTTCAACAGGTAGAGATATATTCCACACTTTAGCTCGGACACAGGTAGATATTACATCGGCGATATATTGCCCTTTGCATTCTTGGTCAAACCTAATGCGGACAGCTTGATTAGGGTAAACTGAGACTAAGCGTGCAAGTTTATTATAAAGAGCATCATGAGTGGAAATTTGACCATTAATACTAAACTCACCTGAGGTTTTGAGATTAATGATGATTTCGCCTGCTAGACGTTGCTCGCTATCACCTTGAGTAGAAGTGGGGATTCGAATATCTAAATCTAATTCATCTTTAGAAAATTTCCAGCTTAGTAGAAAGAAAATAAGCAAAATAAAAACGACATCAATAAGTGGAGCTAGAGGTAGCTGCGCTTGAGGTAGTTGAGGTCTTTTAAAGCTAAGCTTATTCATAATCAGGAGGAGGGGTCATCAATTATTAATCTTTATTAGACTTAACCAGATTCATGTCGTAGCTAGAAAGAAATTCAAGAGTAGCCATTTCTAATTGGCTAGATAATTTTTGAGCACGTGAGCGTAGGCCAGCATAAATAAGCATAATAATAATACCAATAATCAAACCCGAAGCAGTAGTGATTAAGGCCTCAGACACTCCACTAGCTAGCTCCATTTGCTTTACACCTTGCATGTTTCCTATAGATATCTCTAAGAAAGCCTTAATCATACCTAGGACAGTTCCAAGCAATCCAATCATGGGAGCCATAGATCCTAAGTCTGAAATAAAGACTAGTTTGCGGGCAATTTTTTCGGATTCAAAATTAGTTTGCATAATAGCAACTTCGTCGAGGTTTTCTTTGCTACTATTTGTGTGATTTTTATTAAAATTTAAAACTTTAAGTATAACACGACTCAAAGAACTAGAATCACTAGAAGTGAAAGCGATTAACCCATGGTAATCTTGATTAGAAATATAAGCTTTAATAGAGGCAAGAGTGCTTGCAGGAGCGATCACACTTGCTCGCATTGAAAATAGTGACAGCAAGCTCAAAAATATAGAAATAATAGAAACCGCAAGCAAAGCATACATCATAATTCCTCCTTTTTCAAACAACCCACCTAGATTAAGGTTGGTGGCGCTAGTCTCTGCTCCTAAGGCTGAAGAGTTTAATAGGATAAAACTAAATATAATAAGCGTTTTCATAATTTTAAAATAGAATTATTTGATGATAAATCAAGCATAGTTATTTATTTTGTTTAGCTTGAGGCACATGCTCTAAAGCTCCAGCATTAATACAATAACGCAAATCAGTAGGTGTGCCGAATCCTTCTCCTTCAAAAACATGTCCGAGGTGCCCGTCACAGCGGGCGCATCTGACTTCTACACGTTTCATGCCTAATGTTGTATCTTCAATGGTGATGACATTTTCATCTTGTGCTGGCTGCCAAAATGAAGGCCAACCTGAACGAGAATCAAAACGCGTATTAGCGTCGAATAATAGTAGATTGCAACCAGCGCAATGAAAGCTGCCACCTGACAACTCTTTAAATGCTTTGTAATCAGAGCCAAAAGGGCGCTCTGTGCCGTGCTCACGTAAAATATGATAGGCTTTAGGTGATAGCAGTTCTTTCCATTCTTCATTAGTTTTCATGATGACTTCGATGTTAGAGGTGTTAGCTTTAGTTGATATTGACTGTTTATTAGAGGGTTTAGGGTTTGCTTTAGGGGCCTGTACTTTTGGATTACAAGATATAAGCAAGCACAAAGCAAGGCTGCTTGCAGCTAAAGCTAACGTGGAAGAAGCATTTGTTTTAAGGAGCATAAGACTTAATAAAAGTTAAGAGAATTAGTGATGTGTTTCTTGAATGATAGGGTTAAAAATTTGAATTTCAGCTTCCTTGTCGCCAATAATATTTTGTGCTCGTTTTAGAGCGTCTCGCGTTGAAATATTGGGATTATCTGGATGACTAAAAAAAAGATTTGTTTCAGCTTCATCTTTGTCGCAGTTACTTTGTAATATTTTCAGCACACCTGAATTTTTAAGGACTCGATGCACTTCTCTATTAGCGCCACTAATTAAGATGAATTTGTTATTTTTTTGCGTACTCTCTATCAAGTCCTTGAACGCGAGCATAGCGCTAGCGTCAAAATCTCGAGCATTACGTAGGCGCAGTATAAGCACTTTGAGATGCTCATCTTTGAGCATTTTTTGTAAATGAGTGCGTAATAAGTCAGCTGTAGCAAAAAATAGAGACCCTTCTAATTGAATAATGGCGATAGCAGGATCAGGCCTATTATCTTTTAATCTCATTTCTTTGAGCTGTTCATCTTCGATAGTGTACTCCTTGAGAGTAGGTGTCTTGACTTTTTGCAGATAAAAAATGAGAGATAAGCCGCAGCCAATGAAGATTGAGTAATGCAGAGGCAAGAACAAGGCGCTAATCGCAGTAGTCAAAAGTACAAAGGCATCACCCCTAGTTGTGCGCAAACAAATTTTAATGGTTTTAGGATTTAGTAATGACAAGGCAATCATAATAATTAAGACTGCTAATGCGGATTTAGGAATGTGTGAAACAAGTGGGAAAAAAGTAAGAGCAATAAGCCCAAGCAAACAAAAAGTTCCAGAGTAAAGCGAGGCAAATCGAGTTTTAGCTCCTGAACTAAAGTTTAGTGATGATCGAGTTAAGGACCCCGATGCGGGCATTGGTCCTAAAAAAGCACAACATATATTAGCCATCCCTACAGCTAACATATCTTTGTTTGGGTTTGGATTTTCTCCTGTATGCATAGCTAGGCTCTTTGCCATACTGTTATTTTCAAGAATAGACAGAAAAGCAATACCAAAGCTAATACCTATAACTTGGGCAATAGTAGATTGCCAAGAAATCTGTTGCCACACATCCCAATTAGGCATCATATCTTGACTACTAAACGGTGCAAAGCAGGCCACTTCATCTAGATTCCATTGAGGTAGAGATGTTTTTAGAGCTGCTAAAATAAGACTGACAATAATAAGGGCGAGAGTAAAACTAGGGAATTTAGGTAGCTTTTTCTCAAAAATTAAATAAATAGCGAGCGTAGTTAAAGATACGACAAGGGTTGGCCAATGTGTGTGAATGAGCCCTGTTGCCAATGAATACAGACCTTGAAAAAAATTAGGGTCTTGAACGTAGTTATCGATACCTAAGGTATGTTTGATTTGCTTACTAATGATAAGAACGGCTGCAATAGAAATATATCCTGTAAGGACACTACGGCTAATAAATTGACTAAGTTCTCCAGTTTTAAGAAGAGATCCCGCCACACAAAAAATGCCAGAGAGCAATACAATTACGGGTACAAAAATAACTTTTTGTTCAGGGGTCAGGTGCTCTAAAGCAAAAAAACTTGCTAACATGAAAGCGGTAGCATTAGTTGGACCTAAGATAGTGTATTGTGAACTCGCAAAAAAAGGAGCTACAATAGAAGCGATTACAGAGCTGATAAGCCCATAATAAATAGGGATTTCAGCTATAGCAGCGTAAGCAATGCTCTGAGGCAGAGAAAGGAGGGCTACATTAATTCCGGCTTTAATATCATAACTAAATTTAGATGAGTTATAACTAAGTATATCTTGAAAAAAAGTAGGAGTTTTCATTTTATTGGCAATGCCTCACTTGACTATAAAACTGATAAGTTATTAAAGATAAGCCTAAAATATTAGGTAGCCAAAGTAAAATAATTTTTAAGTTAATACTTGAAGGCTCTAACTCTTTTGCAAATGTAAAGAGTAATAAATAAGCACCAGCCATTGAAAGACCAATGATGAAGCGAATTTGTTTTTCTTCTCTGGGCTTGCTTAATCCAAGATTGAATCCAATAATACCAAGTATTAAGCATGCTAGACTCAGAGAGCTGCGTTGGTGCCATTCTACAGTGATTTTATCTTTTAGCAGAGCTTGTTTAGACGTATGGAGGCTTCTTTGCTTAGTAAGTAGCTCTAATGACCCAGTTTCTTTAATGGGTTTAGATTTGCTACGTTCTTTTTTAAGGTCAAAGAGTACAGGTTGAGCAGAATCAATTTGAATAAGCTGAGTTTGAGAGTTTGGTTGAATTTTTTCTAAGTAAGATTGCTTGAGTGATAGATAAATTTTCTCATCTGTATCTCGATAATCTACAGTAGCTTTCTCACTGTAGAGATACTGTTTTTCTGCAGGTAATAAAATATGCCAGCCTTGAAGTTTTTCCTGGTGGCTGTCTGCAATAAAGAATTGAGCTTGAGATTGATTTTTGATGACTTGATTTTTTATCAAATATTCAGGGTTACTCTGGATGCTGCTGTACAGGATTTGTTTGCTTTTATAATAAGCCAAAGGAGATAATTGATGGTTAATATACCAACAGAGAAAAGTAAGACAAGTAGCTACAATAATAGTAGGAAGAGCAATTCTAGGGTAACTCAATCCAGCCATGCGAAGGTTGTTGAGCTCGTTATATTGAGACAGCCTAAAGGTCGTAGACAAGGTAGCTACTAAAAAAGCACAAGGTAAGCTGTAAGAAAGAAAATAAGGAATTTTACTAAAAATAAAAAATAATAAAACTTTTAAGCTAGCTTGTTCTTCAACGAGGATTGTTTGAGATTTTTGAGCAAAAGTCCCTATTACTAAAACAGCTGTTAAGGTGATGATAAACTGACTAGTACTGCGTAAAATTTGCGCAACAATATATTTGTCATACAATGGCAATAGCGTTCTTCTAGTTAGAAGATTAAGCAGCATATAAATAATAAGAAATTGCGGTAGCTTAACCTTTAATAAGTTTATCTACGCTGTAGCGGCCAGATCCAGTGATGAAGATAACTACGGCGACCGATAAATAAACTAAAGCTAATTCCTTAGATGGTCCAGCTTTTGAGAAAATAGGGTCAGCTTGATGAGTGAGGAAAGCTGCGCCACCCATAATAGCAATCCAGCTTAATGCAGCTAAACGAGTACCTAATCCCAAAATAATAAGTAAAGATCCAAAAAATTCGGCTAATATAGCAAGTACTAATATCACGGTTGGCGATAAGAAGCTCAGAGACGCAGGTACAGGGAAATTGCCGCTTGCATTGATGGCACTAAAATTCTGTAATTTACCTAATCCATGACCAAATAACATCATAGCCCCAAAAGAAACTCTTAAAACAAGTAAGCCGAGTGAAGTTGCTGCTGAATTAGCTTTTGCACAGCATAGTAAAGATACGATTTTCATAGTATTTTATTAAGAAATATAAGAATGAAAGTCAACGTAAAAGACCTCGCTGCTAAGGCTTAATTGCTTGCTAGGTGATTTATCAGTTGTCAATTGAGCGCCACTTACTTAAAGTAACCTTATGTTATCAAGTCTAGATTTACGTGGAGTATTGAACTACGTTGAGCAATTTAATAAGCAAAACTTTCTTTTTATTTTAGAAAGTTCGTGTCTAGAAGAGGCTTGGCTATCTGGTTTTTTGCTTGATGTAGATAGACTAATAGGTATTGGAGTTGGTTGCTTGGTATGCGTAAATAGTTCGGATCAAGCTGTGCTTAAAAGAGTTGAGAAGCTACTTTTGGAAAGTGCTGTGGCATTTGACTTTGTTGAAGGAAGTGATTTTTTCAAGCTTAAATTAGAGGAAACTTTAGCTAGAGCTCAAATAATAGTCACCAACGGGTTAATAGAAGATAAAGCCCAGGTGCAAAAAATATTCAAAAAACTTATTTGGATTGATGGTAGTTTTTCATTTGATTTACCTAATAAGCCATTAGATAAAGGCGCTATATTTTTAGATCAATACAAGCACTCTGATTTGGCCATTCAAGATGCAAAGTTAATGGAGGCTAAGCGTTGGTGTCAAGATGCTAAAATTCCACGTGTGCATTTTTTGACAACAACTCACGAGCAGTCGTTGCTTGAAGAGTTGTTTTCCGCAGAAGGTGTGGGGATTATGGTTTATACCAATCCTTATGAAGAAATTCGTCCGCTTGAAAAGCATGAGATTGTCGAGCTACTAGCCCTCATGGGGCCGGTGATTTCGCGTCAGGCATTATTGCCGCGTAGTTACGCAGAAATTGAAAATAATATTGAAAGTTATTTTGCGCTTGTGGTTGATCAACATGTGCTAGGCTGTGTAGCTATTCACTATCATAATCAAGATGACAATTTAGAGGAGCAAGTAGCTGAAATTGCTTGTTTATTTGTTAAGCCATCTCATCAGAATCAGGGTTACGCTCGCAAATTAATCAGGACTGCTGAGCATCAAGCTAAGTTAAAAGGTGCAGATGTAGTAGTGGCACTAACTAAAACTGCTGGGAAGCTGTTTGCTGAGCTTGACTATAAATTAGAAAGCCAAGAGTTGTTACCTAAAGGCATTGAAAATAGGGGGGCGTCAGATAAAGAGTTTTACATAAAAAATCTTTAATAAAGGTTTTATTGCAGGCAGGTTGAGGCGCTTGTTTTTTAAAGTTTTCATTTAAAAAGCATTTTTTGTTTGTCAAATAGGCATTTTTAAGTTATCTGCTTCTTCCCCACGTAGTTTAGTCTGCTGTATTAGTTATACTGCTATAACACTCTAAATAAACAAGTTGTAGGTCCTAAAAGTAGAGGTTTTCTCCGCTTTTGTGGGAGTAGGGTAACCCAACTTAATCTATTATAATCATGTCAAAAAACACAAAAGAAACTGCTGAAGATTCAAAGGAGCCATTGGTTTTGAATCGCTTTGAATTGCCAAATCGTTTAACTAAAAATGAAGATACGGCGACTGATACTTATACTCAATTCGTGGCTGAGCCATTTGAAAGAGGGTTTGGTCATACATTAGGCAACTCATTACGTCGTGTGCTCCTCTCCTCAATTGAGGGAGCTGCTGTAACTTCAGTACGTATAGCTGGAGCTCAACATGAGTTTTCAACTCTTCCAGGTGTTGTTGAAGATGTGACAGACATTATTCTTAATATTAAAAAAATTGGCTTTAAGCATGCTACAAAAGACGCTTCAATTCTCACTATCAATGTTGAGAAAAAAGGTGTCATCACCGCTGGTGACATTGAAGAAGCTAATGGGTTTTCAGTAGTTAATAAAGATCAGGTTATCTGTACACTTGATAAAAAAGTAAAATTTGAGTGTGAACTTCAAGTTCAAGTAGGTCGCGGTTTCGCTACGAGTGAGGAAAACAAAGTAGCTGATGCGCCTATTGGTGTTATTGCTGTTGAAACTGTTTTTTCACCTGTTACTCGTGTTAAATATAGTGTTGAGGCTACTCGTGTAGGTCAAATTACCAATTACGATAAACTTATTTTAGATATTTGGACTGATGGACGTATTGAGCCTAATGATGCGTTACTTCAGGCTTCTGCAATTATGCGCCACCATTTAGATGTCTTTGTTAATTACGATGATGATGCTATTGCTTTCCAAGAGGCTCAAGAAATGAAGAACGAAGAAGATTCGAAGCTCAAACGACTCCTTAATATGAGCGTGAATGAAATCGAGCTTTCTGTACGTGCAGCTAACTGTTTAAA
The DNA here is from genome assembly GCA_002386905.1 of Akkermansiaceae bacterium UBA4581. Lineage (GTDB taxonomy): Bacteria > Verrucomicrobiota > Verrucomicrobiia > Verrucomicrobiales > Akkermansiaceae > UBA4581. The sequence continues at coordinate 47,401 of DGKB01000032.1, read as the reverse complement.
CAATGCAAACCTCATTACAGTAGGTCAACTTGCAACTAAGACAGAAGCAGACATGCTTAAGTATAGAAACTTTGGTAAAAAATCACTCAATGAGATTAAAGATAAGCTTGTTGAGCTTGGTTTAGGATTGGGGATGAGTATTGATCCTGAGCTTATCAATAGCTCAATTACTACTACAAATCAGTTTGTCGAAGAGGAGGAGTCTCCAGTTGGCTTAAGTGATTTGATTGCACAAAATATTGAAGACTAAAAATACTAATCAATTTAAAGATAATGAAACACGGAAAGAAAATTCACAAACTCAAGCGTAATGCTTCACAAAGAAAGGCTTTACTTTCAAATTTAGCAGGTCAGCTTATTGAGCATGGTCGTATTAGAACTACATTAGCAAAGGCAAAGGCTCTTCGCCCAGTGGCGGAGAAGTTAGTTACTTTGGCTAAGCGTGACGATGTGCACACACGTCGTCAGGCAGTCTCTTATTTGCGCCAAAAAGATATCGTACAAAAGCTCTTCACGGAAATTGCTCCAGCAGCAAAAGACCGTCAAGGTGGCTACTGTCGTATTATAAAGCTTGGTTTTAGAACTTCAGACGCGGCGCCTATGGCTCTTATTGAGTGGGTAGATCGCCCAGAGCTTGAGTCAACTGAAATTGTTGATGAAGTCGAAGTAGCTGAGGAAGAAGTTTTGGAAACTCCTGCAGTGGAAGCTACTGAAACTAAATCAGTACAAGAAGAAGTTGAAGCAGAGGAAAAAGTAGAAGAAATAAAAGCTATTCCAGCTCCAGCCAAAAAAACTACTAAAAAAGCAGCAGCTAAAAAAACTACCAAAAAAGCAGCAGCTAAAAAGAAAGAAGATTAAACGAGTTTAATATTATTAATCTGAAACAAAGAGGTTTTGAGCTTGGCTTAAAACCTCTTTTGTTTTATCTACATAAAGTTTTAAACGATCATTATTACCATGACACTTGATGAAATTAGGCAGAGAATTGATGAGCTAGACACTAACCTCATTCATTTATTGGGAGAGCGAGCCAAACTTGTACACATGGTAGGTGACTTTAAAAAAGAGCATGGCTTACCCATCTATGCGCCTGAACGAGAATGTTCGCTTATAGAAAAGCTATTAGCAAAAAACAAAGAAGCCAAATCACAAATAACCGAAGATTCATTAAAGGCTATATATAGAGAAATAATGTCGGCTGCGCTGAGCTTAGAGGATGATTTTAAGGTCGCGTATCTAGGGCCAGAAGGGACTTGGACTCATCAAGCAGCTATTAAAAAATTTGGGCACTCGATTGATTATATTCCAAAATCTAATTTTGCCGATGTGTTTGACGCTGTTGAATCTAAGCAAGTTAATTACGGCGTAGTTCCTATCGAGAATTCTACAGAAGGAGCTGTAACTAACACGTTAGATTTATTTGTTGAGTCTCATCTAAAAATTTGTGCTCAAATTGAGCTTTCTATACAAAACGCTTTGCTAGCTAAAATTGACAGAGAAGATATTAAAGTGATTTATTCACACCCACAAGTCTTTGGGCAATGTAGAGGGTGGTTGTTGCAAAATTTCCCTAAAGCTGATTTGGTTGAAGTTTCCTCAACCACAAAGGCTGCTCAGATTGCTGCGCAAGCACAGAGCTCTGATGGTGCTGCAGCCTTGGCTGGCACATTGTCCGCGGAATTTCATGAGCTCAATATTTTGGAGTCGAACATACAAGATAAGCAGCATAATACGACTCGATTTTTAGTGATTACCCATAAGGGTTGCCCAGTGACAGGCGATGATAAGACCTCACTGCTCTTTTCAGTCAAAGATCAGCCAGGGTCTTTAGTTAATGCGCTGAATGTATTTAATAATCATGGTATTAATTTAGCTAAAATTGAATCTCGACCATCCAAGCAAGGTGATTGGAAATATGTTTTCTATGTAGATGCTCAAGGACATGCTGAGGAGTCACCATTGAGAGAAGCTTTGTTGGAATTGGAAGCATCTTGTGCCTTGGTTAAAGTGCTAGGGTCATACTCTAGAAAGAGTTTGTAGTATTTTTTTAGTAAGCTAAGTCTAAAATGAGTAAACTTAAGGCTAAGTCAAAGTGGTTGCAGATACTGACGATTATTTTGACGTTAGGCTTGGCGAGTTGTGCGAGCTTGAATCCAGTAGAGTGGATTTTTGGGCGAGACCTTCATTGGGACTGGCGCAAGGAAAAGCCGGTCTTTTATCTAATAGCTGATGATTTAATGTCTATACATGGGCAAGAGCTACTGGATGTAGTGCCTAAAGATATCAAAAACTATTGCCCAGACTATGTTGAGTTAAGTGCCGAAGGCAGGCAATTGTTTTGGGTGATGCTGCTTTCTGCTATAGCTCGTCATGAGAGCAGTCATAATCCAGCTTGTTTTTATCAAGAGCAAATAAGAAATAAGTATGGAGACAAGGTTATTAGTAGGGGGCTTTTGCAGATATCCTATCTGAGCTCTAAGCGCTACTTGCCATCTATAGAGACTCATGACGACTTGCATGTGGTGCATACTAATTTATTGTGCGGTATAGAAATTTTGAAGACATGGGTGCTTTCTGATAAAGTTATTTCTTCAAAAAGCAAGGGAAAGTGGTATGGCGCTGCAAGGTATTGGGCTGTTTTGAGAGCTAACGCCAAACATGAACAGATTAAGAGCTGGTTAAGTTCAGTGGATTATCAAATGCGATAAAGGTAGTCTTAGGCTTAATTATATGAAGGTAATCTTGGGGCTGGGTGCTTTATTTTATTTGCGTTATTTTAAGTTGACATATTAATATTGACCTCGTAAAGTAATTAAAGTTTTCTGTTTGCGGGTATAGCTTAGTGGTAAAGCTCCAGCCTTCCAAGCTGATTATGCGGGTTCGATTCCCGCTACCCGCTTTGAGGTTAAGTTCTAACTGAAAATTAAAATTAAAATTAAAATTATGAAGTTAAAAAAATATCTAATTACATTAGTAATAAGCGTGGCTCTCTCGGGCTTGGCTCAAGCGCAAAGTCCAGCAGCTTTGTCTAGCGCGGTGCAAGAGGCAGCATCTACAGCATCTGCAGATAACAATCCTAAAAGTTTAGCTGAAGCGATTGTGCAATTGGTCCAAGGACTTAATCCTGACTCAGTTGATTTCATTGTTCAGCTTCAATCTATTTCAGGCGCTTTAGATGCAGTTAATGCAGATTCAGGCATTACTGGTGAAGTTAAAGTTTTCGCTAAAAAAGCTAGCAAAGAAATAACTCAAGCTATTTTAAATGCTCAGCCAAAGTTGGATAAGGACCCAGTAGAGGAGCCTAACAATAACTCAAACCAAGGGAACCCTGATCAAGCTGCAGCTATTCAACAAGCTATTATCGATGCTGTTGGGGCTGAAAACGCTGCTCAGTTTGCTTCTGAGACAATTCTTCCTACTAATGCAGATGATGCAGGTTCTCAAGGTCCAGGTGGCTCTACCGCGCTCGACGAGGCTATTGCTGCTGCTGAAGAAGCAGCTGGCATTACTCCTACAGTGACTCCTTAATTTATGAGTATTTCATTAAAAAAATTTAAATATATGAAAAAAAACATAACAATAGCAATGGCTGCTTCGGCCGCTTCACTAGTGTGTGCTGGTGATTTTGGTTCTAACGCACAAGATATAGAGGGTTCGACTTCAAACAGTTTGTTGCATACTGTAGATGTTGCAGGGATTTATGATGATAACTTGCATGCGGGTACAGCGCAAGTTGATCAGGAGTCATTCATTATTCAGTCAGCTTTAAATTCAATCTTTTCGAGCAGAACTGCTGATTCAGTTTTGGATATCAACACTAAATTAGGTGGGCGTTATAATGAAGGTGCTGCTGATTCGTTTGACGAATTTGAGTGGGATTTAGGTGCTGGAGCTGTTTATTCAAGAATTCTTAATGCTAGAAATGTTCTTGAGTCAAAAGCTCAAATTGCTTACCGTTTAGATGATGATGCCGCTTTTGGTAATACATCTGTTAGGGGTGGTGAGGAGTATTTAGCGTATAGATTAGCTAGTTCAATTAGCACTCAGCTTAATGAGACATTGCAATCCACATTTGGTTTGGCGTTTTCAGGTACTGACTTTGATGCTTCAAGTATTAACGATAGAGATAGTGTTGAATTAACAGCTAAGCTTAGTGAGCGTCTTACTAAACTTCTTAGAGGTTATGTGGCATACTCATATAGACAGATAAGTGCAGATGACACAGATAGTGATATTCATAAGTTTGTAGTGGGTGGAGATTACAGGTTGTCAGCTGTTAACACGCTTAATACTGAATTAGGTGTTCAATCACGTGATATTGATAATGGAGGTGACAATCAAAATCTATATGCTTTACTTGCGTTTACTCGAGATATTAGTGATCTTTTGTCTGTTAATTTGAGTACGACTTATGGTGCTGATGAGCAAGGTAACATTATTAGTGGTGTTAGATTTGAAGAGAAAGTATCTTGGAGAAGTTCTGTTGGCTTGGATTATAGAGCTACTCAAAAAGTATCATTATCTACAGAGGTTGATTATTTGTTAGGTAGTTATGAAGGCGCTCAAAGTGCAGCTGTTCTTGAAGGTGATGAAAACAAAATTACTTGGAGTACAGGTGTTAACTATGCGTTCTCTCCACAAGTGATCTTAAGTGCTTCTTATGCATTCACTGATTCAGATTCAGATATTTTAGCTACAAATGATTTCGATAGAAATCGTTTCTCAGTAGGTGCTAATATTGCATTTTAATTAAATTTATAATTTTAAAATGCCTCTTAGCTTTGGCTGAGAGGCATTTTTTTTCATTCTATCTTAAAGATATATTTATCTATGAACCAAAACTTTAATGTGGCTAATCATTTGGATGATGAAGATGCTGTTGATTTTTCCAGTGTTATAAGAGAGCATTATTTGATTATTATATCTATTGCATTAGGTTCATTTCTTTTGTCTTTAGCTGTAACTTTGCTAATGGATAAAAAATATACAAGCTCTGCTGAAGTTGAGCCTGTAAGTATAGGTTCGGGCCTTACTATTGATGGCAAAAACAATGCCGAAGCTAGTCGTGATAATGTTGATCGCAATTTCGTATTTACTCAATCAGGAGTACTGTCTTCTAATACAGTGCTTAAAAGAGTGGTAGAGCAATTAAATTTAGAAGAGCTTTGGGATGTCTCGCAAAGCATTGCTTTAATTAAATTATCAAGTTTATTGAGTGTTGAGCCAATTTATGGAACGAACTTGATTTCTATTAGGGTTTCTTCGGCTGATGCTTCATTATCTGTAGATTTAATTAATCAAATCATTATATCTTATAAAGAACAACGAGTGAGTTCAGTAAGAGAGAATGCTGAGAATCAATTATTAGCCCTTAAGGCTCAGATGGAGAGTCAAGAAATGATTAAGGTTGAGGCTAGAATTGCTCTTAATGATATTATGAGTAAAAAAGGTATTATTTATAGTGAGCGAGGCAGTTCAACAGATAATATAATTGAAACAGGAAGTCATCAGCAATCAGTTACGGCTTATTTTGATTTGCAAAAGCAGCTTTCTGCTAAAAAATCAGAATTAGCAGCCTTGGAATCTGGAGGTTTAGAAGGAGAAGAATTATTGGGTGTAGCGGCAGGTGTTAATTCTACTGGTAATTTAGTGGCTCGCCAGTATCCAGAGTATTTAAATTTGAAAAAGGCTTATGATGCATCACTTGCCTCAGGGCTGGGTAGAAAGCATCCAGATATTTTAGCTATAGCTAGGCAGTTAGAGAGTTCTCAGGCTCAGTTGTATCAAGCTGTTGAAAGCTTAAAAGGTATTTTAAAAAATGAATATGAAGTTTTAGCTAAACGTTTAGAGGCGATGGAGTCGCTTAAGGATGAGACTAGAACAACAGCAGTAGATCGCTCAATAGATCTTAATGATTACCATACTGCTAGACAAGATTATGAGGAGGCTCGTGTGATGTATAATGATATTAAGCAAAAATATATTAGAGAAAAAAGCCAGTTAGCTATCCCTCAAGAAGTCATTAAGGTGCATAACGCTCCTGAAGAAGCTCTTAGGCACAGCAGTCCTAAAGAGATCCTTAATTTAGGTATAGGTGTTGTTTTAGGTTTAGTTCTTGGTTTTATGGCTGCGTTTCTCATTGAGAAATTAGATCAGACGATTAAAACAATTGATGATGTTGAGCGCTACTTAAAGGCAAAAGTATTAGCAGTTATCCCAAAAAATATTAATATTGATTTAAATATTGGTGAGGCAGATATGAACGATTTGGAGGCATATAGAATTTTAAGAACAAATATAGATTTAAAAAGATCTGCAAATAAGCATGTTTTTTCTGTGTGTTCTGCGGGTCCCGCTGAAGGAAAAAGTACCACCATTGCTAATTTGGCTAATGCTTATGCTAATAGTGGTTATTTGACTGTATTGGTAGATGCTGATATGCGTAGGCCATCAATCCACAAAAAATTTAAACATTTAAGCTCTCCTGGTTTGTCAGATTATTTTACAGGCACGCCTTTAGATAATGTCGTGCGCAAAATGGATGCTATTGAAAATTTATACGTTTTACCAGCAGGAAGCAAGGTTTCTGATCCTATGCATTTATTGGGTTCAGAAATGATGAAAGAGCTTGTTGAGGATTTGCGTAGTAGATTTGATATAGTGTTAATTGATTCGCCGCCTATTTTAGGTTTGGGTGATGCTTCGCTTATTGCTAATTTAGTGGATGAGACATTTTTAGTTATTCAGTATGGTAAGTTGCCAAGAAAGCTGCTTAAGCATGTAAGTTTAGCATTAGAAGAGTCGGGTGGTAGCCTTATGGGCGTAGTCCTTAATCAGGTAGACGCTAAAAAAGATGCTTATTATGAGTACTACACCAACTATTATAATTACTATTCTTTAGATGAGAAAGAAGAAAAGCTTCCATCAAATAAGGTAGCTGCTAAACTTAATGACGATATAGTATAATATGAAAAATTTAATCTCTCTTATAGCTATTTGTAGCTTTAGTTATTTAATGGCCCAAGGAAGTAACTCAACCGTTGCTTATCATAAAGTTAAAATTGGTGAGAATTTAACTATCGAAATTAGAGGTGTTCCTCAAGCGGAACAATCTAAAATAGCGGCAAGTTATCCAGTAACTAAGGATGGCACTATTGCTTTGCCTTTTTTGGAAAAGCCTATTTATGTTAAAGGCTTAACTATGGACGCTATTGCTAGTAAATTACAGAAAGCTTATTTTGATCAAGAAATTTATACTAGTCCAGTAATTATTGTAAGCTCTGCAGGAAGTTTAGCGGAAGATAAAACTAGGTCTGAGCAAATTGTAACTGTGGGTGGAGAGGTGAAATCCCCATCGCAAATACCGTATCGCCAAGATATGACTCTTTATCAAGCGGTTCAAGCTGTAGGCGGATTAACTCCGTTTGGTTCACTTAAGAGAGTTAAACTTATAAGAAGAGGTTTTGAGGATCAAGTGTATGATTTAAGGACAGCTGAGGGTAAGGCAGTATTAGTCAAGCCTTCAGATACCATTGAGGTAGATGAAAGAGGCTTGTTAGGAGGTTAATTTTTCGCTGAGTGTTCAAGGTTTAACAGTATTAAACAACTACCTTATTTAATAACTTTAATTATTGAGATTTTATCTCAATAATTAAAGTTATTTTTTTGCTTATTTTAGCTTTGCTGAAATACTAATCTGTGCTATTTTTCGCCACGCTTTTTTAAATCTATGGCAAATATTTTTCCACGTTCTTTTAACTTATCTCCGCTTAAGGGTCTTTTCTGTTTTGGTGTTGTAGGGATAACTCTTATTTTAGGTTTTTGGTATTACGCTACCCCTAAAACTTTGCGTGTAGGCTACCAGCCTTCTCAGCCTATTCCTTTTGATCACAGTATACATGTGGGTCAGGTTGGTTTAGATTGCCGGTATTGTCATAGCTTTGTGGACGAGTCATCGCATTCTAATATTCCATCTGCTAACACATGTTGGAATTGTCATTCTCACATTAAAAAAGAATCTCCTAAGTTGGAGCCTTTGCGTAGAGCTATGGATAAAGACTATGAGTTTTATGATGGCAAGGCTATCGAGTGGGTCAGGGTTCATAAGTCACCAGATTATGTGTACTTCAATCATAGCGCTCACGTAAATAGAGGTGTTTCATGTAAATCTTGCCATGGGAACGTTGATGAGATGGACGTAGTTTATCAGGCAGAGACTCATAGTATGTCTTTTTGTCTAGATTGTCATCGAAACCCAGAGGATCATTTGCGTCCTTTGGAAGAGGTTTATAATTTAGATTACGATGCTTCAGAGTTTATTAAGAATCATCCTGAGTTGGGTGTGAGTACACAACAGGAGTTAGGTGCATTTTTGAAGAAAAAATGGTCCATTCATCCAAAAGAAAGTTGTTCAACCTGTCATCGATAATTAACTGACTAATTTTATGAGTAAGCGTCAATGGTTTCATCCAGAATTAAAAGAAGATAAGCAAGTTAAAACTACGCAAGCTTGGAGATCTTCGGCAGAGTTAACGTCTGAGCCTAGCTTTATTAATAAGCTTGATGTTGAATTTCCAGAGGGAGACACCCTGACAGAAGAGGAGGCTGAATTGTCAAGGCGCTCATTTGTTAAATTGATGGGAGCGTCAACTGCTCTAGCTGGCATGGGTATGGTTGCTTGTCGTCGTCCAGAAAAGTATATTCTGCCTTATAAGCAAGCTCCTGAATGGGTTATTCCTGGGAAGTCTGTTTATTACGCAACAGCTATGCCTGCGGCTAAAGGAGGTGTGGCGCTGTTGGCAAGCAGTCACGAAGGGCGTCCAACTAAATTGGAGCCTAATTCATTGGCTGTAAAGCGTGGCGGTACAGATGCTTTTGCTCAGGCTTCTATTCTTAACTTGTATAGTCCAGACCGTTCTAAAGAATTTTTATTTAAAGGTCAGGCATCTTCGCAGGTCGACTTTCAAAATGCATTGCCTCAAATTTCAGCTAAATTAAGTAGTGATAATAGTGCTTTTGTAGTAGCTAAAGATGATTCTCCAAGTCGTCAGCGTGCTCTTTCTGAGTTGAAAAAAACTTATCCTAAGGCAAAGTTTTATGCTTATGAAGCGTTGGAGTCTAATTCTATTTTAAATCAAAAAACAGTTATTAATTTGTCTAAGGCTCAACGCATTTTGTCATTGGATGCTGATTTTTTAGGGTTGGATAAACAAGCTGATGTAGCTGGTTTTTATGCAAATCGCTTTGTTGAAGGTGACGATTACAATCAAGAGGTGGACAAGAAAAAGATTAACCGCCTTTATGTAGTCGAGCCAAATTTTAGTGAGACTGGAGGTTTAGCTGACCATAGAATGCGCTTAGCTCCATCACAGGTGGCTAAATTAGCGGTTGCTCTTGCTCAATTAATTGCTAAAAAGACAGGTGATGAGGCCTTGGCTGTCATGGCAAAAGGTGATATTAAGAGTTTGGTTAACAGTAAAGATTTAATTTGGCTTGAGCAGGCAGCTAAGGATTTAGTCTCTAACAAAGGCAAGAGCTTAGTTTTGATAGGTTCAGGTTATGATGATGCGTTGCAAGCTCTAGTGTTAGCTATAAATGTAGCTTTAGGGGCTACATCTAAAATTATTAAGGCTTTGCCTAAAACTGACTTGGTTGAGTTGGGATTGTTGGCTGATTTAAATAAAGATTTAGAAGCTAAAAAAATTAAAACGTTAGTTTGGTTAAGTCCAGCTAATCCTTTTTATGACGCTCCTAGTGATTACAAGTTTGAGCAGCTTGTTCAATCTTTAGATACATTTATTCATTTTGGAGAGCGCGCTACACCAATTTCTAAGTCAGCGACATGGCATATTCCAGCTGCTCATTACCTTGAAAGTTGGGGAGATGTGAATGATGTAGAAGGTAAAACCTTATTGATTCAGCCTCTTATTTTGCCCCTTTATTCCGGCATTTCAGAGCTTGAGCTCTTGTTATGTTTAAATAATCAAATTTTAGCAACTGCCAATGATACGGGTTCAATTGCTTCTCCCGCTTATGAGTTTGTTAAGCAAACTGCAGGTGTGACAGAGGCTAAATGGCGTAATGCTCTTAAGCGTGGCTTTGTAGCTGATAAGGTTGAATTGGTTGAGCTCACTACTAGTCTTGAGCAATTAGCCAAGATAGTGAAGAAGGGTTTAGGCGAGCTTGTCAGTCAGACAGCTCCTACTGAGCAATCTGTCGAAGTGGTGTTTAAAGCTGATAGCTCAGTTTGGGATGGCCGCTACATTAATAATGCTTGGTTGCAAGAAGCTCCAGATCCTATTGTGAAGCTTACCTGGGACAATGCTGCTTGGATTTCTCCAAAAACTGCACAAGCATTAGGGGTTTATGATAAAGAAATTGGTTTGATTGGTATCAACCCTATTTTCAATAAGCCTAACTCAGCTATTTCAGATGCTAAAGATAAGGAGGGCCCTAATCGTACAGCCCCGGTGATTAAGCTTTCTGTAAATGGAGCTGAATTAGAAATTCCAGTAATTATTGCCTTTGGTCAAGCTGAGAATGTGCTAACTCTTCCAGTTGGCTATGGTCAATTTTTTGATAAACATCGTAAGTCTGGCTTTAAAAAAGGTTTTGATGCTAGTAAGCATGCTCAAGGGTCATCGCATAGAGAGAGTTATGTAGGTGTTAATACAGGTTTTAATGTTTATAGTTTGCGTACTGCAGATGCTCTTTATTATGCGACTGGAGCAACTGTAGCGACAACTAAAGTTCGCTATAAGCTAGCAATGACTCAGGAGCATCATAATATGTATGGAAGAGCCCTTGCAAGAGAGGTCTCTACGCAGGGTGATTTTAAAGCTAATTTAAAGAGTGTTAAAAAACATGGTGTTGATTCTCATGCTCCTGAAAACATTTCTTTATACAAGTCAAAAGGCTCAAAGGTTTGGCACGGTGATGGTGTTTCAGCGCCTAATTTGCTCTCTGATAAGATTCATCAGTGGGGTATGGCTATCGATTTGAATGTTTGTACAGGTTGTAATGCCTGCTTGATTGCTTGTCAGGCTGAAAACAATATTCCTGTTGTAGGTAAAGAGCAGGTAGCAATGGGTCGTGAGATGCATTGGATACGTATGGATCGTTATTACGCTGTAGTTGACGGTGCAGATGAAGATAATCCAGAGATGGTTCCTCAGCCTGTTGCTTGCGCTCAGTGTGAGAGTGCTCCTTGTGAGACTGTATGCCCAGTGAACGCTACAGTTCATACAGAAGAAGGGCTCAATGCTATGGCGTACAACCGCTGTATCGGCACTCGTTATTGTGCTAATAACTGTCCGTATAAAGCTCGTCGCTTCAATTTCTTTGATTACAATAAGCGTAATCCACTTATTGAGAAAAATCTTTATAAGGGTGCTGCAGGTAAAAAGCAGGAGGGTGACAGCACGCATTTACAGCGTAATCCAAATGTTTCAGTCCGTATGCGTGGGGTCATGGAGAAATGTACTTACTGTGTGCAACGTCTTGAAGCAGCTAAAATTGATAAGAAGCAAGCTCTGAGATCTAAGGTCCTTCAATCGGGAGCGTTGTCACATGAAGTGGAGCTTAAGCCAGAAGAGCTTAGAATTAAGCATGATGGTGTTAAGGTAGCCTGTCAAACAGCGTGTCCTTCAGATGCTATTAGTTTTGGTAATCTCCTTGATAAAGAAGCATCACGTATGGTGAGAGCTAAAAATTCAAAGCGTAATTACGACTTGCTTAATTATATCGGCACACTACCAAGAACCAGTTATCTTGCTAGAGTTAAAAATCCAAATCCAGAAATGCCAGGTGCTGAATTTGTAGGTCAAGCTACAATAAACATGCATTAATTAGGAATATTTATTTACTATGTCTACACAATCTCCATCAAATGTTTCTTCTCAAAGTCAGGTAGTTATACCTGTTCTTGAGCGTGAAAAGTTGATTCTTAATAATCGTTCGCTTTCTTGGATTAGCAATAAAGTGTGCGGTATTATTGAAAATAAACAGCCTGCTTTATGGTGGGCATTATTCATTCCTTGTGCACTAATGGCTCTTATTGGAGTTGTAGGTGGTTTAAGTTACCAAGTTTTTTCCGGTGTAGGCGTTTGGGGAAACAGTAACCGTGTAATGTGGGGTTGGCCTATTGTTAACTTCGTTTTTTGGATTGGCATTGGTCATGCAGGAACTTTAATTTCTGCGGTACTGTTTCTTACTCGTCAAAACTGGAGGACGTCAATTAACCGAGCTGCAGAAGCTATGACAATTTTTGCCGTTATGTGTGCAGGTATTTATCCTGTATTTCACGTAGGTCGTGTATGGATGGTATGGTTTTTAGCTCCAGTACCGAATTCTAATGCTATTTGGCAAAACTTTAAATCACCACTTCTTTGGGATGTGTTTGCTATATCGACTTATTTTACCGTGTCACTTATTTTTTGGTACTTGGGTATGGTGCCTGATTTGGCTACGATTCGTGATCGTGCAACTACCAAAATTAGACAAGTATTATATGGTATTTTTTCTCTCGGTTGGAGAGGTGGTAATCGTCAGTGGTCTCATTATGAAATGGCCTATTTGATTTTAGCAGGTATTTCTACTCCGTTAGTGCTTTCTGTGCACTCAATTGTTTCGTTTGACTTTGCAACTTCAATTGTTCCAGGTTGGCACACAACAATTTTTCCTCCTTATTTTGTAGCTGGTGCTATTTTTGGTGGATTTGCAATGGTATTGACCATCATGATTCCAGCTCGTTATATTTATGGGTTACAAGATTTAATCACTATGAAGCATATTGATAATATGGCTAAAATTATCTTACTTACTGGTACAATTGTAGGTTATGCTTATCTTATGGAGCTCTTTATTGCCTTTTATTCAGGTGCTAAATATGAGATGGATGCCTTTACCTTTAGGATTACAGGTCCTTATGCTTGGGCTTATATTGCTATGATGGCTTTGAATGTAATTTCTCCGCAGATTTTTTGGTCACGCAAAATGCGTGAGAACCTCTGGGTGATTATGGCTGTTGCGGGCTGTGTTAATGCAGGCATGTGGTTTGAGCGTTTTGTTATTATTGATACAACTCTTGCAAGAATGTTTTTACCAGGCGACTGGAAATACTTTAGTCCTAGCGCGATAGATGTACTCACGTTTTTAGGTACGATGGGCATGTTCCTTACACTATTTCTTTTGTTTTTAAGGTTTCTGCCTTGTATTAACATTGCTGAGGTTAAGTGGACTCTTCCTGAGTCAGACCCGCATTATGGTGAAGACGCTAATGATAAGGTCAAGCGTGTTGCAGCTTATCAAAAAGAACTTTCATAAAAATTATTTATATGAGTAAAGAAGCTAAAATTTACGGATACCTTGCTGAGTTTGCTAATGCTCAGGAAATTTATCATGCCGCTGAAAAAATCAGAGATGCCAAGTATAGTCGTTGGGATTGTTATTCAGCGTTTCCCATTCATGGTCTTGATGCAGCGATGGGTTTAAAGCGTTCTAAACTACCTATATTTGTTTTGTGTGGAGCTACATTGGGTTTCATTACAGCTATTTCATTAGCTTATATTACACAAGTTATAATCTATCCAACTGTAGTGCAGGCAAAACCAGCTAACCTATTTACTATCCCAGCATTCTTTCCAATTATGTTTGAGCTGACTATTCTTTTTTCAGGTTTTACTGTGTTATTTGGAGTCTTAGGTTTAATGAAATTGCCATGTTTTCATCACCCACTTTTTAACAGCAAGCAGTTTTCTAGGGTGACTGATGATGGTTTCTTTATTGCTATTGAAGCAGCTGATCAGCAGTTTTCTGCTGAAGCAACACGTGAACTTCTTGAGTCGATAGGAGGCACTAATTTAGAGGTTGTTTATGACGAAGTCGTAGAGGAGGTGCAAAGCAAAGCCTAAAGAATTAGAATTTTATATATTATGCGTTACTTTTTTATAGGTTATTTAGTAGTAGTCACCCTAGTTGTGGGAGCCTTAGGTTTTCGTGGTGATAAATTTAGTAAGCCACCGATTCGTCTCTTTCCTGATATGGATGAAATGGATAAAGTCAGAAGCCAGGAAAAAAGTACATTTTTTCAAAATACGATGGGCAGCCGCTTGCCTCTAGTTGGCACTCAGCCTTTTGGTTATAGCTCTGATGATAGCCCTGAAGAAAATCAGCTTACTTTCTCTGGCTTAGAAAGCTATTACAATACAGGTCACATTGGTGATTATTACGGAGCAGGAATGCCTGAAGAGTTAGCTGGTAGTGGGATTGAGTTGCTCAAGCGAGGCGAAGAGAGATATGGTATTTATTGTGCAATTTGCCATGGCAAAAATGGTAACGGTCAATCTAGTGTGCCTAGTCAGTATGGCTTACCTGGTGTAGCTAATTTACATCAATTTTTAGAAGCAGATTATCCTAATGGGCGTTTATTTGAAGTGATTTCACATGGTAAGGGTAATATGGGAGGTTATGCTTACCAGTTGCCAATTAAAGATCGTTGGGCAATTGTAGCCTATGTGAGAGCTTTGCAAGTAGCTAAGCAAGCACCGGTTAGTCAACCAGCCGTTAAAAAAGCAGTTGAAGAGGTTGCTTCTGTAAAATAATAAGTTTTAGTTTTAGAAAATCATGGGACACTTGATCACATCAGAACAAATCGCTATTGATGGCGAACAGTTAACATCAGCACCTTTTAAGCGTGCTAAGCAAATACTTGGCATTATTGCTATCATTGGTACGATAATTAGCTTTGCTATTTTATTTTTTGCTACGGATTCTTTGCAAGGTACTTTTGCTTATTCATGGTTGTTTGCGCTTGCTTACGCTCTTACTATTGCCATAGGCGGTTGCTTTTGGGTTTTGTTACATAATCTATCAAATTCAGGTTGGGGTGTTTCAGTGCGTCGTTTGATGGAGAACTTAGGCTTTGTATTTCCTTTCTTAGGTATTCTTTGTATCCCGTTTTTATTCCCTGATGTGCAGCAATATTTGTGGGAGTGGATGACAAAGCATCGTGCTACAGGTGTAGATATGTTTAGTTCAAACCCTAGTCGTTTATTTGGTTTTTGGGGAGGTCAAGATTTAATCGATGCGCTATTTTATAAGCATGAAGCACTTTTGGCTGCCAAGGCTTGGTACTTGAATGTATTCTCGTGGTATACGCGCTTTATCTTTTACTTTGTAGCTTTAGGTTGGGTTATTTATCGTTTGCGTAAAATTTCTGTGGATCAAGATACAGATCCTAAGCCAGGCGTAGCACGTCTTTTCCAAGCTAGAGCTTTTTCAGCAGCAGGCTTACCTATATTGGCTATTACAGCTACATTCCTTGCAATTGATTGGTTTATGACTTTAAATTACACATGGTTTTCTACTATGTGGGGTGTGTATATATTTGCTGGATGCGCACTACACTCAATGGTGGTGATTATTTTGACTGCTATCGTACTCCAAAAAAATGGTTATCTTAAAAATGTCGTATCTCCAGAGCACTTTCATATTATGGGTAAGCTCACACATGTGTTTGTTATTTTCTGGGCGTATATTACCTTTTCTCAATTTTTCCTTATTTGGTATTCAAACATTGCAGAAGAAACTATGTATTTTACTCTTCGTAATACTGCTGGGTGGTATTGGGTGAGTTTGACGTTAACATTTGGTCATTTTGCTTTGCCATTTATTCTGCTTCTTCCACATTGGATGAAAAAGAATGTGAAATATATTAAATGGGTTTGCGTCTACTTACTTGTCTTGCATGCAGTTGATATGTACCACGTGATTATTCCTCAAAGAGGGCCTTCATTAGGCTTGATTTTAGGTGATGATCCAGTGCTTTGGTTTGGAGGTATACAAGCTGTGTTTTTGGATATCTTTGCCTTGCTGGTTGTTGTGTCTGGTTTTGGTTATTTCTACTTGAGAAACTTAGGGAGTGTTAATCTTTACCCTAACCGTGACCCTCGTATTCTTGAGTCAGCTAATCTTAGTAACTAATTTATTTAATCTTTTTTTATTATGTCTTGTTGTTCAACAGAAAATCAACCTACTAGCTGCAAAATTAAAGCATCTATTTTAACAATTATACTAATTTTAGTCGCTGTTATTATAGTAGCTAATCTTAAAAATCAAGTTGTCAAAGCTAGCGCCTCTATTGTAGATGTGGCTGAAGAAGCTCGCCTAGAGGTTAAGGCACGTACAGAAGCAGAAGTTGCTGCTTCATTTGAAATTGTAGTTGATGGAGAGACAGCTCAAGTGCCTCCCTCTGTTATTTTTAAACAGCAAGCTAAACAGCATTTAACTAACCCTAAACCTGTGGCTGTACAAACAGAGGCGCAGAAGACAACTGCGGCGAAACTTCGTGAAATCGAAGCAGCTAAGCAAAAAACAAATAATCCATTTAGTCTTTAATTTATGAGCGAAACTGAAACTAATTCTGCAGAGCGCAATCAAGCGGTTCAACTTACTTTCTTAGATAAGTCGGTACAAGCTCCTGTAATGTTTTTATGGGTGTCTTCTATTGTCTGGTTGATAGGAGGGATCACTCTAGGCCTAGTTTATTCAATTAAGCTATATAACCCTGACTTTTTAACTGAGAATTTCCCATCATTAATTACAGGTAGGGTTTTTGCAGCACACATTAATGTGTTAATCTACGGGTTTTCTGTACAAGCACTTTTGGGGTTAGCTCTATGGGTGGGGGTTCGCCTTACTCAAGTTAAACTTAATCAAGGGGGTGTTCTAGTGTTTGCTACACTATTATGGAATTTAGTCTTAACAGGAGCCATCAAGTCTATTTTAGAAGGTAATGGTAAAGGTGTGCTTCTTCTTGATATCCCACAAGGCTATTCTGTAGCTTTATTAGCACTTTATATTATTTTAACTTTTGGAATTATTGTGCGCCTACTTAGTAGTAAGTTAGCTCAGAAATCAATTGCATCTCACTTTTTAGCATATGGGTTGATTGCGTTGCCTTGGATTTCGATTATTGGTTATAATTTAGTATTTAGTATTCCTGGTGCTCACCCATTAATGACAACTGCCGTTGCTGAATGGTATCAATCAGCCTTGATTTACATGTTCATAGTCCCAGTTGTTTCTGCTGGATTACTTTATGTATCCCCAAGATCTGTACAAGGTGTAGCGTCTAACAATTTATTAATTAAATTGAGTTTTTATGGATTAATTTTATTGGCGCCTTGTTCAGGATTTGAGCAATTATTAGGTAGCCCAGTGCCTTACTTCTTGCCAGCATTGAGCTCTGCTTGTGGAGTATTACTAATAGCGGCATTAGTAGGTATCTTTTTCGAAGTTTTGGGAACATTAAGTCAAAGTGCTAAAGAGTTAGCGAACAGACCTTCAGCTCGCTTTCTTTGGGTTGGTGCTGTAGCTATTTTAGGATTAGCTGGATTAAAGCTTATTCAAACTCTGCCATTAACAGCTGATCTGTTTCAGTTTTCAGGACTTGATTATTTTGTATGGGTGTGGGTTGCGCTGGCGGTAGTTGGCATGTCTGTTGCTGGGATTTCGTATTTTGCAGTACCTAGACTTACAGGTAGAGAATGGGTTTCAAAAAGAGTGGTTCGTTCACATTTTTGGACAGGTGTTTATGCATTGGGAACTTTTTTAATGCTGGGTTTGCTAATGGCTTATTTCTATGCTATTGCTCAACAAAATTGGGAGCTTAACTGGTCTGTAATTACGCAACAATTTACACCAGTAGCAATGGTCATTACTACTGGTTGGTTTTTTGCTTTACTGTCAACAGTTGCTTATGCCCTGCATTTGTTCATCATGTGGATTCGTTTAGGTAGGTTGGATGAAGAAGGTTTATCTCTTGAACAAGCACATTAGTTTTATTCATTATGAAAGTTAGTACTAATATAATTATTTCAACACTTGTATTCCTTGTGGTATTTACAGTGATGATTGCACTTCCTTACAAGTCTATGTCTGCTGTGGCATTACCTAATTTTGACGAAGATCAAGATGAGCGTTCAGATGTATACAATCCTCTTCGTAGTGGCAGAATTACAGATGGCTCCTTAGTGTATGAGTCAAATGGTTGCGCTACTTGTCATACGCAAGTGATTCGCCCTACTAATGCAGGTGCAGATATGTGGCGTAATAATTGGGCAGGCATGGCTAATGATGAAGATCGTGGTGATACACGTCGTGAGACGCACTCATTTGATTATTTGGGGCAAGCTAGAGCAAATATCGGTTTAATGAGAGTGGGACCAGATTTGAGTAACATTGGTTTGCGTGTAGCTACTTATATTCAAGATACAGATTTAACTCCTGAAATGTACCTTTATCTGCAATTATATAATGCTAGGGCTAAAGTAGGAGCAGAACAATCAAACTGCCCAAGTAATCCCTACTTATTTGACAAAATAAAGCGTTATGGAGCTACTCCAAAAGATGCTTTACCTATTAAAGATCAAGAATTTATCTTTGTGCCCAATGAAAAGGCTCAGGCCTTGGTTTCCTATCTATTATCTCTTAAAAAAGATGATGTAGCTCCAGCAGCTATTCAATAATTTTATTTATCATGAGTTCTTCAAAACAAATGCCAGAAACACCTAAGGAGGAAGTTACGCTAGCTGCGTTGCGTGAAGTTGAAACTTCATCAGATTCACAACCAGTTAAAAGTTATCAGGTGCTTATTTTAATGATTATAGCTGTTTTAGCCGGTGTTACATTAGCATCTGTTAAAGGTTTATTTAATTATAATATAAAAAGTGATCCAGCTTATGTGCGTGCCCTAGCTCCTGGAGCAGGTGATCAAGGACCACAAACAACATTAGCTTTGGCTGGTTACATGAAACATGGAGCAAAAATCTATTCGGCTAAATGTGGTGGTTGTCACCAAGCTAACGGTTTAGGTGATGGTGCTAATTATCCACCATTAGTTAAATCACAATGGGTAACAGGTGAGCCTCGTTTAACTGCTATGATTATTCTTAATGGTGTAAAAGGCGCAATTGAAGTAGATGGCAAAGTCTGGAATGGTCAAATGCCAGCTCAAGGAGCGGGCCTTAGTGCAAAGGATTTGGCAGGATTGATGACTTATTTGCGTAATAGTTTCGGTAATGAGACAGGAGATGTGATCAGTATCGCTATGGCAGAAGATGCAATGAAAGTTTCTGAATCCAGAGCTAATGTAGGTCAGCAAGTAACTCAAGAAGAATTGCTTGCAGAGCATAATAAACCACTGCAAGGAGATACATTAGCAGTAGACCTTGAAGTAGAAAAAAAATCTCTATTACCCCTTTAATCATTTAACTTTAAGCACCAACTATTTATGAGTGACCATAGCGAACACCACGAAGAAAGCTTTATTAGAAAATATTTATTCTCTGTAGACCATAAAACCATTGGGATTCAGTATGCCCTTGGAGCCATGTTATTTTTGCTCTTTGGCTTTTACCTTATGATGGTTATGCGTTGGAGTATAGCCTACCCTCAAGAGCCATTACCTGAATGGATGACTTGGATTTTTGGAGGCTCTGATTGGAGAGCTTCTTGGTTGCAAGCAGGCAAGCTTACCGGAGAGACATATAATATGTTTGGAGCTATGCATGGTACTATTATGGTGTTCTTAGGAGTGGTTCCTCTAGGGTTTGGTGCCTTTGGTAATTATGTAACTCCACTACAAATTGGGGCTCCTGATATGGCTTTCCCTCGTTTAAACATGGCGAGTTTTTGGCTCTATCTTGCTGGAGGTTTAATTATGTGTTTAGGTTTTTTCGAATGGTTTTCAGATACAGGTGTTGCTAAATCTGGTTGGACTAACTACCCACCTTTAGCGAATTTTGCTGATTTAGAAGCTGCGAATCAGTGGAGATCTGGTCAAACACAATGGCTTTTAGGTCTTGTTCTTTTGATTACTTCATCTCTTTTAGGTTCAGTAAATGTCATTACCACTGTAGTTAATTTACGCGCTAAAGGCCTCACATGGATGAGATTGCCATTTTTAGTATGGGCAATGTTGGTAACTGCTTTCTTATTGCTTCTTGCCTTCCCTCCTTTAGAGGTTGCCGGTATTATGCAGCTTGTGGACAGAACTACGGGTTCATCACTATTTAGTCCATCAGGATTATATACTAAGACAGTAGGTTTAGTAGATGTCGCTGGTGGGGGTAGCCCCTTATTGTTTCAGCATTTATTTTGGTTCTTAGGTCACCCTGAGGTATATGTATTGCTATTACCTGCTATTGCTTGTGTTGCTGAAATTATTCCAGCTAACACTCAAAAGCCTCTTTGGGGTTATAGGTCAATGGTAGGTGCAGTTATTGTATTAGGTTTCCTTTCATTTATTGTATGGGCTCACCACATGTACTTAACAGGCATGGGGCCAGCTGTATCTGCTTTCTTCCAGACGACAACGGTGCTTATTTCGATTCCATCCGTGATTTTGATATCGGCACTTCTCATATCATTATGGGGTGGTTCAATTAGATTCACACCACCGATGATGTGGGCAACAGCTTTCTTGCCGATGTTTGGTATTGGTGGTTTGACAGGTTTGCCACTGGCTTTCAACTTTGCTGATTTGCAACTCCATGATACTTACTATGTGATTGGTCACTTCCACTATGTGGTAGCTCCTGGTATTCTCTTTGGCCTCTTTGGTGGTATTCATCATTGGTATCCAAAGATTACAGGACGTTACATGAGCAAGTTTTTGAACCATTTACACTTTTGGCCATCACTCATCTTTATTAACTGTTTATTCTTCCCTATGCTCATTCAAGGTTTAGCTGGTTTCCACCGTCGTTGGTATAATGGTGGTGAGGCTTACTTGCCTACCTCTGATGATAGTGAAAATGTATTCGCTAACTTAGTAGCTAACTTTATTGAGCTTAATGAGTTTATGTCAATTTCAGCTTGGTTATTAGGCATCGCTCAAATTCCATTTATCATCAATGTATTCCTTTCTATCTGGAAAGGTAAGAAAGTTGAAAATGATAACCCATGGGATTGTACCACACTTGAGTGGGCCACACCAACACCTCCAGGACATGGTAACTTTACTTTTGAACCTACTATTTATCGTGATCCTTATCAGTATGAGCCTACTGACGAGGGGAATATTGCACTCGTTCAATGGGAAAAAGACGAAGAAACTTCTGAAGATTCTAAAGCTTAAGCTTGATTTAACCACTTTGTATTAAAAGATTATTATGGAAATACCTTATTTAGTCGAAGCACGTAAAGATACGGGCTTGTTTAACTCTAAAATTGCTATCTGGCTCTTCTTAGCCTCAGAGGTGATGTTATTTGGCGGCTTGTTCTCTAGTTATATTTTCTTGAGAATTTATGCTGACTACCCATGGCCTGAGCGTGCTTTGCCTATTTTACCTGGTTACCTTAACACCTTTATTTTAATTGGTTCGTCAATTACGGTGGTGTTTGCTTGGGCTGCTTTAAAGCTACGTAAATATGGTTGGTTCCAGCTATGGATTGGCATCACTATAGTTTGCGCAGCTATATTTATGGTGCTCAAAGGTATTGAGTATAATGTAAAATTTCAACACCAAGGGGTGCAACATTTAGATGGAACTATCATCGAAGGGCACTTGAGTTATGCTAAGCTTAAGGATGGTATTGTGAAATACCCTGAGCAAAAGAAAGCCAAGGCAGGCCACGGCGACAGTCATGATAAGGCTAAAGATTCTCATGCAGCACCTAGTGGTTACGAAAAAATCCCAGCTAATGTGATTAACTTTTCCACGAATGAGCTTAGTATTAACCTTAAAACTTACGTAGAGAACAAAAAGAGAATTAAGTTTCTCAATGATCAAGCTGCAGAACAGAAACAAGAATTAGTTTCTGTTGAAACAGGTGAGCCACTCACGCTTGAGTTATTAGATGCAGCAAGAAAAGATTACCGTGCTAATTTTGCTCATAATGAAGATTTACAAGCTAAGTGGTTGCGTGAGGCATGGGATAAAGCACGCGAACAAGATAGTGAAAGCCCTAATTGGAAATTAGCGAGAACTCTCAAAGTAGAGCCAAACCCAGCTGATCCAGAGTTAAAAACTGTAGTTAATACACTCAAGTTTAAAACTAAGAGTGGTGATCCAGTTATCTTTCGCTTTAAGCCTACAGAGGTGAGAGAATACCCAGAGTCAGCTATCCTTAAGGGTGGTGTAGCTCTTAGTGGTCAGCTATTTAAGAGTCCTCTTATTATCCAAATTGATGGTTTAGATTTTAGAGCACTTGCTACTGCTGCTGAGGCATTAGGTAAAGAGCCAATGGAAGAAATTGAAAAGAGCTGGTTAATCACTACGTATCCAGAGGTTGCTAAAATTTGGCATGCTCACCTCAAACACGTCGAGAAGCTCACTAAGCATCTAGAGGAAAGAGGTCAAGAACCTAACGAAGTTGATTTATATCGTCTTAACTGGAAAGAAATCGTGGCTTATTCACAAGGTATTTCACCGAATGAAATTAAAGAAACTTTCAAAGAGAAATTTAAAGGCCCAGATTACTACAAGCGTCACTTCCCAGAAGTTACACTCAAGCGTGATCAGATTCATTTTGAATCTAAGTTTACCCCGCGTTGGAATAACTTCTATGCGATTTATTTCATCATTACAGGTTTACATGGTTTGCACGTGATTGGTGGTGCGATTGTGCTCTTCTACTTTGGCTTTAGAAGTAGAAAAATGTACGAATCGAATCCAACATGGCTCACAAACCGTGTAGAAGTGGCTGGTTTGTTCTGGCACTTTGTTGACTTAGTCTGGATTTTCTTATTCCCAGTACTTTACCTCATGTAATTTTTTAAACTTTTTTATTCACACTTAAACTTTATTTATTATGGCAGGAGATTCTCCACAAGAAATCATGAAAGCAGTTAAGTTCTACTGCATTATCGGTTTATGTTTATTTGGCTGCACAGTATTGACTGTATCAGTAGCAACGGTTGAGTTTTTTGATAGAGGTGCTCGTGGTTTTGACACTTTTGATATGGTGTTAGGTCTATTGATTGCCACTTTCAAGGCAACGTTAGTAGCGGCCATCTTTATGCACCTTAATCATGAGAAAAAAATGATTCACTGGATATTTTTTGGTTCGCTCGTGATGGCTCTTATTGGCTTTCTTATTTTCTACCTCGCTTTTTGGGATCCGATTAGCTTCCCTGGGTTTTATCTTGGTTAATAGCTCAAATTAAAATTATGTCTCTTAAGGAATTTCATCTTATTTTTATTAGTATAGTTAGCTTACTCTTTTTAGGTTTAACTATTTATGCTATATTTAACGAGTTCCATATATTAGCGACTATTTTCTTTGGATTATTAACTCTAGCAACTCCTTATTATGGATGGAAATTCCGTAGTAAAATTCAAAAAATTGAATCAAAATTTTAAATTATGTTATCATCACTTATAGCTTGCAGTGTTTGTATAGGTCGAGGTCCAGATCAGCAAGACTCTATTGCCATGGGTTGGGCTATTTTATTTATGATTGTTTTAACACTACCTCTTTTAAGCTCTATTGTATTCTTTATGGTGAGAATGGCTCGTAATGCCAGTCTACATGAGCAAAATTAACTTTTTTATACAACTTTTTCATCAATTATGACCTTCAAAGAACTCTTTACTTTTTCTGAAAATTACGCTGAACATGGTTTTCAATTAGACCAGTTTATTAACTTTGTTCAGTATTTCATGCTCGCACTTTTTGTGGGTTGGACTATTTTCTTCTTTATTTGTCTATTTAGATTTTGGCACAAGAAAAACCCTAAATCTAACAAAGGTGTCCAAGGCCATGCCTCATATCATGTAGAGATTGGTGTTATTATTATCGAAGCCATACTCCTTCTTGCTTTTGCTTTTCCACTCTGGAAAGAGCGTTCAGATAGTTTTGAAAAAGTGATGCTAAGCAACCCAGAGCGTGTGCGTGTTGTAGGTTGGCAGTTTGGTTGGACTTACCACTATCCAGGTAAAGATGGACTATTTGGCCGTATAGATGCCCGCCAAATTAGTGGATCTAACGAATTAGGAATTGATAAGAATGATCCTAATGGCGCTGATGATTTTACTACAGCTATACTTAAAATCCCAGTAGGTATTCCAGCTATTTTACAAGTCACTTCTAAAGATGTAATTCATAACTACGCCATCATTCCAATGCGTATCCAACAAGACGCTTTACCAGGTAAAGACATTCCAATGTGGTTCACACCTATCAAGACGATGGAAACTTATGTAGTCTGCGGTCAGCTTTGCGGAGAAGGCCATGCAAATATGGTAGGTACCATGGAGGTTATAGAAGAGGAAGAGTATCGTGAATGGTACGCTGCTCAATAATTAGAAGGCTCTTTTGTAGATTAAGCGATTTGTCTTAGACTGTTGCAATGCTTGAGTAACTCTATTTACACTGTGCTCTGCGGTTTTTCAACAAACCGCTTACGCATTCAAAACCGTACATCAATGAAAAATCATTGATGTATTTAGCATCTCTAATAAAAATTCCACGCTTAATCTGCACTAGTCTAGATTATCGTCTAGTATCTGGAATAATAGCGGCTCTTACAACGTAGATTGTAAAAGTGGCTTATAGCTGACTTAATTTACTTAATCTCAACTCCCTAAGCTGATGTTGTAGTGTGGGGTGTTGGCAAACAGGGTTTGGCTGAGTGCGTGGATTTGTTTTAGGCTCACATTATTTATTTTTTCTTGATACTGCTCAGGTGAGATGAGGTTGCCTTTATGGAGTAGGTGTTGGCTAAGCCAATTGAGATGGGCATGACTGGATTCAAGAGATTTTAAGACCTGTCCTAAATGGAAGTCTTTGGCTCTTTGCAATTCATCTGCAGTGATAGGCTCACTAATCATGCTGTCAAATACGTATTTAAGGCTGGCTTTAGATTGAGCCACTTTGCTAAGATCACAGCCCATAGTGACCTCAAGCGCGCCGACATCTTGATAGAGAGATAGATGCGATGCGATATGATAGCAGAGTCCTTGCTTCTCTCGCAGCTCAACAAAAAGACGAGAAGACATAGAAGATCCTAAAATAAGATTAAGCAAGGTAAGTGTAGTAGTGTCTTCGCTACGGTAGCTCATCGTTGGGATGCCAATACCAATATGAGTTTGCTCTAAATTAGGTTTGTATTGATGTGCAGTTTTCGCAGCATGAGTAGCTTTAAAGGGCTCGGTGTTAATATGTCCATTAAAATTAAGTTTGAGCTTTGTTAATTGCTGATTAACAATATCACAGATTTGTTCATGGCTATAAGGAGAGCTGATGATAATTAAATTATCTTGACTAAAGTAATGCTCTTGCCAAAAATTCATGAGAGACTCTCTAGTTAGACCATTTACGGATTCAGCGCTGCCGGCAATACCACGACCTAGTGCGTGTGGCGTCCAAAGAGATTCGGCTAGGAGTTCGTCGAGATAATCACTAGGATTTTCTTGACCTAAGGTGATTTCCTCGAGAATGACTTCACGTTCTTTATCAATTTCATCAGCAGGAAATAGTGAGCACCATGCCATTTGCATGAGAGTGTTGAGTAAAGGCTTTAGATTGTCGTGAGGACCAAAGGTTTCAAGTCCTGTATATTCTTGAGTGGTGTACGCATCGATATCTGCTCCTAATTGTTCACTAAACTTGAGTAGGTCTATAGCTGAATGTTCAGGAGTCCCCTTGAATAAGAGATGTTCGATAAAATGAGCGGCACCATTTAGTTGAGGCGTTTCATGACGACTACCTACAGGTATATAAATACCAATAGCAGCACCTTTGAAGTAAGGTTGTGTAGCTGTAGCTATACGAATACCTTGAGAATTAGTGTTGTAAGCTAGTGTAGACAACTCAAAAATATCAGTTTGAGCAAGAGTTCCTGTTGATGGAATATCAGTCATAAAGTTGGACCTTGAAGGCTGGGATTTAAGATAAGTTTGAGTGATTAAGCCACGCTTGAGCCAGTTGAAAATCTTGTGGATTGGTGAGCTTGATATTAAAGCCCGTAGACTCAATAAAGTGGATAGGTTGATTAAGGTGTTCAATGGCTGAAACCTCATCAGTTAATGTTATTTTTTCTTTATGAGCTAGTTGATAGGCTTGCATAATAAGCTCTGTATGAAAAATTTGAGGTGTTTGCATTGCCCATAGTAAATCTCTATCTATAGAATGCGTGAGCCCTGTGCTGCTTTGTTGCTTAATGGTATCTGTGACTCTAATAGCTAGAGAAGTCGCTGGATGCGTAATTGAGGCTGTAATTAGAGAGTTTAAATCCTCAGTACTGAGTAACGGGCGAGCTCCATCATGAATGAGAATACGACTAGGAAGCGTCGCTAATTTATTGATGTGATCTAGTGCAGATTGCACAGATGCTTGACGACTATCTCCACCATTAATACGCGTAAGACGCTTTAATTGTGAAGTGTCAAATTCAAGGTTTTCAAAGCGATCTTGAGGAGTCACTATAATGAGATGCTCGATATCTGTATTAGCTAATAGAGCATGAATAGTGCGCTGTAGAACAGGCTTATCTTCAAGCTTGTGCATGAGTTTATCAAATCCCATGCGCTTGCTCTTCCCGTAGGCAACTATAACTCCAATAATCATCTATTAGCGTTATAAGCTATTAAGCGTTTCTTTGACTTTGGTGGCGAGAGTTTTGCCGTCAGCTCTACCGTCAGTTTTTTCTTTAAGCCATTTGATGAGTTTTCCCATATCCTTTGGACTGCTAGCGCCTGTTTCTAGGATGCCTTGTTTAATAAAATTATTGAGTTCATCATCACTAAGTGCTGCAGGTAAATAAACATTGAGGAGATCAATTTCTGCAAGCTCTTTGTCTGCTAATTCTTGGCGTTCTGCCTTGAGGTATTGTTCGGTAGCATCTTGGCGTTGTTTGATTTGTTTGCGAATAATAGTGATGATTTCAGCTGACTCAACTGTTATTTTCTGGTCGATTTCTACATTTTTGATAGCAGTTTTAAGTGCGCGTAGAGTGTTGAGCTTAAGGCTGTCTTTGGCGCGCATAGCGCTTTTAATTTCTTCTAGAAGTTCTGCTTGAGTCATAATTTAAGGGGTGAATTATTTAATATTATTTGGATTTATCAGTTAAAATATACTATTGAGCAAGCTTTTAAAACACTGCTTTAAAAGTTTTCACTGACTAGCTCTACATATTGAATACCTGAAGAGGTGAGGTAGGGCTTGTCATTTTTTTTGATGATGCGGTTTCGTGAGCGATACTCAGGAGGTAACCAACTATTAGTTATCCAGTGAATTTGTGGTTTAGATACACGTATCCAAGAAGGTTCAAATTTCAGTGGAATCCCTGAAGAGCTAAATGAAATAATCCAGCTAGGTGATGAGGCTGGCTTGTTAGCTCCACTTAACCATGGGTAATGTTTAAGAAGGCTTGGTAAGTGGTTGCTAGATTTTCTAGGGCAGAGGACTTGATAGTAAGTTTTAAGATTACGTTGTGTCCAATCAGCAATATTAATTAATTCTTTTTGGGAGGATTTAATGAGGCTATTAATAGGTAAACCTGAAAAATTAAGACCATTATAAATACTATGGTTATTGGAGTCTTGAAAATGCTTCTTATGCCATTTCTCAAATTTGCTAGAGAGAATAAGACCGAATTCTAGGTGTAAGTGAGAGCGTGTTTTATTGATGCCTCGCCCAGTATAACCTAAAGTTCCAAGCTTAGTAGTAGCATTAAGAAATTGCCCTGCTGTAACATGAATCTCATTTAAATGAGCATAAAGACTATAGTAAACACCAGATGGTAAATCATGTGTAAGCACGACATATTTTCCATAAGAGCTATGGCTAGCGGTATAGTTACAATACATGACTTTGCCAGGAAACACAGGCTTTACTTGGTCCAGCGGATTGCCGCTAGCATCACGCTGTATAGGAGCTATATCGATGCCTTCATGAAATTTAGTAGCAATGATACTATTGTTGTAACGAATTAAATTACGCACATAACCATACTGACCTCCTTGCCATGGTTTAGAAGCTTTGCCTTCAAAGCTACGGTTGGTATACATGTAAAACTTATGCGGTTCCTCAACAAGATAATGATTTTTAGTAGGAAACTGCAGATAGATGAGCTTGCTAGTGGTGTTGGCGCTGGCTTTTGATGCTGTCGCTAGAGAAAAAACAAGAGCAAGTATGAATAAATTAAAAGGCATAATCTAAATCTTATATGGTTAATCGTTGAGCACCATGCGAACATCGCCGATAAATACCTTGCTGCGAACTTCTACAGCAATACGCTTATCATCATCAGTGAGCCATATAAAAGCGCTTTTAAGTTTTTTGTGAGAATGAATTTTCCCAGTTTTAGGATTAATGCGCTCAATAAAAGTACGGAGTTTGATGCAGTTTTTGCCACGATGTTTTTCTCGCCCTTCAACACGAACGCTGAGCACGCAGGGTTTATAACCCATCATGATGACTGAATAATCCTGACCATTTTCAAGAGGAAGGCTGCCGATGTGTAATAAAGTAGTAAAAGCATCATAAGTATTAGGGTAAGGAAAATTAAGCTTTTCTTTACTTAAAAGCTTTTTAGTTTTGGCGTCTTTAGTGATCTCGATAGCTCTAACCTCATCAGCTAGAAAGCTCATGTTAATAATACGTTCGTCACCTTTTTCGTATTCATAACAATAAACAAAATCAGGTGTGAGATTTGATTTGTTAAGGTAAGCTGTATAATTAAAATGGTAGGGATAGAGTTTCTTAGCTAAGCCAGTACTACGCCCCCAAGCTTTGCCAGTATAGAACTCAGGCTTATCTGAATCTTTGGCATTAAAAACGAGGGTGCACTCACCAGCTTTGAGTAGCCCGTTCCAGCTCATTTTATAGTTGAGTTTGTGGTGATGTCTAGCCCTTGGTTGAAAGCTTTGTGTAGCAGCGGTGGACTGCCAAGTTTGATTTTTATTAATAGGCTCGACTTGGGAATTATCTTTCTCAATAGATTTAGATGTCTGAGCTAAGGAATTATTTGTAAGTGTAAAACTTAGATAAACAATACTAAGCCATAAAAGCGAATGTTTCATAATTACTTATATTTTATAAAGTTAGTTCCAATCTAGCTCAACGGTTTGCTCTATGCCATTTTTATCTAAATAAAGCAGGTGTTTATTTTTCACTGCGTATTCATAAACTTCTTTGGTCACTTTTACATCATAGCAGCAGTATTTGGCTATTTTAATCAGAGGTTTTGAATCTTGTGTTTTTTTGTATTCTTGCCACCAGCGTAGAGCATCAAGACCATTGCCCGTTTTTCCTGCTCCTAATGTTGCTGAACCAAGAGCATCGAGTTTGAGCCTAAATCCAATGAGTTTTTCTAGCTCTAACATCATATCAAGATTGTTTGTTTGCCCCGTAAGTTCGAGCAAACAATACCCCTCAAGTACACCGTAATCAAATTGAATATGATTATAACCCACTACGAGGTCGGCATTTTTAATCTCTTCGATAAGTTCTTGAATGGTGTCTTCGGTGTAAATTTTATAATCACCACGAACCGTACTGTAGGTGACCCCAATTGAAACGAGCATTTGGGATTTGTTTGCCCAGCCACCAACGTCATTAAAACTTTTTTGAGTTTCTAAATCAAAGTAAACAATATTTTTCATCAGGTGCGAGTAAAAAAGTTTTAGTTATTTAGCCTATGACTAGTTGGTGGCGTTGACGTTTTTCAAAACGAGCGGTATGAGTAAATCCAGCTTGTTGCAACAGCGCTAAACCACGGTTAAAATTACGACCAACTTCTGTAGGAGCGTGAGCGTCCGAAGATAGAATGACGGGGACTTGCGCTTGCGCTGCCATTTCAATAAAATTGAGTTGCGGGTACTGCTCTTTGCATGGCTTATTCAATCCAGCCATATTAATTTCAAAGCAAGTATTAGTGTCTTTAAGAGCCTCGATGACAGGCTTAAAGTAATAAGAAGTATCACGTTGAGGTAAAAACCCAAATTTTTTAATTAAATCTGGATGAGCACAAATATCAAATCCGCCATGTGCAATCATGTCTATATAAGTAGCAAAGTAGAGCTCCCAGAGCTGATCAACATCGAGGCCTTCCCAGTCATTTTGCCATTTAGGATTGTCAAAATCCCATAGAGCAGCACTCTGAACACTGAGCAAATCTTGTGGTGTTTGAATATAATGCACAGAGCCAATGAGGTAATCCCATTCTGTGATTTGATTAAGCTCATCTATCCAATTTTTCCCATCTAGGAACCAATCGCATTCAAGCCCTTTACGAATAATGATTTTATCACCTGCATAGGATTTAGCTCTCTCTATCCATGCTAGATAATCAGGCATATCAGATTGGGCCATTCGCCAATTATCAAAAGGCTCAGTTTCTGTGGGGGCATGATCAGAGATGCCATACTCGATTAATTTTGCGTCAATCGCAGCTTGTATATAAGCTTCAGGTTCACCAATAGCATGGTGGCAAAATGGAGTATGAGTGTGATAATCAACAAGTGGCATAGGATAATCTGTAAGAGGTTACGCAGCTACCGACAAGAGTTGATAAAGTAAGAATATTAATAATGTAAGAATTATCCAGCTTTTTGAAGAGCATCTTTCATCTCAATCATTTTATCTAAATCAGCGGCTTCAATATTTTTCCATACCACTATTTGGCCATCGGTAATTTGCCTATCAATATAGAGGAAGTCTACAGGCTTGCCATTAATAATACATACGAGCCAACTACTTACATTTTGAGTGCTAATACGCTCTAATTTACGGCGGCCATTAGGGTTGAGAAAGCAAGTCATGCCTAAAGTATCTTTATCCACAGATTTAAATACTTTAATCATTTGGATATCTTCATTGGAGAAGATGGGGTTTTTAGAAAAAAAATGCGAATTATTAGCAATACTCAGAGTAAATGAGCCTTCTTCACTAATTTTCGCTGTTTGTTCTAAATGAAAACTAATAGGCATCACTGCGTTCTTCGTATCTCCAGCTAAAGCTAGACAAATTGTACTAGCAAGGCTAGTTATAATAAATACAAAGAATGAACGCAGATAAACCATGATGTTAATTAAATTTTGTCTGCGACAAGTTTCTCAAGTTTGACTATATCAATAGCAAACTTACGAATGCCTTCAGCTGTTTTTTCAACGGCCATTGGGTCCTCGTTATGTAGGAATCTGAATCCAGCTTCATCAAGAGAGATTTGCTCTAAGTCAGCTTCTTGAGCAGATTTTACGTTAAGCTTTTCAGTCAACTCAGCTGTTTCTGCTTGTAGCTCAGCTAGTAGGTTAGGGCTAATAGTAAGTAAATCACAACCTGCAAGAGAAGTAATTTGACCGATATTTCGAAACGAAGCACCCATAACCTCGGTAGCATAACCAAATTTTTTATAGTAGTTATATATTTTTTGTACAGATTGAACACCTGGATCTTCATCACCTACATAATCAATGCCAGAATCTTTCTTATACCAATCATAAATACGACCTACAAATGGAGAAATAAGCTGAACCTTGGCTTCGGCACAAGCCACTGCCTGAGCAAAGGAGAATAAAAGAGTCAAGTTGCAATGGATGCCTTCTTTTTCGAGTTCTTCAGCAGCTTTGATACCCTCCCAAGTAGAAGCCATTTTGATCAGGATTCGATCACGGCTAATGCCTTCTGCTTCATAAGCAGCAATAAGCTCCTTAGCTTTGGCAATAGTGCCAGCTGTGTCGAATGAAAGTCTTGCGTCAACCTCAGTTGAAACACGACCTGGAACAATCTTAAGGATTTCTAAGCCAAAAATAATAAGAATTCTATCAAGAATAGCTTCAATTTTTGCGCTGCCTGTTAAATTCGAATCTTTAAATTCATTAACAGCTTGTGCTATAAGAGGCTCATAAGCAGGTAACGTAGCGGCCTGTAAAATGAGAGAAGGATTGGTTGTTGCATCCTGAGGAAGGTAATCCTGCATAGCTGCAAAATCACCTGTATCTGCCACGACTGTGGTATATTGTTTTAACGCGTCTAATTGATTCATAAATGTAAGTTAAATTACAAGCAAAAACTATAGAGCCTAGGGCAAACTTACAAGCTAAATTTAACCAAAACCATTGATTAACAAGTTAAATAAGTAATAAGACAATTTAAAAGCCAGCGCTTAAAAAGCACTGGTTTTTAAAATATAGGTTATAATGATAGCCTTAAGCTTTGCGTCTTCTGTAGAAAGCAAGAGAAAGTAAGCCGCCAGCAAGATCACCTAAGCCATTAAAATCTGTATTCAAGGGTTGACTTATTGTTCTAGCTTCTTGGGTTGTCTGCGCGGTTTGAGCTAGGGTATTTAAAGTGCTTGTGGAGTCTAACAAATCTTAAGCTTATTAACGCAAGCGACAACGCCATTAATTTAATATTTATTTTTTGTGTCAAAATGAGTGATAATTGATAGCTTAAATTTTGATTGAGGCTTTGTAATTTTCAAGGGCTAAGCTTTGGGCTTGATGTTTGAGAGTGAGCTTTGTAGATATTAGATATGCATTTTTTGAAAGTTAGAGGTTTGCGTAAATCATTTGAGCAATCTGTTGCGGTAGCTGGCTTTGCTAAGTGGGGTAAAACTAAGCGTGCGATTGAGGTGCTTAAGGGGGTTAATTTTGATATTAAGCAGGGTGAGACGTTAGGTTTGGTGGGTGAATCAGGTTCGGGTAAGTCTACTATTTCTCGCCTTATTATGCATTTAATGGATTATGAGGGTGACATTGTATTTGAAGGAGTAAATCTAGCTGAGCTAAAAAAGCAACAGCCAGCAGAATTTAGAAAAAAACGCTGTGATATTCAGATGGTTTTTCAGGATCCGTACGCATCACTGAATCCGACTATGACCATTTATGAGACGATTGCAGAGGCTGTTGTCGCTCGTCGCGGCAGAGAGTTTTCTAAGCAAAACGCTGGAGAAGATTTAAGAGAGAGAGTTGAAGAGTTAATGAGTCAGGTTAGCCTCAAAAAAGATTGGGCAGGGCGTTATGCGCATGAGTTTTCTGGGGGGCAACGCCAACGTATAGCTATTGCAAGAGCAATAGCAGCGGAGCCTAAACTATTGATTGCTGATGAGGCTGTGTCGGCGCTAGATGTTTCAGTGCAGGCGCAAGTGCTTAATTTGTTGCAGGAGCTTAAGCGTGAGTTAAATTTGACCTTACTCTTTATTTCTCATGACCTTGAGGTGGTGCGTTATATTTCAGATAGGGTAATGGTGATTGATCAGGGAGATATTGTTGAGGTTGCAGACTCTCAAACTTTGTTTGAAAGTCCTCAGCATGATTATACAAAAAAATTGCTTGCGGCAAGGCGCTCTGTAACTTTAGTTTAAATCAGATGTTTGTATTTAAATTACCTTCTATTTTAGCTGCATTTGTAGCGCTAACGCTAATTTCGTGTATGCAATCTCTGCCTGTGCTAGAGGTTAAGCAAGATAGAGTTAGCTTGGAGCACGTTAGAAGTGAGGATCAGATGGTGGCGTTTAATTCAGAAAGTGAGCTGAACAAGCATATTCACCCTCGAGATAGGCAAGCTGCGCATGGTGAGTATTTTACTTTTTTGTGGGATAATTTAGAGCAGGGCTTAGGTGCTGACGCTAGCGATGATTTGCGATTAATCTTTTATTACAGAGCTTCGAAGACTCAGTCTAAAGTTTTGAAAAAAGTTTGGAATATTCAAGGTGAATTGAGAAAGTCTCAAATATTGAAATTTGCTTATACTCAAAAATGGGTGGAAGATAAAGGGCACTTACTTTCATGGAGAGCTGAGATTAAATCGGCTAACCGTGTTTTGGCCGAACAGCAGTCTTATTTATGGAAAGATAGTTACTAAGCTCAGGCCAGACTTTTTCATGAAAACATTAAATGTTGAAGAGTGGCGGCATCAAGCGCAAATTTATTACGCCGAAATAGAGAGCTATACTAAGCCTGCTCGTGAGCGTCGATCTCGCCAAGAAAAACATCCTGTTTTAGATTTTTTGCATAGTTATTATTCTTATTCTTTAGGGAGTTTAGAGAAATGGCATCCCAGTTTAGAATTTGCTTTAGAATTAGGTGATGATGAATTACCTAATTATTTTACAACTCAGCATTACAAGTTTGATGCTAAAATTAGCCTTGATGTTTCTAAATTGACAGTTAAGCAAAGAGATTATTTGATTTATATTCGCAACTTATTGGTTTTTACTCAAGCTCGATCTCCTCACTTTAGTTGTTATGGTTTGCACGAGTGGGCTATGTTATACAAGACTAGCGTTGATAAGGTGCGCCACAAGGAAGACGCTCCGTTGAGGCTCAGTCTAGAAGAAATTGCGATTGTAGTTGAAAGTAGAGAGATTAACTGCACTCATTTTGATGCTTATCGTTTTTTTACTAAGGCCGCAGCACCGCTTAATAAGGTGCGCCCAACTCTTGCTGAGCGCCAGAATCATGAGCAGCCAGCATGTATTCACGCCAATATGGATTTATATAAATGGGCTTACAAATGCATGCCTTGGATTGGTTCAGATTTACTCAAAAAAACGTTTTTATTTGCGCTTAAGGCTCGCGAGATAGATATGCGTGCCTCACCTTATGATTTAAAAGCTTTTGGTTATGAGGCTATCCATGTTGAAACAGCAGAGGGAAGAGCAAAGTATGTTCTATTACAAAAAAAATTAGCGCAAGAAGCGGCAATTTTAAGAGGTTTGCTTATTGCAGCCATTGAGCAGTTATTAGAAGTCTAAGTTTGTTATATTTTGGTTGAAGCGTGTATTTATTATTTTAATAAAATAGGATTGTGAATTTTATTTATTTTGATAACATAAATTATTCTTATTTATTAACTAAGTGACACCTCAAATTCTATCAGCACAAGACAGCCAAGTTACCTGGATACAATACAAGGGGAAAGGTTCTTTTTTGCAGAGTTCTGACTTAAAATCAAATTTGCTTGAAGCGGCTCAATCTTCTAAGCAAATATTTTTAGATTTAGGCTTATGCGAAGGCATGGACTCAACATTTATGGGGATATTGGTCTCGATTGCAAAGAGCCTTGATGAAGAGATTAGCTTGGAGCTGATTTATGTTAATAAAAGCCTGCAAGAGCTGATGGAAGGTTTAGGTTTGCATTACTTTATCATGATAAAAAATGACGCTGGCAACGCTCGAGAAATAGAAGCAAAACTCAAACCTCAATTAGAGCCAGTGCTAACGAGCTCGACTCTTGATCAAGATAATATATATACAGCTCATCAAACACTCAGTGACATGAGCCCTGAAAACGCTAGTAAATTCAAAGATGTGCTTGATGCTTTTGATGATGAATGATTTAGCTGAATTAATGAGTAGTTTAGTTTTGATTTTTATGGAGTATGGCTGGGTGATTCTCGCTATTATAATACTTATTTCTGTAGGGTTTAATATTCATTATATTATTCTTAAGAAACAAGTTAAGCAGCAGAAAAATCAGCTAACTTGTATGGAAGATGAGGAATATCGCTTATTTAAGCTCTTCCATGAGTTAACAGAAGCGGTTGAATGTGATACGACTATAGCTCAGCTATATAGGGTCATCAGTCATGGCGCAATTGATGTGTTTGATGATGTCAAGGGTGCGGGTATTTATTTGCTAGATAGGCAAACAAAAAATGTATTAATACCTAAATATTTGTCCGAAGAGTTGACTCCGTTAGTTAAAATTAAGGGTTTAGAGTTTGATGAATTAGTTAGCCAGCAACGAACTGTTAATATAGCTTATAAACAATCAACAATTTACAAAGAAGTCATTCAGGAACGAAAAGTGTTCAACTTAACAGGTGTGGAGCTACAAAAATACTTTCAAGATGGCTATCCAGAGCTCTTAGATAATCTGAAAATTATGGTTGGGCCACTCATTCTTAATAACTCTGTTTTAGGGCTATTAGTTTTAACGGGTGAAGGTAAAGGGGCTTACTCTCGGAATGATCAAGCTGTATTTGAAGCTCTTTGTGAGCAGAGTGCGCATACATTAGGCAATGCTATTTTACATAGAGATGTCGCGGATAAGCGTAAGCTAGATCAAGAGCTTTTTTTGGCTACTGAGGTGCAAAAAATACTTTTACCTAGAAAGGACCCTGAGTTTAAAGGTTATCAAATTCATGGCGTTAACAGGCCTGCTCGGATGATTAGTGGAGATTATTTTGATTATGTGAACTTCTCTGAAGATGAACTAGGGGTTATTATTGGTGATGTGACGGGTAAGGGTGTTTCGGCAGGATTACTAATGTCTATGTGCCGCAGTACAATTCGTAGCTTAGCAACAAGAGAAGGTATCCAAATAAAGGACTTATTACCTAAAGCTAATCGCCTATTATTTAGTGATATGCGCGAAGATATGTTTATTACGGTAGGAATGGCTCTCATTGACCGCAAAGCCAATCAGATATCTATTGCTCGAGCAGGTCACGAAAGTGTGCTTTGGTACCACGCAGAAAATAACGAAGTAACCATGATTAATCCTAAGGGTGTAGCTTTAGGTTTAGATGAAGGCCCCGTATTCGATCGGATGCTAGAGGTTCAGAACATAACTCTAGAATCAGGTGATATCATTCTGCTAACTACAGATGGTATTAGAGAAGCGGAAAACCTAGAAGGACAACAATTTGGATTGCATGTTTTAGAAGAAATTCTCTGCATTTACGGTAAAAATGGTGTGGGTAATTTAGTGGCAAAAATTGAAGAGTCTGTAGCTGATTTTAGTCAGAGTAAAAATCAACTTGACGACATAACGGTTGTCGCTATACAGAAGTCGTAACAAGCATGGTTTATTGCTAGCCTAATAACCCTAATACTTTAACCCATTTAATGATTAACATGAATAAGAAAGCTGCCACTAAAAATAAGGAAAATACTCCGAATTCAGAAAAAATCGATGAGCAAGAAGTTGCAAAAAATGCCCAAGCCGAAGTAGTTGAAGAGGTCGAAGAAACTTTTGAGGAAACATTGGAGTTTTGGAAGGAGCAAGCAATGCGCCAAGCTGCAGAATTAGAAAATTTTCGCAAACGCATGACCAAGGAGAAATCTGAAGCCATTATTTACGCAAACCAACGTTTAATAGAGTCTCTACTCCCTGTTCTAGATAATTTTGAAATGGGTATGCAGGCGGCCCAAGGAGATGAATCGTCAATGATTTATCAAGGTATGCTTATGGTGCAAAAACAGCTAGCGACATTTTTGGAGGATTTGGGAGTGGTGA
This sequence comes from Akkermansiaceae bacterium UBA4581, assembly GCA_002386905.1. Lineage (GTDB taxonomy): Bacteria > Verrucomicrobiota > Verrucomicrobiia > Verrucomicrobiales > Akkermansiaceae > UBA4581. The sequence goes on along the minus strand of DGKB01000032.1, from coordinate 10,207 downwards.
CAATTGAGACTCAGGTAGGAGATGCTTTTGATCCTGCTATTCATGAAGCAATGTCACAAGAAGAATCTACAGAGATTAAACCTGAACATATTATCAGAGTTTACCGCAAAGGTTATCAGCTTAGTGGACGTTTATTGCGCCCTGCATCAGTAATTGTATCAAAGTCCGAAGATGCCGAATAATTATTAAATAAAGTTGACATTAATCAAAATTTCAAAGAGAAAGGCAGGTCAATAATTCTCTTTTTCAGAGGAATGATATTCCCTTTAATTATAATAACATGAGTAATTCCGTCTCTTCTCGTCTTAACGTAGCATTATTAGAGCAACAGTATGTCAAATGGCAAGCAGACCCAGCAAGTGTTGATGAGCAATGGCAGTCCTTTTTTCAAGGTTTTGAAATTGGTATAGTAAAGGCAGAAGATGAGGCGCAAGGTGAGTCATCAGAAGGAGCAAATGCCATTGACGAAGTTTTTTATAGCAAGGTAGTCAGTGCGATTTATAACTACCGTACACTAGGGCATTTTAAAGCGGATATTAACCCTATTCAAGAACCTAAAAATATTGATCGATTAAGTATCGAGTCCTTAGGGTTTAGTACACAAGATTTAGAAAAAATAGCGTCTTCAATTTTCTTTAAAAATGCTAAAAAACTTAAGGTAAAAGATCTCATTAAAGAGCTTGAGGCCGTTTATTGTGATAAAATTGGTTTTGAGTTCATGCATATTCATGAGACGGAAGTTCGCCATTGGCTTCGTAATAAAATAGAAGAAAGGGTTAAGCTTACGCCAACAAAAGAGGATAAGACCAAATGGCTAGAATGGTTGCTTACAGCTGAAATATTTGAATCATTTCTTGGGAAAAAATTTCTTGGAGAAAAACGATTTTCCTTAGAGGGGGGTGAAGGAGCTATGGTGATTCTTAACGCTTTACTCGAATCATGCCCAGGTCAGGGTGTAAAAGAAATTGAAATGGGGATGTCTCACCGTGGACGCCTTAATGTGCTCGCTAACTTCGTAGGAAAATCATTGCCTACTTTGCTTCATGAGTTCACTCCTAACTACAAGCCTGATTTGGCTGCTGGTGACGGCGATGTTAAATACCATCTAGGTTTTGAAAGTATACGCAAGCTCTCAGATGGGGAAGTAAGAGTTAGCTTAGCCGCAAACCCAAGTCATTTAGAAGCAGTTAACGCGGTAGTAGAAGGCAAGGCGAGAGCTCGTCAGCGTATTTTAGGTGATAGTGTTGAACGCAAACAAGTGTTACCGATACTTATTCATGGAGATGCCGCTTTTGCAGGCCAAGGCCCTGTAGCTGAGGTGCTTAATATGTCTCAACTCCCTGGTTACCGTACAGGTGGTACGATTCATTTAATTATTAATAATCAAATTGGTTTTACGACATCTCCAGAAGATGCTCGATCATCTCCTTATGCGACTGATGTGGCTAAGATGATTGATGCTCCAATTCTTCATGTCAATGGTGAGGACGCGGAAGCCTTAGTTTGGTCTGCCCGATTAGCTCTTGAGTTCAGGCAGAAGTTTAATCGTGATATTGTCCTTGATATGTACTGCTACCGTAGACAAGGTCATAATGAAACAGATCAGGCGGCCTTTACTCAACCTACCAAATCCAAAATTATTGCGTCTAAAAAACCAGTAGGTCAAATGTACAAAGCAGCACTTGAATCAAATAAAGATTTGAGTAGTGATGAAACTCAAGAGGTTGTGGATAAAATTTTAGCACGCCTAGATGAAGGGTTTGAGAAAATGCAAGAAGCCCAAGAAAAAGGTGACAAAGATACTTTCTATGGTTCTACAGCTGAGTTACAAGCTCCCTTTAATTTTGACGTAGTAAAAACAGGAGTAGATAAAAAGCTGCTTAATAAAGTAGGTAAAGCGCTCATTAATATACCTGAAGACTTTAAGCTTAATACTACACTTGCTAAGCGCTTTTTCCCACGTCGTGAAGAAGCGGTAAAAACCGGTGAAAAAATTGACTGGGCATTAGCTGAAGCTCTGGCTTTTGGTAGTTTGGTTGAACAAGGTTATCCAATTCGTCTTTCTGGACAAGATTGTCGCCGCGGTACATTCTCCCATCGTCACGCTGTTTTGTATGACGCAGAGACTCGTGAGCGTTATACTCCATTACAAAATATTTCTAAAGAACAAGAAAGTTTCTGTGTTTACAATAGTCTCCTTTCTGAAGCAGGTGTACTAGGCTTTGATTACGGGTATTCATTGAATTTACCTAAAATGCTCATCATGTGGGAAGCCCAGTTTGGTGATTTCGCTAATGGAGCGCAAGTCATGATTGATCAGTTTATCAGTTCTGCTGAATCAAAATGGCAGACACCAAGTAGCTTAGTTATGTTATTGCCTCACGGCTATGAAGGAATGGGGCCTGAGCATTCTAGCGCTAGACTGGAGCGTTTCTTGCAACTCTGTGCAGAGAAAAATATGCGTGTGGTTAATTTGACAACTCCAGCACAGTATTTCCATGCCTTACGTCGTCAAAAGCTCTGTGAATTTCAAAAGCCTCTTATCGTTATGACGCCTAAGAGTTTGCTTTCTAAAGCAGAGGCAGTTTCATCTATAGAAGACTTCACTGAAGATAGCCATTTCTTAGAGATTATCAATGATGATTTGGCTAAGGTTCAAGCTAAGCAAGTGAATAGGGTTATTTTCTGCTCAGGAAAGGTGTATTATGATCTTCTTGATTATCGTGATAACCAAGAAGCAGAAAATATTAAAACTGCTATTATCAGAATGGAGCAACTTTACCCTTTCCATGAAGACGCTATTATTGAGGCTTTAGAGCCATTCCAAGGCGCTAAGAGTTTTGTATGGTGTCAGGAAGAGCCGTTAAATATGGGTGGCTGGACTTTAGTAGGGCCAGGACTTAATCAGCTCATTAAAGGAAGATTTAAATTTGCAGGTCGCAAGGCTTCTGCAAGTCCTGCCGTGGGCTCTAAAGCAGCTCACAAACAGGAACAAGCTGACCTTGTTCAAAAAGCATTTACTATCTAATAAAAAAATAAACATTTAAATAGCACACTATTATGGCAATTGATATTATCGTTCCAGCAGCTGGCGAATCGGTCACTTCTGCTAATATCGCCCAATGGCATATCGCCTCAGGTGATTTAGTAAAAAAAGGTGACATATTAGTAACCCTAGATACTGACAAGGTTTCAACTGAGCTCGAAGCAGAAGTTTCAGGGGAAGTCACAATTACAGTACCTGAAGGCGAAGAAATCGACATTGGTGCTGTTATTGGAAGTATCGAGGAAAAAGAAGTCGCTGATACTCCAGAGCCTGCAGCAGAAGCCCCAGCTCCAGCGGAGAAAGAGGAAGAAGCCAAGCCTGAGCCCAAAGCAGCTCCCGCACCAACGCCTAAGCCTACTCCTGTTTTAGCTCCAGTTGACAATACCCCATCAACAGTAGAGGGTAGAACTAGCCGTAAGAAAATGACTCCATTGCGTAGAAAAATTGCTACTCATTTAGTCAATGCTCAGCGTAATGCAGCTCTTTTAACCACTTTTAACGAAGTTGATATGGCTCCTATCATGGAGTTACGTAAGGAGGTGCAAGACCAGTTCGTAGCCAAGCATGGTACAAAACTTGGCTTTATGTCATTCTTTACTAAAGCAGTCGTCGAAGCGCTTAAGACAGTGCCGTCGATTAACGCTCAAATTGAGGGTGATGAAGTAGTGCAAAACCACTTCTTTGATATTGGTGTTGCGGTAGGCACAGAAAAAGGCCTCGTAGTTCCAGTGATTCGTGACTGTGAGAAGAAAAGCTTTGCTGAAATCGAGCTATCCATTCTTGATTATGCGCAAAAAGCTCGTGATGGGAAAATCGGCATTCAAGATTTACAAGGCGGTGTGTTTACTATCTCTAACGGAGGTGTGTACGGTTCACTCCTAAGTACACCGATTGTCAATCCACCACAAAGCGCGATTCTAGGCATGCATACTATCCAGCAACGCCCAGTAGCCAAAGACGGAAGAGTTGAGATAGCTCCTATGATGTACTTAGCTCTTAGCTATGATCACAGATTAGTTGACGGTAAAGAAGCGGTAACGTTCCTTATCAAGATTAAAGAATGCTTAGAAAATCCAGCATTGCTTATGTGGAAAGACTCTCAGTAGTAATAATTTTAAGCTAATAAAAAAGCGCACAAGTTACATTTCAACTTGTGCGTTTTTTATTTTGAAGCTATATACCCTTTTTGATGAGTAGTGACTTTAGATTTTGTGTTTTAGGTAGCGGCAGCAAAGGAAATGCTATTTTAATCCAAGCAGGTCAAGACACGATATTACTCGATCCAGGCTTAAGTACTAAACAGCTAGAATTTCGTATGCGTGCTGTGGATTGTGAACCTAGTGATATCAAGCATATTTGTATCACTCATGAGCACAGTGATCACGTCCAAGGACTCAAGGTATTTGGCAAACGTTATCCAAGTAAGATTTATATTACACACAACAATTATCGTTGGTGCTTAAGTAAGCATGAAGAGGCTTATAAGGCAGCTGGATTTGCGAGTAAATTTTGTATTATCGAGCCTAAGCAAACGTTCACTGTAGGCGAATTAAAGATCACAGCGTTTAGGGTTAATCACGATGCTGTTGAGCCTGTGGTGTATCGTTTTGATTATCGAGGAAAAAGTTTTGGAGTTCTCACAGATCTAGGTGAATTTTCCAAAGAATTATTAGATGCTTTTGCTCATGTGGATGCTTTAATTTTGGAAACCAACTATGATGATGATTTGCTGACTAGTGATATCAAACGTCCTTTTGCTCTCAAGCAACGTATAGCCTCTCCTTACGGACATTTATCTAATAGTGAAGCCGCGCAAGTGCTCTCAACTATCATTCAAAATAACCAAGGTAGATTAGAAAATCTAATTTTAGGTCATCTTAGTTCAGACTGCAATACTCCGGAATTGGCTCGTGAGGCAATAAGCCATGTCTTGCAAAAATCTCCTCAAAAAATTCATTGCCAAGTGGCGGGGCCTACTGAACCCATCGACTGGATCAACGTATAAATACTCTGCTTTTAGCGATAAAAGACGGCTAATTCATATTTTTTCAGGGTCGAGCAACCTTTTTGCACCCACCCTCAAAATATTACCCTGTCGCTAAGTTCCACGCTCTGCAAAATGAATGACTACGTCACTAGGGAGTGTAGCAGTCCTGCGCCACCTTTTCTTATCTAAAATCAGAGTATTTATCTATATTGAGTGAAAAGTAGAAATATTGCTTAAGGGGCGTTTCTCTTGATGGCTGTAAAGAAGGTCGTTATATATTTTTATAGTAAGATAAATCACTTATGGATAATAAAATCGAATTCAAAAAGAGAAGAAATAGACAGCTCATGTTAGTTCCCTTCCTAGTAATAGCTGTAATTTTTCTCTTAATGATAGATAAAGAAGGAAGTGAAAATGTTATAGAAGGAATACCTGATATGTACTTATTAGAAGTATCTGTCGTATTTATTTTTGGAGTATTAACTTTTTCCTTTCGAAACTGGAGGTGCCCAGCATGCAATAAGTACTTGGGAAAGAAAATAAATCCAAAATACTGTGCTGACTGCGGTGAGACACTACAATAGCGCGCTAGGTACAAAGGTTCGCTGGATGTGACACGACTCGTTAACGATTGTGTTGTGCCTCACCTTAATATTAGGTTAAAATGAAGAGTTTTAAACCTTATCATCAGGCTTTATGTGAATTTCCTTTCAAAATCGAGTTGCTTGTTTTACAGTCCAGAAAATTTACTTTATTTTATGAATCAATCTGATCCAGCAAACACTACTCCTGAAACGCCTTCTTCATCTGAGCTCATTGCTATACGCCGTAAAAAATTGGAGAAACTCAAGGAGTTAGGAATAGATCCTTATGGCTCAAATTATCCTACTACACATACACCAGCCAACCTCAAAGAAAACTTTATCGAAGACTTAGAAGTGCAAGTCGCAGGTCGTATCACAGCAATTCGTGACATGGGTAACTCGCAATTCCTCGTTATTGGTGATATTGAGGGTAGCATCCAAGCGTATCTTAGTAAAAAGGAGCTTAGTGATGAACTTTGGCAGGCCTGGAAACTCATGGATAGGGGTGACTGGATTGGTCTAAGTGGCAAAACATTTTTTACCAAGAAAGGTGAGCCAACCATCCATGTCAGTGACTTATTACCATTGACTAAATCATTACGTCCTATGGCTGATAAATGGCATGGAGTCGCAGATAGAGAAATCAAATACCGTCAACGTTACTTGGATTTAATGAGTAACCCTCAAAGCGCAGAGATTTTCCTTAAGCGTTCACAAATGATTTCAGAAATCAGAAATTATCTAGGGAATTTAGGTTATATTGAGGTTGAAACACCTATGCTACAAGATGTAGCTGGTGGTGCCGCAGCGCGCCCTTTTGAAACTTATCATAATGCACTTGGCATGCCTCTTACCATGCGTATTGCTCCTGAATTATACCTTAAACGCTTACTCGTAGGTGGATTCACCAAGGTATTTGAACTTAATCGTAATTTTAGAAACGAAGGGATATCTCGTCGCCATAATCCAGAATTCACAATGTTAGAGGCGTACTGTGCTTTTTCTGATTTTAAAGAAATGGCGGACATGGTCGAAGACATGGTCTGTCATCTCGCAGAAAAATTCTGCGGTGGTTTAAAAATCGAACACAAGGACGAAGAGGGTAATATTACTCGTATAATCGACCTCTCTCGCCCATGGAAGCGTGCTGAGTATTCAGAGCTTATCAAAGGTGTCGCAGGAGATGACTGGTTTGATTTAGATGAAGAAGCTCATAGAGCCAAGTGCAAAGAGCTAGGTGTTGAAATTTCAGCGGGTATGGAAGACTATGAAATCACTCAGCAAGTTTTTGAAAAACTTGTAGAAGAGCATACGTTTAACCCATGTTTTGTGACTCACGTTTCTAAGGAGCTAGTACCATTAGCTAAAGTTAACAAAGAGAATGGCAAAGTCATAGATGTCTATGAGCTAATTATCAACGGGCAAGAAATCTCTCCAGGTTATTCAGAGCTTAATGATCCAGATGAGCAACGCGAACGTTTTGAAAGTCAGTCAGGTGGTGAGACTCAAAATATTGATGAAGCATTCGTCGAAGCACTCGAGCATGGAATGCCTCCAGCAGGCGGTATTGGCATTGGTATAGATAGACTCATTATGATGCTCACAGGCGCAGCGACTATTCGTGATGTGGTTCTATTTCCCCAACTTAAGAAAAAAGACTAATAAATTTAACACTCTTATGATCCTCTTTGACGGTCTTTAATTAGAGTTATATTAACCAAACAAAAATTATGAGTGAACTTACTATTACTTGTTATCTTAAAACCCATTGTGGTTGGAGCGAAGGCGTACGTGCTATTCTTAAGAAATACGGTTTAGCCTATGAGGAAAAAGACATTATCATCAACCCTGCTTTTCGCTGGGAAATGGAGCAAAAGAGTGAGCAGCGTCTCTCTCCTTGTGTCGAAGTTAATGGAGAAATGCTCGCAGATATTTCAGGAGCAGAGCTCGAAACATGGTTAGTTGAGCAAAAGCTCATCGAATACAAAGACGAAGCAGCAGAAGCTCCAATCGACTCATCATGTACTCCAGAGGTGCATGCAGCCAAAGCCGCAGCAGCGAAAGCCGCTAGAGAGCAGCAAGCTTAATCTCTGGCTTATCCATAACTAGAGATGATATCTAGAATCAAAGGCCAAGTGCTCAGAGCCCTACCTAATAAATTAGAGGTATGGGTCAGCCCAGGCATGGCTTTGGATTGCACTATCCCTATATCAACCTATGACTCTCTCATGCCAGTTGAGGGAGCTCAGGTTGAGCTATATACCCATCTTGTTTTTAAGGAAACTCAGCAAGCTCTCTTTGGTTTTGCTACAGAAGAGGAGAAAGAGCTCTTTCTGCTCCTCGTCAACCGAGTCAGTGGAGTGGGGCCCTCAGTTGCCATGGCGATTCTAAGCGGCATGAAAGTTTTAGATTTTAAGCAAGCTGTTAGCCAAAACGATATTGCCACTATTTCAACCATCAAGGGCCTCGGTAAAAAAACTGCTGAACGCATCGTAGTAGAGCTCAAAGATAAAATAAAAGTTGCTGAAATCTGGCAAGCCCAAAGCGAAGCCACATCCAGCGCAGACGGCAACAGCATCCTCCAAGACGCTCAAGCAGCTCTCATAGCCCTAGGTCTAAAATCAGCCGATGCACAAAAATCAGTGCAAAAAGCCTTCAAGAATAATCCTGAGGCAACTATCGACGATCTCATTCGAGCATCACTAAGGTAGGCACTTTTAGGTGTAAGTTAACTATTTTAAAGCTAGCGTTACTTGCCATAATGGGTAAGGTAGATACGTCCTAAAATAATTAATCACTTATTTTCACCATCATCAGTTCTAAAAGGGACGGCAGGAAGGCCCTCTTTGTTATAAAGATTGAATTTGTTAGGGTTTGAAGTATAGGCAAATCTGACAGCAACAGGATTAGGGACATTAGGTGATGAAACTTGAATAGTGTCACCTACAATTTTAGCATTAGCCCAATACCAAATATTGTCAGCTCCGCTGATGGCAAAGTGTTCGATTTTTCTGTTTGGTGTTTCAATAACAGGATCTAATCCTTGTTTATTGCCAATCATCAATCCTGATCCCAAGTGATTATAATGAATCGTAGCAAGAGGGCCTTCGATTTTTAATTGCTTAAACGTAGGGCCAGCTACAACTATATCTCTATTATGTACATCACGTAGCGCCCACAGAGCCAGGCGTTTACCTACATCTTGTTTGTTTCTAGGGTGTATATCTCTAGCAGCTCCGATATCGATGGCAGATGCAACACCTGTATGGGGCAGCTCTTGAATTCTATCTTGAGCGACACGAATCGGAGCAAAATGATCGCCTCCTTCGGCTTCTGGGTGAGGTTCTTTAAATTGAGCTAATTTAACTACATAGAAATAAAAAGGGAAATCACTAGGCTGGTTCCAAGCCGCACGCCACCCCTCAATTAGATTTTTAATCTTGGGTAAGTATTCAATGCCATCGCTAGCATTTGATTCACCTTGGTACCAAATAGCACCACGTACGCCGTAGCCTACAAGTGGCGAAATCATGGCGTTGTAAATAGCTGACTGTGAAAAACGATTTGAAACAGGAGTTAAAGGCTTAACAGGTATAGGTAAACCATGAGTAAGAGCATGTTCTAAATTTTTTCTATATTTTGCTAATTGATTTAAATATGCGTCCCATTTTTTTCTAGTTTCTTCGTTTTTATAATTTTCTTTCAATGCTTGTTCTGCAAGAGGAGTCCAGGGCTCAATTCTAGTTCCTCCCCAATTAGAACCAATAAGCCCTACAGGAATATTAGTTTTCTCTATAAGTTCTCTGCCAAAATAATAGCCTACAGCTGAAAAATCCTTGATATTTTTAGGTGAACAGGCTTTCCAGTTAGTTCTTTCTGTTAACTCAGTTTGGGGAAGATCTCCTGTATGATGTCCAGGCACATTGAAAAGACGGATGATAGGGTGTTGGGCATTAGCTATTTCTGCTTGGGAGTTTTTAGATTGTTTGACTGACCACTCCATATTTGACTGTCCCGAACAAATCCAAACATCGCCTACTAAAATATCTTTTAATACAATGCTTTGACCAATATTATTTTGAATTTCCATGGTTTGACCCTTGGTATTTGCCTTTAAGGCATCTAATTTTAGCTCCCATTTGCCATGTTCATCAGTGGTCGTGGTTTTGATTTGATTGGCAAATGTAACAGAGATTTTAGATTTAGGAGTATCCCAACCCCACACAGGATTTGCTAAATTTCTCTGCATTACCATATGTGAACTGAAAATTGAAGGAAGCTCCAAAGCGAACAAAGATTGAGTAGCTAATACCAGTAAAAAAATTATAAGTTTCATGAAAAAAGGTTGCTAACTATTTTAAAATTAAGCAAGAATAATTTTTGATTACAGGATCAACTAAGACTTATCGATATAAAACATCTAACAGAGAAAAGCTTAGCTAAGTTATTTTATCTATAAAAATAGAAAACAATCTAAGATTTAGACTTGTGATTATTAAGGCTAAAACCCTTGTTGTAGCTAGGAATTTGAGGTTATGTGAGTTAGAAGGCAAGGTCTCTTGATACGGGTGTTAAAAAAAAGTGAAAAAA
>DGKB01000015.1 GCA_002386905.1 Akkermansiaceae bacterium UBA4581 | reverse complement strand
AAAGACAGTTGCTGACCCCCAAGATGCTTATCGAGCTCATTTAGAATCAGAAACAAAAAACTTACTTCCAGGAATAAAGCAGCTAGAACAAATAAGAAGAAGGCATTTAAATATGGCTAATATAGGAGGTGATCTAGATTGGCTCGCTCCAAATCCATCAAACTATGGTGGCAATTACAGTCATTGTGGTTATCACTTTTTAAGTGTGGACAAAGAAAGGCTAACTATAGCAGGTTGCGTGGTGGATTGGTTTAAACGTAATAATATGATGTATGCTCTTATAGGTAGAGAGATGGGGATCACTGAAATTATTTTATACAATATTGGCGACCCTAGTTGGGGGTTTGCCAATGGATCAGCAGATACTCCTAGAACTAAAGAATCTTATAATGTAGGTTTTGATTTGTTCAATGGTAATTCGTTACAATCAGTTATGCAGACTAGAGGTAGGTCGATGCAAGAACCAAATGGCTACGCCATTAAAGAATGGCCGTCTTCTGAAAAAGTAAATGTTACGTTTATTCGTAGAGCAGAAAGTAAATTAAATGCTCTCATAGGAAAATAGCCTACTGATTAACCAAAAATACCTAGAGAATAATGAAGCAAATATTATTAATTATAGGAATCATATTTAGTATATGTTTTGCAGAAAAGCAAAATCAAAAATTAGATTTTGAAGGCAAGAAAGCTCAAGAATATTTATTAGTAGAATTACAATCTTATTGGGAGGCTAAAGACTATAAGTCTCTTGAATATATTTTCAAACAAAACTTAGCATTAGAAGAATCTGACCCAACATTGCTTCATGAAGGACGATTTGTATTTTGTCTTATTTCAAGAGATTTAAAATCTTATATTAATAGTAATAAAAAATTAATAAAAATGTCAGAGCAATTAGGAATTGCAGACTCTATTTCACAAAGATATTTAGAAGAAACAAAAGAGATAACAGAAGAGCAATTTACTGAAGGATCAACTCAAGCTTATTTAGAAAGTTTACATAAAAAAGGAAACCCAGCTGCACCTTTTCAATTAAAAGGGATTCTCTATTACAGAAACCTATTGCAAGACCCTGAATATATAGCCCCTGAAGTATTGCAAATATTTAAGGATGTAGAGGAGGGCAAACACCTAGAAAGCACACAACTGGCGAATAATCAAACTACTAAAACAAAAATCAATCCTAACCTATTAGCTACCAACACCCCACAAGTAAACCAACCGAAGCAAACGACACAACAAACTAAACCTCAAGCAGAACAAACAGCAACAACCACAGCATCTGAGCAACAATCCCCAACATGGTTGATTTATACCTTAGTGGCATTGGGTTTAGTCGTTCTCTTACTTGTAGTGAAAAAGCTACAAAACAAAGAATAGAAACCCCATCTATCGAAAACCAAATAAGCTAAAAAAGTAGTAATGTTGGGGGTCGGTTCTTTGATTTTTGATGAGCCCAGCCTTACTCAGGCTGTCGCTCACCTTTCGGGCAACATTATAAATAATGTTGTCTTATTAGCTCATTATTCAATCGCTGATTTGATTGATGGCTGTATGCCACTTAGCTGTGTTTAATCTGGTTGTTTAAACTTTACTAACTTGTTGTTGTTTTTTATAGTGATTTTTATGAAATTTAAGTTGTTAGTTGTGTCTTTGGTTGTGAGTTTGTTGGCTTTGGTGAGTTGTGTTTCTACTAGAGAGCCTAATTATAAAGCTCGTACTCCTCAAACTGATGAGAGTAATGTTCCTTGGAATAGACCAGAAGCTGGCGAAGGCGCTGGAGTTTTGGGTGGTTTACTCAATAGAGAGTGAGTTGGATTAAGCTGAGTTTAGGAGCTTAGTTAGAGTTAAGAGAAGCTTAGGTGTTAACTCTGTCTGCTATCAAGTTGGAAGGTTTGTCCAGAGATGTAGGGTTGCTCTAGATGGAGGTGAGCGATGAATTTGGCTGCGTTGTGCGCGGTATTAAATTGTTTGAGCTGGTGTTGCTCTAGGATGCTTTGCTCACGCTCTGGGCTGAGGTGCTTGGTGAGAGGGCTTGGGATGAAGCCTGGAAAGACGCAGTTGCTACGTAGGCCTTTGTTGCCGTATTCTTTGGCTATGCTTTTGCTGAGGCCTAGTAGGGCTGCTTTGTGGGCGCTGTAGTTGGCTTGCCCTAGTGGTGGGTGTATGGCTGAGTAGCTAGAGAGGAAGATGATGTGACCGCCATGCTCTGATTTGAGTAATTTACGTAGGCAGGATTGTGCGCTGAGAAAGGCTCCTTTGAGGTTGACTTGGTAGCTTTGATCCCATGATTGGCTGTCTTGTTTGTGGAGGATTTTGTCTATGGTGATGCCAGCGTTGATGATGCAGAGGTCTAGATTGTTTAGTTGCTTGATGTAGTTTTGGGTTTGCTCTTTTGATGTGACATTGAGTTGATGTTTGCTGGGGGCGTGAACTTGGTGACCAAGCTTGCTAAAATGTTGGTTGATGCTCTGGGCTAAGAAGCCATGACCTCCTGTAATGAGGATTGATTGTGTGGAACTCATTTGTATTTACGGTTTGAGTTAAAAAGGTCTGAGCTCTTGGGTGTTTAGCATGATGCTTTTAATGTCGTTTTTGTAGATGGCGTCTTTGGAGAATGGTGATTCAGTAAGGATGTCAGAGGCTTGAGGATTAGAGTGATTTTGGTTTTTAGATGGAGATTGAGGGGTTTTGATGATATTTAAATTGGGGATTTTGGTTTGGGATAGGTAGGGGTCTTTGCCTCTAAGTAAGGGAACTTGTATAGCGTAAGGGAGGTAGCTGGTGGCTGTTTTTGACTCCTTGGATTCGCTGACGAGTTGCTCGTTGATGAAGTCTAGTCGATAAAAAGAGAGAGCTTGGTTGTAGATGTCGGTTATGTTGCCTTGGCATTCTTGGAGTGTGGGTGTTGCGGTAGTTGTGATAGCAAGGTTGTTTTTAGAGCTAGTATTTATATCAGGTTTTTTTAAGTAGAATGAGTAATTAGGTGCGGTGAATCCTTGTTTTTTGCAGGCTGTGCATGTTTTGTCTTGGTAGCTGAAATTTCTAGTCTTTAGGCTAGTTCTAGAGCAAATAGTGGTTCTGTTGTTATGGTTTATTTTGCGTTGGTTGATGCTGTAATTTTTTGCCATGTATTGCATGAGTTTGTTCCAGATAGGTCCAGATAAATCTTTGCCAAAAGCGTTTGGGTAGATGGTTTTATTGCCATTAAAAAACCCAACCCAAATACCGCAACTGTAAGGAGCTAGTGAGCCTATAGTCCAAGTATCACTAAAATTAGCTGTTGTACTAGTTTTGACTGATAGGTCTTGGTTTTTGTATGGAGTCCATAATTCTTTCCACTCTTTGAGGTAGCCATGTGGATGGAATATTTGGTCGTGGAGGGCTTGTTTGATTTGCTCAGATACTATGTTTAATGTTTTGGGATTGTTGTTTTTTGTGATAGTTGGTCGATGTCTCTTGTAAAGTTCTTGGTGTTGATGGTTGTTAATTTGATAGATGATATGTTCGTCTTTGATGGGATGTTGAGGCCTTAGTAAGGATTGGTAATTGTTTAGGGCTTGATTTAAGGAGATAGGGTATTGTCCAGAGAGCCATTTTGGTAGGTTCTGTTCTTCGGTGTTAAGGTTGGAAAAATTGAATCCCCAGCCAGAGCTTTGCTTGAGAATATTTGCAACTCCATGTTGGATACCTAAGGTGACGGTAGGACTGATTTTAGATTGGATGAGTGAGTGGTATAAGGAGATGTTGCCTTGGTATAGAGATTGGGCTTGCTCTTGCCCCCAGGCACCTAGGATGCCTTTTCCATCATGTATGCCTATAAAGCGGTTGTCTAGAGGCTCGTCAATGACTCGTGTGTTGAGTTTGCCTGAGTCTTTGAGGTAGGCTGCATAGATAAACGGGATAAAGGCGGTGCCCAATGGGCGTTTGCCTGACTTGATGAAATCATATTGTGAATGATCAAAGTCTCTCCCACCAATGTAGGTGATTATTTCACCAGTTTGTTCGTTTTTGATGAGGATTGAGCCTTGTAAGTATTTTGGCATTTTGGTGCCTGAATAGTTTTGGTAGAGAGGGTGGTTATAGTTGGGTTTTTCTTCTATTGATTTTAGGTGTTGAGTGAGTGTTTGTTGGGCTAAATCTTGTAAGTTTTTATCAATAGAGGTGTAGATATGAAATCCACCTAGATTAAATTCTTGTGTTGTGATTTTTGATTCTAGTTCTTTGAGGATTTGCACGTAGAGGTGTGATGTTTGTCGGATTAAAGGTTTTCGGTTGAGCACGTGTTTGCTCTCTTTGAGTTCTTGGTATTGAGCTTTAGTAATAATAGATTCATCTTTGAGGCGTTTGAGTACTTGGGTGCGTGCAGATAGATGTCGGCTACGTGTAGGTCCAAAGGCACTCGGATTTTTAATGGTGCCAACTAGGCTTGCTGATTCTTGCCAGTTAAGTTCACTAGGTTCTTTGCCAAAGTATCCAAGTGAGGCACTGCGGATTCCGTAGTAGCCAGAACCAAAAATAATACGGTTTAAGTAAAATTCTAGAACTTCGTCTTTAGTAAAATTTTTGGTGATGCGTCTAGCGAGACAGAGCTCAACTAGCTTTCTTTCGAGTTGGCTTTCACCGCGCTCTTTGGCTTCTTCTGGTAGCCGATAGGCATTTTTAGCTAGCTGTTGAGTAAGAGTGCTGCCTCCTTGGGTGAATTCTCTGTCTTTGATGTAGAGGTAAGCCACGCGAAATAAGCCGATGTAATCAACACCGTCATGCTCGTAAAAACGTTGGTCTTCACCGGCAATGAGAGCTTTGATGAATTTGGGGCTTACTTCTGAAAGTTTTACTGGGCTTCTGTTTTCAACAAAAATACGACCTATTTCTTGGCTGTTTTTATCATAAATAATACTAGGAAGTTCAATATTATTTATTAGGGATAAATCATAGCCTTCGGCACGTTCCCAATATGGCTTAATCTTGATGGATAGAAATATGGCTACAGCCACAGCAACTAAGATACTCATAATAAACGCCCATTTAATTAAGCGTTTTAAAATGCGTGATTTTTTATGCGGCAGAGTATTTGACATAGGGCTTGTAATAGCTATGGCAAGTTATACTAAATATTGGTTTTTTAGTACAATTTATTCTGAGTTTATGTGTTTTTACTGCAATGGTGGGCAGTAAAAAGATTAGGAAATAAAGAATTAAAAGCAATATAGAAAAACCCAATAGGAAATATAGCTAATAGGATAGCTCCTAAATAATTATGGTTAACTAAGAAGTAACTAACTAAAAATGTAAAATAACAGCCAAAGAGTACTTCAAAAAGTACTGTAAATGATTTGATGGGTCGGTAGAGTATTTTTTTGATAGGAACTTTGCCTTCTTTAGAGATGCAGTACTTGGGGGTTCTCACAAAGCTACTATGTTGATGAAATATAGCTTCCAATACTGCTTTAGCATTGTTAATTGACATGCCGACTCCTACACCCATGAGTAAAGGTAGTTTGATAAGAAACGAAAATATAGAGCCTTTATTAAGCTGAAGCTGTGAGATGAGGTAGAAAGATATTAAGGAGATGCTGCCTAACGTGTAAATAACTGCCTGCATGAGAATATCTAACCATACAGGTAGTTCAGGGCTGTTAAATTGAGGGTTAAGAAGCACAGCTAACATGAGTAATAGTAAGTATGCAAAATTAGAGGTTAGATGACTCGTGGCTTCTAATTTGATGAATAGAGGTGCTTTACTTTTCCAGATAGTGGGTAGTATTTTGAGGCAGCATTGAATCGCTCCTTTGGCCCAGCGGTGTTGTTGGCTTTTGAAACTATTAACATCAGGTGGCAATTCAGCAGGAGTTTCAATATGATTTAAAAAGAGGAATTTCCAGCCTTTGAGTTGGGCTCGGTAACTTAAATCCATGTCTTCAGTGAGAGTGTCATGCTCCCAGCCTCCAGCGTCCTCGATAGCTTGTTTTCTCCAGATTCCAGCAGTGCCATTAAAGGTGAAGAATCGGCCACTACGGCAACGTGCGGTTTGTTCAATTTGTAAGTGGCCGTCTAGTAGTATAGCTTGGATACGTGTTAGTAGATTATAGTTACGATTGATATGCCCCCATCTAGTTTGAACTACAGCCAAATTAGGGTTAGTAAAATAATGAATCGTGTTTTGTAATAATGATGCTTGAGGGCTAAAATCTGCATCTAAAATTAGTAAATACTCGGCGTCTGTATGCTTGAGTCCATTTTCTAATGCGCCTGCCTTAAATCCAGTACGGTTAGTGCGATGGTGGTAATCAACGTTATAGCCTAAAGATTTTAATTCAAGGGCTTTATTTTGAGCTATTTCTTGAGTCTCGTCTGTTGAGTCATCGAGGATTTGGATATGTAACTTATCTTTGGGGTAATCCATTTCACTGACCTTTTGTAAGAGGCGCTCAGTTACATACTGCTCATTAAAAATCGGTAGTTGGATGGTTACTTTGGGAAGTTCATCAAAATTAGATTGAGGCTGAGGAATGTGGTTTTTATGCTTAAAATATAGGTATAGCATCAAAAAACGATGCGCCCCATAACCGCACAGGCATAAAATAATAGCACTGTAACAGATGTAATAAAGCATAGAATAGTTGAGCTGTAAGGTGTGGATGTTATATAAAAAAACCTCATGCTGAGAAGACCATAGGTCAATCAATCATGAGGTTTTTTTTGTAGTAATAATAAAGCTTACTTAACACCTTTTTTACTCAAACGAGTACCGCGGGTAGCGCCTTGTCTCGCTTTGAAACGAGGATTAGTTTTGCAGATAACGTATAGAGTGCCTTTGCGTTTAACAACTTGACAATCTGAGTGACGCTTTTTTGCTGAAGCGAGTGAAGAAAGAACTTTCATAATAGGATGGATCAAATACAATTTTATTCCTTACTTAGAACCTAAGCGGAATGAGCGAGGGCGAATTTAAGCAAAAAGTTCTTAGCTCGACAAGTCTTTTTTAATATGAAATAATCTCGCCATGATTAATGATGATGTTTCAGGGCACTTTGATGAGCCAGATATAGACCTAGAACAATCTCTAAGACCTAAGGATTTTATAGGTTTTTCTGGGCAAGATAAGGTGGTGGAGCGCTTATTACTCATGATAGAAGCAGCTCAACATCGAGAAGATGTATTGGAGCATATTTTGCTTTGTGGACCTCCAGGATTGGGTAAAACGACTCTAGCGAGCATTATTTCTCAAACTGTAGGCGCCAATTTACACACAGTATCTGGGCCTCAAATAGATAAAGCTGCAGATTTAGCTGGTGTCCTAACTAATCTCACTAAAGGAGATATTTTATTTATTGATGAGATTCATCGACTCCATCCAGCTATTGAAGAATATTTATACCCAGCTATGGAGGACTATAAATTAGATATTATGATTGATAGTGGCCCTTCTGCAAGGTCAGTAGAATTAAAGCTGCCTAAATTCACCTTGGTTGGAGCTACGACACGCTCAGGTTCGTTAACTGCTCCATTACGCTCTAGATTTGGTTTACTTAACCGTATGGATTATTATAAGGTCGAGTCTTTGAGCGCTATATTATTACGCTCGGCTGATTTATTAGGTGTTGAGTTGTTGCCAGAAGGAGCAAGAGAGATTGCGCTACGTTCACGCGGTACACCTCGTATTGCTAATAATTTGCTGCGTTGGGTGCGAGATTATACGCAGGTAAGAGCCAAGGGGATTATCGATCAACCTGTAGCCGTTGCGGCATTACAGATGATTGATATTGATGAGGACGGTCTTGATGAAATGGATAAACAAATTTTAGAAGCGCTTATCCATAAATTTAATGGCACTGCTGTAGGTCTTAACACTTTGGCTATGGCACTTGGAGAGGAAAGTTCAACTATTGAGGAAGTCAATGAGCCGTTTCTGATGATGAAGGGTTTCATTAAGCGCACTCCTCGAGGTCGCGTAGCCATGCCTGCTGCCTATGAAAAGTTTGGTTTGCAAGTACCTAGAGGTCTAAAGCAAGAGCAACCAGAGCTATTTCAATAATAGTAGCTATTGTTGGAGACTAAATAGCTTGTATTTTTAAGCTATAAAGTTTCTTAAATAGAAAAACCCAGTATGAATTACTCATGCTGGGTTTTTGTATAGATTAAAGCTATTTAGCTTTTAATGATCTTACCTGTAGAGTCAGTGAACTTGCCTATAATAATGAGAATGAGGTCAATAAGGTTCCAGATGCCTAGGCCTCCAAATGTGAGAATCATAAGGATGCCAGTACCTATTTTGCCTACATAGAAACGGTGTACACCTATAGCACCTAGGAATATACAGAGTAGGAGGGCGGCTACGAAACTTTTATCACTTTTTACTAATTCATTCATAATAGTTACTATTTTTTAAGTTAAATTACTTTTATATAAGTTAGGTTATCATAACAGCCTCAATATTTCTGTCTAGTCATTTTTAAAATGGTTGTCTTTAGGGTTTTTGTCTGCATTTTACTCTCTTAAATAATTAAGGGAAACGCCACTTTAGAGAAAAAACCTTAATTTTCTTGATTTGTTAGAGATTAAAAAGTAAGGTTTGATTAAATTAACTGTATTTTATGAATTTAGACGGCGCGCAAGCTTTATTAACAACACTCAATAGCTTAGGTATTGAGTATATATTTGGTTACTCTGGTGGGGCGGCTCTGCCTATTTTTGATGCTCTTGAGACAACAGACACTAATCTTAAGTTTATTTTAAGTCGTCACGAGCAGGGCGCTACACACATGGCTGACGGTTACGCGCGTGCTACAGGTAAGCCTGCCGCAGTTCTAGTTACATCGGGTCCTGGTGTAGGTAATACCATTACTGGCTTAATGACAGCACAGATGGATTCGGTGCCGATGATTTTGCTCTCTGGTCAGCAAGTAACATGGATGCTAGGTAAGGATGCTTTTCAAGAAGCTGATACATTTAGTATTAGTTTGCCAGTTGTTAAGCATAATTATTTGGTTAAAAATACTAATGATATTCCTCGAATCACAAGAGAAGCTTATCATATAGCGACAACTGGTAGACCTGGTCCTGTACTCATTGATTTACCTAAAGACGTGACTCAAGGAGAGTTTACAGGCTCATTGGATGCAGAAATTGATTTGCCTGGTTACCACCCAGAAAAAGCTTTTAATATTGATGAATCTAAAATTGATCAAGCCATTGAGCTTATCAATGAAGCTAAGAGACCTCTTATACTAGCGGGTCAAGGGGCGATGATTGCTCGTGCGGATAAGGAGCTTATGTATTTTGCTGAGACATTAGGCTGTCCAGTAACCAGTACTCTATTAGGTAAGGGGGTGTTTCCTGAGACACATGAATTGGCTCTAGGCATGCTAGGTATGCATGGAACGGCTTATGCTAATAAAGCCGTGGTTGAATGTGATTTAATTATTAATGTAGGGTCGCGTTTTGATGATCGAATCTTGGGTAAAACTGAGATGTTTTGTCGTAATGCTAAGAAAATTCATTTTGATATTGATGCCGCTGAAATTAATAAAATGATAGAAGTGGATGTGGCTATCATTGGTGATGCTAAGGCATCGCTACAAGCTATCAATAAAAAAATTAAGCCATTAGAAACTCAAGGTTGGCTTAAACATCTCGATGGTTATAAGAAGAAATACCCACTTAATTATAAGAAGCAAGGCGGCCTAAAAATGCAACAAGTCATTGATGAGTTTTATCAATTAACACAGGGCAAAGCAATTATGTCAACAGACGTAGGTCAGCATCAGATGTGGGCTGCGCAATTTTATAAAAATCATCAATCTTTTGAATGGCTCAGCTCAGGTGGAGCAGGGACTATGGGGTTTGGGTTTCCTGCAGCTATTGGAGCTGCGTTTGCATGCCCAGATAAAATTGTAGCCTGTGTAGTAGGTGATGGAGGTTTTCAGATGACTTTGTGTGAATTAGCCACAGCTGCTATTCACAAGCTTCCTATTAAAATTCTTGTGCTTAATAATCATTACCTTGGGATGGTTAGGCAATGGCAAGAGCTATTCTTTGATGATCGTAAATCTGGTGTGGATTTAGAGGGTAATCCAGATTTTGTTAAGCTCGCTGCAGCTTATGGAGTGAAAGGATTCAATATCAAACGTCCAGTTGATGTAAGAAAAGTGCTGCAACAAGCACTCGATTATAATGACGGACCAGTACTCATTAATGCTGAGTGCCTTAAAACTGATAATGTGTTCCCAATGATTCCAGCTGGAGCACCACTCGAAGAGATGCTTATTGAGCGACCAAAAGGTCCAATGGCTAAACCAGAAGGCTCTACCTAGGAATTGAAAAAATAATTTTAACTTTTAATTAAAAAAATACCATGTCTCATTTTTCTTTACCAGAAGTCCATACGCTTTCTATACTAGTTAACAACCAAGCAGGTGTGCTGATGCGTATTTGCCAGGTCTTTGCTCGTCGTGGCTATAATATTGACTCATTAGTTGTATCTAAAGGCTCTAAAATTCAATTTTCACGTATGACTATCGGGCTTATCGGCGAAAGAGCTGGGCTAGGTCAAATTGTAAAGCAGCTTGATAAACTAATTGATGTGATTCATTGTTTTGAGCATAATCCGACTGAAACAGTAGTTAAAGAGCTTATGTTTGTGAAATTCTTGGTCAAACAAGAAGATCGAACTGAGGCGTTACAGGTTATTGATCATTTCGAGGGCGAAACCCTAGATTTAACATCAGAATCAATGATAGTCATGTTCACAGGTGAAAGTGAAAAGATGGATTCAGTGCTAGAAATGCTAAAAGAATTTGAAATCATTGAAACTGTACGTACAGGCAAAGTGATCATGGCACGCGGCCAACTTGAGACGTAGGCGAGAGGACAGGAAAAATCTGCTTTTATTTCATCTACGTCGTTCTCTACAGGCATAGCAGTAGGTTTCTACAGCTAGCCTTTGAGAGCCTCGTATCTAAAGCAAAAGCACCCTTTTTAAACTAACTCTAAGTTAGATTGAAATTATCTCGTTGTAAATCAAATATTGTTCTTTCGCTTGCCAAAAAATAAAGGGCTAACCACCGACAAGATAAGTTTCATATGTTAAGCATAGTTTGGATGGAAAAGATTTAGATGTGAATGGAAATAAAGTCAGCCCATCATCTAAAGAAGCGCATATTCCAAAAGAACAATTTGAATATAAAAATAAAGATGAATAATATATTAGAGGAAACTATTGATTTAATTATAGATAAATC
The DNA here is from genome assembly GCA_002386905.1 of Akkermansiaceae bacterium UBA4581. Lineage (GTDB taxonomy): Bacteria > Verrucomicrobiota > Verrucomicrobiia > Verrucomicrobiales > Akkermansiaceae > UBA4581. The sequence goes on along the minus strand of DGKB01000015.1, from coordinate 68,065 downwards.
ATAATTACGGTTGTTGATTTCTATGTCTTCTGTGGTTAATATCTTCTTTTTAAAGACCTTTGCGTCTTTGCGGCTTTGCGTGAGGTTTTTATGAAATAAAAAAGCCAGTGTGAATAGTCACACTGGCTTTTTGTTATTTTAACTTACTTAGGTAAGTTAGGGTTAATTTTGGTTTTTGTGGGTGAGGCCGCTGATGATGCGCGCGCCACGTTGAAAGTTAACATAAGCGTAGAACCATTGTAGCAGCACTGAGATTTTATTTTTAAACCCTACGAGATAGAGTAGGTGTATAAAGAGCCACATGAGCCATGCAATGATTCCAGTCATTTTGAAAATGCTAAAGCTTGCAATAGCTTTGCTACGACCAATAGTCGCCATGCTGCCTTTGTCAAAATAGGCAAAGCGTGGGCGCTTTACTTCACCTGCTGATTTGTTGAGTTTAAGCTCCGTTTGGATTAGCTTAGCTACATGTTTGCCCATTTGGATAGCTGCTGGTGACACACCTGGAACAGGTTTTCCTGCGGCATCTTTCATCGATACAATATCTCCAATGGCAAAAGCTTCTGGATGGTTAGGTAGAGAGCAGTCTTTCTCCACGAGGATTTGTCCACCACGGCTGGTAGGTAGACCTAATGTTTGTGTGATTTGAGGCGCTTGTACACCAGCTGCCCAGATAATATTTTCAGCATGAATAGTTTCATCTTTGAGCTCTACTGTATTAGCTGTAATATTCTGTACTGGCGAGTTGAGTTTGACTTCTACACCTAACTCTTCTAGAGCTTCTAAGGCTCGCTGAGGAAGAGGGTCTGCAAAGGTGCCCAAGACTTTAGGAGCTGCTTCAATGAGGATGACTCGTCCTTTGCTTGGGTCTATATTGTGGTAAGCGCCTTTGAGTACTTGGCGAGCCAGCTCAATAAGTGAGCCTGACATTTCAACACCAGTAGGGCCACCACCAACAACGACAGTTGTCATGAGTTTTTTCTGTTCTTCTGGGTTATTGCTAACTTCGGCTTTTTCGTAGGCGTGGAGTACTCGACGACGAATGCGCACAGCTTCTTCTAAAGATTTAAGCCCAATACAGTGTTCTGCCCAATGATTGTTGCCAAAATAGCCACTAACAGCACCAAGACCAATGATGAGGTAGTCATAATTTAAATGGTTTCCACTAGCTAGTTGAACTGATTTTTTATCTAATTCAATGCCCATAACCTCATCCATAAGAACATTAACGTTCTTATTCATAGGTAAAGTTGAACGAATAGATTTAGCAATATCAGGTGTAGATAATTGAGCCGTAGCTACCTGATAAAGGAGTGGTTGGAATAAATGGTGATTATTGCGGTCAACTAATGTGACTTGACAATCGGCTTTTAAAAGTTGTTTGGCGGCATTTAATCCACCAAAACCAGCTCCTAATATAACAACATGTTTTTTTGTGCTTTGACTCATAGTATAAGCGCCCCTCTAAGGCGCGCTGGAGATTAAGCTTAATCGTTCACTCTGTCAAGTTGAGATTAGGTTAAATAGCCTTTATTAGCGCGTGGCTATTTAGGTTTTAATAAATTGCTTAAGTGCGGCTTCAAGATGGCCGTTGACATCATGGTTGATGGCCTCTCTACTCATGCGTATAGCGTTATGAATAGCCAAGGCTGACGCTCCACCATGCGAGATCATAACATTGCCTCTGACTCCAAGTAGAGGGCTGCCTCCTACTTGATCTGGGCTGAGTTTTTCTTTAACGCGTTTGAAGGCTCCACTAGCTAGTAATCCTCCAAGCTTGTTGATAGGGTTGCTCATAATTTGCTCTTTTAGCATATTGGTGAGAGCTTTGGCTGTGGCTTCGCAGCTTTTGAGTACGATATTGCCCACGAATCCCTCGCAAAGCGCAACATCGACTTCGCCAGTAAATAGGTCACTGCCTTCGATATTACCAATAAATTCAAAGGGTAGTGCGTCACCATGTTCTGCAACTAATGCTTTGAGAGCTTTAAAAGTTTCTTTGGTAAATTCTGAGCCTTTTTCTTCTTCTTCGCCGTTTGAGACGAGTCCAATAGTTGGGCGTGCGATATTAAATACGTTTTGAGCATAAACACCGCTCATAATAGCGTAAGCAATGAGGTGCTGTACTTTGGCGTCTGGATTAGCTCCAGCATCCATAAGGTTGATGACTTTATGCTTGTTGGGGATAGGTGAGGCTATGCCTGGACGTTCTACACCTTCGAGTAAGCGTAGCTTGATGGTAGCTGCAGCTACTGCAGCTCCGGTATTGCCTGCAGAGATGGCGGCTTGAGCGTCGCCTGACTTTACAAGGTCAATGGCGATAGCTACTGAAGATTTTTTCTTTTTGCGTAAGGCGAGAGCTCCTGATTCGTGCATCTCAACAATCTCTGGGGCATTAACAATTTCGATACGTGTATCATTGAGATTTTGAGATTTTAGTTCTTTGTAAATGAGTTCTTGTGGTCCTGTAAGAAACAAGGTCTCTATATCAGAGTAAGTTGAGAGTGCAGATTTAGTACCTGCAATCATAGCTTGTGGAGCATGGTCTCCGCCAGCTGCATCTAGGGCAATTTTCATCATCTAATCTAAATATAAATAAGGTCTGTATAAGCAAAAAAACTCCAGCTGTTTATAAGCTGAAGTTTTTTTGATATATTAAAAAGGCTTTAATTAAGCCTCAATATTGAGAACTTGGCGACCGTGGTAAAAACCACAAGAAGGGCAAGCAATATGACCAGGAATTTTAGTTTCACATTCTGGGCAAGACTTAAGTAAAGGTTTGCGCCAACGATTTGCACCACGACGTGAGCGTGATTTCATTTTTGAAGTTCTTCTTTTTGGTGCGGCCATGATAAAGGGGTTTTAAGTATTAATAATATTGAGCTTTTTTCTTTATTTACCTTGGTAATTAAGACTTTTCTTGCTCTTGGGAAGACGTAGTTACCATATCTTCGAGGTCTTTCCAAGGATTTTTTTCACTTTTTATGGATTCTTCATCTTCTTCTTGATGTGCATAATTAGTGTCCCAAGAGCATTCAGTTTTGGTGTCTGCATGTTCGCATTTAGGGTTTTCTGGGAAATTAAGAAGGATTTCTTCTGCAATGAAGGGTGTTATATCAGTTTGATGCCCTTGAACTGGCTCGCAAAGTTGGCTGTTTTCTAAGGTAATAGTGATGCGAGATTTTTTGAGGCAGCGCACACAATCGAAATCAAAGGTTGCTTGTAGATTAGCTGCAATCTCCAAATCATTTTGTGATCGAGTTATTTCTAGCTCGTAATATAGAGGAGCTATAAATTGAATATTATCCTTATCTCTAAATGTGAAAATAGACTCTGTCAACTCACCATCTAAATATAAGCCGTCAGCAGGTAGTTCGTGATGGTTGATGTTAAAAGGTTCAATATGAGCACTCATGTTATTGATAAAATTAAGATAGTTTGATAACTTTATGTGGCCTCATAATTACTTTAGATGATGAGTATATTCAAGCTTAATCATTTGTAGTTGCTTACAACTTTGCGGTTACTCTAACTAATAGGTGTGTTATTTTTTATTTCATCACGTTAATATTTAATAATAATATTGAATTTTAGATAATTTATATCTAGCTTGATTTAAATTTATGTCAGCACCATTAACATTACCTCTTCAAAATAGAAATCAAGCGATTAGTCTTGAGGGTGTTTATGCTATGTACAAAGTGGCGTTAAAGTCACGTATGTTAGAAAATAAGTTTTCCAGTTTGTATAAAGCCGGTAAAATCTTAGGAGGTGTATATGTAGGTAATGGTCAAGAGCTTATTAGTGGTGCGTTAGGTGCTTGTTTGCGTAAGGGCACAGATTATTATGCTCCTTTAATTAGGGATCAAGCAGGGCGTTTAGCCTTTGGAGAGAGTTTGTTAGATTCTACACGTACTTATTTAGGTTCAGTTAAGGGGCCTATGCGTGGTCGTGATGGGAATGTTCATCGAGGTAGGCCAAAAGAGGGCTTGTTTGCTATGATTAGTCATTTAGGTACGACGGCTTCTGTTGTTTCAGGTGCGCTTATGAGTGAGCGAATCAAAGGCACCTTAAAAGGCAAGGTAGGAGGCACTTGTATTGGTGATGGAGGCACATCAACTGGCGCGTTTCATGAGGGAGTTAATCTTGCTGCTGTAGAAAAATTACCCTTGGTGGTGGTTATTGCGAATAATCAGTATGCTTACTCTACACCTAACTCAGGTCAATACGCCTGCGAGAAACTTATCGATAGAGCTAAGGGCTATGGCATGGAGGGGTACAGCGTAGATGGTACTGACATTGTCGCGTGTTTAGATGTGGTGTCTAATGCGGTAGATCGAGCGAGAGATGGGGCTGGACCTCAGCTCATAGAAGCCAACTTTTTAAGGTTATCAGGACATGGAGAGCATGATGACGCTTTTTATGTAGATGAAGCAATTAAGCAATCAAAACTAGGTTCAGACGGTTTAGTTAATGCCAAAAATTTTCTTATGGAAAAAGGCATGCTAGATGAAAAAAAATATCAAGATTTACATGATTCTTTGCAAGCAGAAATTCAAGAGGCAGTTGCCCAAGCTCAGCAAGAACCAGATCCTGATCCTTTCAAAGATGATTGGCGCGCACTATCGTCTAATTTAGTTTAGTATTGTATTAGGATTTTTGGAACATGAGTATTACTTATATAGAAGCAATTAAACAAGCCCAAGACGAATGCCTTGCAGAGGATGATTCAGTCTTCATTTATGGGCAGGATATTGGTAATTTTGGAGGAGCGTTTAAAGCAACTCAAGGGTTAAAGAAAAAATATCCAGACAGGGTCTTAGATGCTCCTATTAGTGAGGACGCCATGATTGGAGTAGCTATTGGCGCTGCAATTAATGGTATGAAACCCATTATTGAAATGCAGTTTGCTGATTTTTCTACAGTTGGGTTTAACCAAATTGTGAACAATGCAGCTACGCATTATTTCCGAACAGGAGTACCTGTGCCGATGACAGTTCGTCTGCCATCAGGAGGAACACCTGGTTCAGGTCCTTTTCATAGTCAGTGCTTAGAAAGTATTTATTCGCACTATCCAGGACTCGTGGTAATGACGCCTGCTACTATTGAGGATGCCTATTACATGCTTAAAGAAGCCGTGCAAATGCCTGATCCAGTTATTTATTGTGAGCACAAGTTCCTCTATCGTTGGCTCAAGGCTGACAAGTTAGGAGAACCAGACCTGCCGATTAACAAGGCTAGGGTTGTGCGCTCGGGCAAACACGCAACTATAGTTACTTACAGTGCCATGGTTCATGAAGCTGTACGTGCTGCAGATGCGTTAAAAGAAGAAAGTGATTGGGATATAGAAGTTGTTGACTTACGTATGGTTAAGCCAATTGATATTGATACAGTGTTAGCCTCTATTGCGAGAACGGGTCGAGTATTAGTGCTTGGTGAGGGTTTTCCTTGGGGTGGAATTGTAGCTGAGGTCGTTAAGCAAATTGTCGCAGATGGTTTTCACTTGTTAGATGCAGCACCGAAAACATTGAACTCAAAAGACACACCTATTCCTTTTCATCCTAAACTTTGGTCAACACACCGTCCAACTCCTCAATCAATTGCACAAGCAATGCGTGAATTATTGCACCAATAATATTACCCATTTTAACATTTAATCATTATGCCAAGAGTACCCATCACGATGCCTCAATTAGGTGAATCTATTGCTGAGGCTAAAATTTTACGCTTACTTGTAAAAGTGGGCGATCAAGTAGAGGTCGATCAAGAAATTATTGAAGTAGAAACAAGTAAGGCGACGATGGCTGTGACTACTTTATGTGCTGGAACTATGCTTGATTTTATCTGTGAAGAAGACGTTACTTATGCCGTAAATTCAGTGCTTGGATTTATTGAAGCTACAGAAGAAGAGGTGTCAAAAACAGGAGTCATGACTACTGATCAGTTGGAAAGTGGCACAAAAGGCTCAGAGCAAAAACCACAAACTTCTCAAAAATCAGAAGCTTCATTAGAAGTAGAATCAGAACCTGAGCAGCAAGAAAGCAAGAGTCATTTTGACGTGCCTAACCAAGATTCAGATAGCTACTATCAACCTAAAGAGGTTAAGCCAAGTATTGACGGCTTACCAGTACCTGCCGTGGTCAAAGGTGTCGAATATATTTCTCCACGCATGCGTGCTCGTATGGATGAATTAGGGCTGCAAGAGCCTGATTTATCAGCAATATCAGGTACAGGTTCAGCGGGCAGAGTGACTATTCAAGATTTAGAGAAATTTTTAGAAGATGTCGATGCTTGGCCACGTGAAGAGGCTTCATTTATGCGTTTAAAAGTAGCTGATGCTATGCGTCGTAGTTGGAATCGCCCACTTGCGACTGTAGGTCGCCCTGTTGTATTAGATACATTATTAGAGCACCGTTCACATGCTAATCCTAAACCTAGTTTAACGCTGTATATTTTACGTGCCTTTGCTATAGCGTTAGGAGAGGATGCCCGTACAGCGGGGTACCTTGTCGGTAAAAATATTGTTAGGCCTAAGAGTATTGACTTAGGTGTGGCAGTACAAGTTGCAGACGGTGTCATGGTGCCAGTGATCAAGGATGTAAACCTTAAAACCACAGCTCAGTTATTTGATGAATACAAAAATTTAGTTGATTTGGCTCGCAGACGAAGATTGACTGAAGAGCAAACCAAGGGAGGTATAGCTACAGTAACTAATTTTGGTACTTTTGGACTTACTTGGGGAACTCCTATTCCATTACCTAATGAGACGCTTATTTTAGGTATGGGATCTGGACGCAAGGAACCTGTTTGGAGCGAGCAAGTGCAAGCTTTTGTGCCAGTAACACAAGCTGAGCTGATGTTGACTTTTGATCACCGTGTTGTGGATGGAGGCGATGCAGGCATTTTAATAAACCGCGTTCAAGATCTACTGCAAACTCCAGAAGAGCTTTAAAGTCATGATAGGTTTAAAGTTGTGCTTATGGGTGATGCTAGGCGGAGCTTTGGGCGCAGTGAGTCGCTATCTTATGACACATTTTTTTGATCAGTATTTGGTCAAAACTCCTCTTTCTGTAGGCATGCTAGTTTGCAATATTGCAGGTTGCTTCTTATTTGGCTGGGTGAGTGCTTGGCTCACGACGATAAAGACTCAAGATGCGAGTGAGGCTAGTCTTGCATTTTTAACTGCATTTCTTATTTCAGGGTTCTTAGCTAGTTTCACTACTTTTTCTTCTTGGATAGGAGAGGGTGACAAGTTTGGAAATATAGAGTTTTTATCTTTGCTTAAAATGGGAGGGTACTTTATGTTAAGTATAGTTTTAGGTCTAAGCTTCTTATATTTAGGTAGTAAATGTTATCTTTGGTTTAAATAATGCCGGCATCCACAATTAATTTATTCAATCAGCAAGAAATTATCAGTCCCCTCGCATGGTTGAAATCTGGAGCTGCTAAAAAATTACCAGTCAAAGAGTTGCAAAAAGCACTCAAGCAGGTTGATACACTTATTGTATCTCAGCTAGATGATTTTTCTCCAGTCATTAAACCTTGTATGGCAGATATTTGCCAGACTCAAGGCAAGCGTATCAGACCGACACTAACCTTGCTCATGGCTGGAGCTATTGATGATATAGGAGAGGAGCATATTCGCCTAGCTGCTATTTTAGAGCTTATTCATGTAGCTAGCTTAGTGCATGACGATGTGATTGATAAAGCTGATATTCGTCGAGGAGAAAAAACCTCGCATGAGAAATGGGGCAACAATGTCGCCGTTTTACTTGGCGATGCTCTCTTTGCTCAGGCGTTACTCCTGTCTAGTGGGTTTACTCAGCGTGAGGTAGCTCGTCGTATTGGTGAAGTAGCTCGTGATTTATGCCAAGGAGAAATAGAACAGAGTTTCCGTTGCTTTGATTTAGAGATGAGCGAAACCGATTATATTGAAATTATTGGCAAGAAAACAGGCTTACTATTTGCTGCTGCTACAGGATTAAGTGCTTTAATTAGTGAGGTAGACGAGCATCAACAACAGCAGCTTTTTGATTATGGGATGAATATAGGTATTGCTTATCAAATCTATGATGATTGTTTGGATTTGCTCAGTGATGAGGCTTCACAACAAGCTAGTCAAAAAACGTTGAATACAGATTTAGACAAAGGTAAGCTAACTTGGCCAATTATTAAAATTATTGAATATTCATCAGCTGAACAGCAAGCTTACTTTACCAAAGGCATTGAAGATCAACAACCACTCGACTTAGAGTTGCTCAAGCAAGCAGACGGCTATCAACAAGGATTGCAACTAAGCGTCGATAAAGGGCTAGCTATTATCAATCAAGCGCGCACCAATATACAAAGCCTCAAAGAATCGCCTTATCAGTTGGCGATTCAAGAAATAACCAACTATATTGAATCTCTTCTGCTAGAGGTTATTAAAAAAGACTAAGTCTTTTTTAATGGGATAGGCGCAGCTTATCTCACCTCATCTGCTGTGTTCTTTAAGGACATAGCAGTAGCTTTTTCTACAGCTAGCCCTTAAACGCCTTGCATCTAAGGTAAGCTAAGCTACTACAAGGTAAGTAGAGATAAATTGTGAAAACTTGTTCTTTTAGCGATAAAAGACAGCTATCTCAAATTTTAAGCAAGGCGAGTAGCTCTCTACACACCTCACTTAAAATTCTCTTGCGCCGCCTTTTCTCATCCAAAACTCGTGCATTTTGGGTTAATGGTTCCTTTAGCTAAGCCACTACAAGGTAGGTAAAGAGCTAGTGAAAAATCCTACGTTTTTTCAATAATTAATCTCTGTTAAGCAACTTGTAGATGAGGTTTATAATGAATATTAAAAAGCTTAAATTGCTGTATCATTTTTCTGTGTTTTTTGCGTTTTCTGTGGTTAATATCTACAGGAGTTGAATAGGGCTAAATAATAGCTCGGGTATGATGAATAAAGCGGTAATTACAGGGATGGGGCCAGTGACAGTGTTGGGCACTGGCAAGTCTGATTTTGAGGAGGCTTTATTTTCTCAGCAGATGCCAGAGTGGCAAGTGACAGACCAAGGTGTGGGTGGTTATTTAGTTTCAGATGCGGATGTAGAGGATGCTTGGTCTACGCTAAAGCAGGATTACCCTAATCTCAAGATGCCTAAACACGCGGATAGGGTGACGGAATTATCTCTATTGGGATCTTTGTTAGCATTGCAAGATGCGGGGCTTACAGAAGTGTTAGCTAACTGTAAGGTTTCTAGTCAGCAAGCTGATCGCTGGGCTGTAACTTATGGGTCAGCTCTAAGTGGATTTTCACAAGCTGAGTTAGGGCATGAACAATATTTAGAGGCTAAAAAATCAGGCGGCAGGTACAGAGCTAAGCCGTCAGTATCTTTGGAATTACTGCATGTAACACCTCCTGCTCAAATTGCGATGCTTTTAGGTATTACAGGTCAGACAACAGCTCATGCTAATTCTTGTGCAGCGGGGCATACAGCTCTTATTGAGGCGCAACGTTTGATTGAGCTTGGTTTAGCTGATGTTGTTATTGCAGGGTCAACTGAATGCCCTATGGCTCCGTATACGGCTGCTGCGCTAACCTCTCTTAAGGTGGTTTCGCCTAAGCAAATCATGCAGCCTTGTACACAGGGTAGAGATGGCTTTGTTTTTGCAGAAGGGGCAGCGTTTTTTATTGTGGAGTCTGAGGCTCACGCTCAAGGAAGGGGAGCAAATATCTATGCTGAGATTGCAGGTAATGCGATTGGCAATGAAGCCGCACATATGACTCAACCAAGAGATGCGGGAATTTCAGTGGCTGAGGTGATGATGAAAGCTCTAGATGCAGCTGATATATGGGGAGTTCAGGTAGATGTCTGTGTTTTACATGCTAGCGCAACTCCACAGAATGATAAGAACGAAGCATTAGCTATGTCTAGAGTTTTTGAAAGTGCTCAAAAACAGCCATTAACAGTCGCTCTTAAAGCTAGATTTGGTCATAGCTTGGGCTCTGCTTCTGCTATTCAAGTTGTCGCTATATTACTGATGATGCAACGTAATGAGAGTCCTTATTTAGGGTTAGAGCAACCTGTAGATGAGAGCCTCAATTTAATCATTCATCCCAAAGGAGCAAAACAACCTATAAATACAGTGCTTTCTAACGCCTTTGGTTTTGGAGGCATTAATACAAGTATAGTTTTTACAAGTCGATAGATTTTATTAAAGGCTAAACTGATACGGCACCTTTGATGTGAGGGTGGGCTTCATAGTCCACAATACTTACGTCATCAGAGATAAAGGCCTCTAACTAAGTAAGGTTAGCTATTGTCTTTTCTATAATAGCGAGGGCTATGCCCCGTCATTCTTTTAACAAAGTTAGATAAACCTGCTGCGTCAGAAAAGCCAGATTGATAAGATATACGCGCTAGATTTAATGAGCTTGTTTCAAGTAAGGTAATTATTTTTTTTAATTTTATCTCTCTAATAAAATGTGCAGGACCTTGTAGATTGGATTCTTGAAAAACTCTTTCGAGTCCTCTTCTTGAAAGTCCGCAGGCTTTAGCCACATCATTAACTTTAATATTACTTAAGGCCTCTTTTTCTATAAAGTGAATAGCTTTTTGGTAAATAAGCTTACTTCTATCTACGTAATGACTAGATTCGCGTATAAAAATTTTACTAGGTGTTGGTGTTATTGAAACTTTATTGTTTACTAATCCTAGTTTTTGAGCTAGCTGAATAGCGGCTTTGCGACCGATACTTTGAGCGTTAGTGGCAATACTTGAAAGTGCTGGTTCAGTAGATTCGCAAAGTAATTGATCATTATCAACTCCTATCACAGCTACTTCATTAGGAACTATAATTCCTAGGACTTCACAAGCATGAATAAGATCTAAGCCAACTTGATCATTACAAGCAAGAATACCGCAAGGTTTAGGTAGTTCTGCAACCCATTGACCAATTTGTTCTATGTTTGTTAAATTGGAAATGTTTTCCTTACTTATGGAGAGGCTACAAAAGTTAGCATTATTTGATTCAGCACACTTTTTAAATTCTTTTTTTCTAGTTTCAGACCATGAAATCTTATCTAAATTTAAAAATCCCCAATAATCTAAATTGAGAAAACTAAATTCATTTGCAGCGATTTGTGCTATTTGACTGTCATCAATATGTGGACCATTAAAATGCGTTATACCCATTTCTTCTGTACAGCGCATAAATATGGTGGGTATCTTAAGGTGCTGAATAAGTTTTAGAGTTTTTTCAGAGCAACCTCTTACAATGAGGCCGTCAACTGTTCGTTGTTTGAATATTTTTTCAAACTCTTGTTCATTGAGTGAGTTAGGAAGAAACCAAATACTCCAATTGAAATCACTAGATGAGCGAGTAGACAGAATGCCTTCTAGAACACCTCTACTAAAAACTCCATCAAGATTACTGATATAAATAATATTCATTACTAACTTGAGTAGTATATTTTATTAATGGGCAAGTCAATAGAGTTTATTTATTATTTTTAATAATTGTTTGTCGTAATATGAAGTTATTAAGGGGTAATTAAAAAGAAATATTTCATGAAATCAGTGATTATTTAACTCTTGTTAAACTTGTATATTTCTTATATAAGTACAGCCATAAATTGTGTAAAGCTCTAATATAAATACTATTTAAATATTTTTAGGTTATAACGTGACTTTATTAGATCTTTTTATTGCGATTAAAATTTTCTTATTATGTCTTATTTACACGACGATGTTTTTTTAACTTCGAATATAGCAAAGGAGCTTTATCACAAGGTGGCAGCTAAAGCTCCTATTATTGACTTTCATACTCACCTTGATGAAGAGAGCATTTTAAATAACCATAAATTTGCTAATTTATGGGAATTATGGCTTAAAGAAGACCATTATAAATGGAGACTTATGCGAGCTTGTGGAGTCAGAGAAGATTTAATTACAGGTAGCGCTAATCCATGGGAGAAATTTGAGGCCTTTGCTAAAATAATGCCTCTGGCTGTAGGAAACCCTGTACATCATTGGGCTCATTTAGAATTGAAGAGGTTGTTTGATATAGATTTATTGCTTAATGCTGCAAATGCTAGAAAAATTTGGGATGAAGCTAATTCTCAGTTAGGCTCAAATGCAAAATTAAGAGTACAAGGTTTACTAGAAAAATTTAAAGTTGAGTTAGTTTGCACTACAGATGACCCTTGTTCAGATTTATTAGTTCACAGTCAAATTAACCAAGATAAAGGTAGTAGTACTAAAGTTTATCCAACTTTTAGGCCTGATCAAGCCATGAATGTTAAAAACCCTGTAGAGTTTAATGCTTGGGTTGCTAAACTTTCTTCAATTAGTGAGCATGCTATTAATAGTTTTACTACTTTTATTACTGCGTTAAAAGCTCGTCATGATTATTTTGATAGTCAGGGGTGTCGGCTTTCTGACCATGGATTAGCTTATTCGCCATATCGTGAAGTTAGTTTAGGAGAGCTTGAAATTATTTTTTCAAAAGTAGAGCAAGGTGTTGCAGCCACAGAAGAAGAGTGGCAGGCTTTTGCTTTTTCTGTATTGAAGCATATAGCTCAATGGAATTATGTAGCTAAATGGTCAATGCAACTTCATTTAGGCCCATTACGAAGTGTTAATACCAATATGTTAGCTATTACAGGAAAAGATAGTGGTTTTGATACTATGGGTGATTACCGTCAGACAGCTAGCCTAATTAAACTGTTAGATAGTTTTTCTAAAGCTAATATATTAGGAAAGACCATTGTTTATAATCTCAACCCAATGGAATCAGAGTCTATATGTTGCGCCTTACAAAATTTTCAAAATGACCAAGCTCAAGGTCTTATTCAATATGGACCAGCTTGGTGGCACCTCGATAATGTGAGAGGAATAAGAGAGCAAATTGACATTCTTAGTGCATTAAGTGCTATTGGCACTTCAGTTGGCATGCTGACAGACTCTCGCTCATTTACTTCGTATGTAAGACATGAGTATTATCGCAGGCTTTTATGCCAGTACATAGGTGACGCAGCTGAAGCTGGAGAAATTCCAAATGATAAAGAATTACTAGATTCTTTGATCTATAATATTTGTTATGGTAACGCTAAGCATTATTTTAATTGGGAAAATGAGTTTCACGTAAAATAAGAGTTCACTGAATACTGCTAATTGGGCTAAATAAAACCAATTAGAGTTTTTTATTTAAATAACTATGGCTATTAGAGTTTTATAATTTTTTTTAATGAGACTTACTCTAATTACTATGTATGTATTTTATTAATACTCTTTTGTCACCAAATTTTTAAACGCCAAATACTTTTGGTAACCAAAGAGTTAATGCAGGTATATAGGCAACCAGTAATAATGCAAAAATCATAGCTAAAAATAGGGGAATTAATGGCTTAATTACTTTTTCTATAGTAGTTTTAGCGATACCAACCCCTACAAATAATACAGAGCCTACAGGTGGCGTACATAGACCTACGCAGAGGTTTAACACCATCATGATTCCAAACTGCACAGGATCCATTCCTAAGCCAGTAACAACAGGAAGAAAAATTGGTGTAAAAATCAGAACTGCAGGCGTCATGTCCATGAAAATACCTACAAAGAGTAATAATAAATTGATAATTAGGAGAATCATAATTTTATTCTCACTAAGAGTTACGAGTGCATTACTTAGGTTTTGAGGAATATTTTCATAAGACATAGCCCATGACATGGCAATTGAAGCAGCTATTAGAAGCATTACAACTGCAGTAGTTGAGGTAGAGCTGAGTAATATTTTAGATAAGTCTTTGATTTTAATTTCTTTATAGATAAAACCTAAAATCAGTGAATATAATACAGCGATGGCTGATGCTTCAGTAGCTGTGAAAACTCCCATAACAATACCACCAATAATAATAAATAATAAGATTAAGCTAGGAACAGCTTTAATAAATGTAGTAATAACCTCTTTTAAAGAGCTTTTTTTTCCTAAAGGTATGCCTTTCTTTTTTGCCCAAAATGAAGCCACAAGCATTAAGAATAAGCCAGTTAAAATACCAGGAATGTAACCAGCTAAAAATAATGCCGCAATAGAAACCCCACCACTTGCTAATGAATATACAATAAGAATATTACTTGGAGGAATAATTAAACCTACGGTAGAAGAGGTTATGTTAACAGCGGCTCCAAATTCTTTAGAATAACCTTCTTTTTCCATTTCGGGCCCTAAAATACTACCCATAGAGGATGCCGACGCCATTGCTGAACCTGCTATAGCTCCCATAAGCATTGCTGAAAAAACATTAATTAGAGCTAAACCTCCAGGTAAAGCACCTACTAATGTTTTAGCGAAAGCGATTAACCTAAGAGCAATACCGCCTTTATCCATTAATTGACCAGAAAGTATGAAAAATGGAATAGCTAGTAAGGAGAAGCTGTCTAGTCCGGTACCCATTCGCTGAGCTACTGTGATTAAAGCAGGTAGTGTTGAAACACTTGCTAATATGGTTAGAGTAGAAGAAATCATGATACTCCAAGCCACTGGAGCTCCAATAGCTAAGAGGCCAACAAAAGTAAAAACTAAAATAAGTATAGGTATGTAATCCATAGTGTTATGATTTGAAAAGGTCTGTAATGGTATAATATATAATTATTATACCACTAATTGGTATAACAATGTAAACGTAAGCTAGAGGCACTTGTAAGGCAGGTGAATACTGATCTAAAGTATATGTTATATGCACCAGTCCACCACCACCTATAATAAAAACTAAAAAAACAAAAAATATAATAATAACTCCTACTAAAAACTTAAGAATTTTTTGAGATTTTTCACTAGATTTTTTCACTAAGATATCAATAGCTACGTGGCCATTGCGCCCTGAAATGTAGGCAGCACCTAGTAATCCTAACCAGATCATTAAAAATCTAGCTAATTCATCAGTAAAAATACTAGGGTCTTTTAATATATATCTTGAAAACACCTGCCAAATAACATTTAAAGTCATGGTAGCTAAAATAAACACAAGTATATAACTTAAACACTGATCTATTAATTTTCTTAATTGCATCATTTCGTATTTTTTATTTGTTGAACAAGAGAAAGCAATTCCTGGTCTTGACAGGCATCATAGATAGCAGATGTTTTTTCTATGAAAGGTTGTTTATCAGGTCTAAAGACTGTTACTCCTGCTTTTTTTATAGCAATAAGCGCGTCTTCCTCTGCTTTTTTCCAAAGGTTTCTCTGGTATTTAACAGAAGCATCAACTGAATCTTGCAACCATTTTTGCTCTTGTTTATTAAGTCTATTCCAAGTACTTGTTCCTACAATAAGTATGTCAGGGCGCACAGTGTGTTGATTTAAAGAGAAATACTTACAGATTTCATAATGCCTAGACAAATGGAAGCTAGGTAGATTGTTCTCAGCGCCATCAACGACTCCTTGCTGTAGCGAGGTATATAACTCACCCCAAGATATAGGAGTAGGAGACCCGCCTAAGCTCTTAACCATAGCAATATCTGTCACACTCTCCATGACCCGAACTTTTAAGCCTTGTAAGTCTTCTGGTTTTTTTATAGGTCGATCTTTGGTGTAAAAATTTCTGCTGCCAGCATCATAATAGCCTAGCCCTATAATTCTGTATTTGGCGCTTCCTTGGAGTAGTTCTTTACCGATAGGTCCATCTAAAACACGAAAAGCATGATCTCTATCCTTAAATAAGTAAGGAAACCCAAAAATTTTCATTTTAGGATTAAAGTTTTCTATAGCCGCGGACACTTTGGTCATATCTAAGCTCCCAATTTGTAAAAGCTCTATATTTTGACGTTCAGTGCCTAATTGTTGATTAGGGTAAATTTCAAGAGATAGTGTGCCATTAGATTTTTTATACAGTTCTTCCCCCATCTTTAGCATAGCCAGATGAACGGAATGATTAACATCAAGACCATGTGATAGTTTTAAGGTTTTTTTACTGTTTTTATTGTGGCAACTACATAAAGAAAGCAATGTTAGAAACGTCAGTAGATATAGATTTTTTATCATATATTAAATTGATGAGCTATTTAGATTTAGCGATGAGAGCTAACGCTTGCTCTACATTTTTAGTGATTTGGGCATAGTCTTTATTTTCAACTAATTGATTAGAAATTAATTGAGAACCTAGTCCTACGCAAGTAGCGCCAGCATCGATCCATGTTAACATATTATCTAGGCTTACTCCTCCTGTAGGCATTATCTTTGTCCAAGGGCAAGGCCCTTTAATCGCTTTAATGAATTCGGGACCATAAATTCCACCAGGGAATAGTTTGACGACTTCGCAACCTAATTCTTCAGCTTTAGCAATTTCACTTAGTGATCCGCAACCTGGTGACCATAGCACTTTTCTTCTGTTGCATGCGATAGCGATGTCTTCTCTTAATACAGGTGTGACAATAAAGTTAGCTCCAAGTTGCATATATAGTGATGCGGCTGCTGCGTCAGTTATAGACCCAACGCCAAGAATCATTTCTGGTAACTCTTTAATAGCATATTTACTAAGTTGCCCAAAAATTTCAAAAGCAAAATCTCCTCTACTAGTAAACTCTAACAAGCGAGCTCCACCATCATAACAAGCTTTTAGCACTTGTTTTGCTATCTCTATATCTGAATGGTAAAATAAAGGCACAATGCCTGTTTCTTCCATAACTGTTGCGACTTTTATTCTTGAATATTGTGCCATAATTAAATTTATTATCTAGATACTTTTATTTCTGTTCCATTATTTACAAGGCTTTCCACCTCGTCTACAGTTACTAAATTAACATCACCTCGTATAGTGTGCTTTAAGCAAGATGCGGCTACTGCAAAATCAATGCTTTTTTGATTATCTTTATAAGCTCTTAAGCCATAAATTAAGCCTGCCATAAAGGCATCTCCGCCGCCTATTCTGTCTACAATATGAGTGATTTTTTGAGCTGGAGCGACTGACATCTTTTCTCCGTCATAGATTGCACCTGCTAAGATATGGTGAGATGAACTTAATGGTTTTCTTAGGCTTGTTGCAATTTTTTTAGCATGAGGAAATTTATTCATAATTTGATTTCCTACATCTAAAAAAGCGTTGATATTGTAATCACCATCATCTAGAAACATTTTTAGATGATTAATTTTGATGCCGAGACATTTTTCAGCAGCTTCTCCATGTCCTAAAATAATATCAGAAAAATCTACTAATTCAGGCATGACTTCAAGAGCAGATTTTCCATATTTCCACAATTTACTGCGGTAATTAAGGTCTACTGAAATAGTTAATTTTTTAGATTTAGCTACTTTTAATGCTTCTAAGCAAACTTCAGCGGCGCTTTGTGAAATAGCTGGTGTAATACCAGACCAATGAAACCAGTCAGAATCTTTGAAAACTTTATCCCAGTCAATCATGCCAGGTTGTATTTGGCTCATAGAAGAGTAAGCTCTATCATAAATAACTTTACTAGGTCTTGCTACAGCTCCTGTTTCTAAAAAATAAACACCAAGTCGTTCTCCTCCCCAAATAATATGGTCAATATTAATATCTCTTTGCTTTAACTCTAATAAAGCTGATTTTCCAATATCATTTTTAGGCAATCGAGTTACAAAAGAGCAAGGCATTCCAAAATTTGCTAATGAAATAGCTAAGTTAGCTTCAGCACCACCATAGCTAGAATCAAAACTTTGAGTCTGCGAAAACCTCAAATAATCTGGCGCTGAAAGCCTGAGCATAATCTCTCCAAAAGTAACTAGATTTTTCATGTGTTTTAATTATAGATTCAAGCTTTTTTTGATACCTAACTCTAGCCCTGTAAGTTCAGCTAAGCCTTTCATTCTGCCGATGAAGCCATATCCTGGATAAAATTTCTTGCCAACATCAGAGTTCATTAAATAACCATGATCTGGTCGCATCGGTATTTGGTGGTCAGTTCTGCCTGCTTCGAATCTTCTTTTTTCTTCTACTAAGATAAGTTTAACCAATTCATACATATCTACATCACCAGTTAAATGATTAGCTTCATAGAAGCTACGACCTGTTTCACGCTGGGTACTTCTTAAATGAATAAAGTGAATTCGGTCAGCAAAAGCTTTGAAAATAGCTGGTAGATTATTGCTTTCTATGACACCTAAAGAACCACTACAAAAAGTTAATCCATTGCTAGAACTATCAACAGCGTCATATATGTACTGAATATCTTCTTGATTACTTACTATACGAGGCAAGCCAAGGAGAGAAAAAGGTGGGTCATCTGGATGAATGCACATCTTGATGCCATTCTTTTCAGCTACAGGGATAACTTCTTGTAAAAATAGAGCTAAATGTTCTTTTAATTTTTTAGCATCAATATCTTCGTATTTATTTAAAGACACTTTAAATTCATCTAAACTGTAACCTTCATTAGTTCCTGGTAAGTTATCTATAATATTAGAAGTTAATTGAGCAATTTCATCTGCTGTCATTTTCTCAAAATATTGCAGGGCTTTTATGTTTTCTTCTGGAGTGTAATCGTTATGAGCTTCTTTTCTTTTTAAAATAAATAAATCAAAAGCTATAAATGCAATAAAGTCAAAACTGATTGTGTAAACGCCTTTTTCTAAGCGGCGATTTAAATCTGTTCTAGACCAATCCATTAAAGGCATGAAATTGTAACATACAATAGAAATTCCCGCAGATGCTAAATTTTCTAGGCTTTTTTTGTAATTTTCTATATAAAATTTATAATGTCCTGTACGAGTTTTAATATCTTCATGAACAGGTATACTCTCAACTATATGCCATTCACACCCTTGCGACTTAATATATTCCTGTTTTTCTTTAATTAACTCATTAGTCCATAGCGCCCCATAAGGTACTTGAGTTAAAGAGCTTACAACTTTATTAACATCGATTTCTCTAATATCAGATAGGCTTACTCCGTCTTTCTTATCAAACCATCTCCATGTTTTAATCATATTAAAATTTTAAATTAAATTATTATACACCGCTAAAAGAGCTAAACCCTCCATCAACTGGAACTATAGCGCCTGTAACGAATGAAGACGCATCGCTAATTAACCAATGAATAGCACCATTGAGTTCTTCAGCCTTACCAAATCTACCCATGGGTGTGTTATTAATTATTTTTTGTCCACGAGAAGTATAAGACCCGTCTGTATTTAATAATAATTTTGAATTTTGCTGAGCTACAAAAAAACCAGGTGCAATAGCGTTAACTCTAAGCTTATCTCCAAATTTTATTGCAAACTCCATTGCCATCCACTGAGTTAAGTTAGTCACAGCTGCTTTTGATGATGAGTATCCAATAACTCTTGTAATTGCCTGATAAACCGCCATGGAAGAGTAATTTAAAATGACGCCTTTTCCTTGTTTAGCCATGTGTTTACCAAATACTAGAGACGGGATAAGTGTGCCTTTAAGGTTGAGATTCGAGACTTTATCGAAATCTGCTAACTCTAAATCAAAAATTGTTTTGTCTTCAGAGATTGTAGCTCCAGGCATATTGCCACCTGCAGCATTAATGAGTACATCAATACAGCCCCATTTTTCTAAAATTTTCTTAGACGTTTCTTTTACTTCATTCTCCTCAATAACACTACAAACGTAACCTATGACATTATTAGGTTCAATAGCTGACAATATCGCTAACTTAGCATCTAGGCGCTCTTGATTAGAGCCTAAAATAACAACTTTAGCTTTTTGTTTTAATAAATAAGCAGCTACTTCTCCACCTAATACTCCAGATCCTCCTGTGATTACGCAAACTTTATCTTTAATGTTAAAATTATTATCCATTTATTAGTTATAAATTACTTTGTTTTTTAGGACAAAATATTACTGATACTATTTAACTCTCAGATAAAAAAGTAAAGATTATTATATAAGGTTTCAGCTACCAATTGGTTATTTAAGGCTGGTTAAAGTAATTTGCAAAAAAAGTAATAACAAATGGCGCAAATCAATTATTATTCTGTGTTTGTAAGATTATATTAAAAGGTGAATTTATAAAATGATACCTTACTTATTGCTCATAAGATTCTTTTATTTTTATTAAAAATAAGCCTTATTTAAAATATATTCAGAGTCTTTAGAGCCATTAAGCAACAACTATCAAGAATAACTTTTAAAGCTTTTGGTTTTGCTAAAATTAATACTAACTTGTTTTTTTATTGAGCTACAAAAGCTTAGAAAATTTTAAACTGATACGGCACCTTTGATGTGAGGGTGGGCTGCATAGTCCACAATACTTATGTCATCAAAAGTGAAATCTTCTAATTGAGTAATATTAGGGTTGAGCTCTAGTTTAGGTAGGGGCAGCGGATCGCGGGAAATTTGTAGTTTAGCTTGTTCTAAGTGATTATTATACAGATGTAAGTCACCAAAAGTATGCACAAAATCTTGCACTTCGTAGTCAAGTACTTGGGCAATCATATGTGTGAGTAGTGCGTAGGAAGCAATGTTAAAAGGTACGCCTAGGAATAAATCAGCGCTACGCTGATAGAGCTGGCATGAAAGGCGAGGGTTGCCTCCAGTTATCTTAGGCTCATGTACATAAAATTGAAAGAGGAGGTGACACGGTGGTAAAGCCATATCATCCACGCAACCTACATTCCATGCGCACACAATATGACGCCTTGAATGAGGCTTATTTTTAAGGTCGTCAAGGACTATTGCTATTTGGTCAACACTGGTTCCGTCCGGTTTAGGCCATGAGCGCCATTGCTTTCCGTATACAGGACCTAAATCTCCATTTTCATCAGCCCAAGCATCCCAAATTTTGACATTATTTTCCTGAAGGTAAGCAATATTAGTCTCCCCCTTAAGAAACCACAAAAGTTCATGAATAATGGAGCCTAGGTGTAGCTTTTTTGTAGTTAAGCATGGGAATCCTTGCGTTAAGTCATAGCGCACTTGTCTGCCAAAAACCGAACGTGTCCCAGTGCCTGTGCGGTCATGGCGCTCTTCGCCATTTTCAAGAACGTCTTTGAGGAGATCTAAATAAGTTTTCATGAGTTAACTAAGGTAAATTTACACTAGATTAGCAACTTTTGTAATCAAGTAAAGCTTGTTTGATTGCTGTTGATAAATCTGCTTTTGGATTAGCAAAAGGAGGGACAAACCAAGGGTAAGACCCCATAAGGTCATGCCAAACGCTAATTTCTCCATCGCAAGTTTCTCCAGAACCTATGCCGATAGTGATGGTCTGAGTATCTTGAAAGATGCTGTGCATTTGAGCGGCGACTGGAGGTGTGACGCACTCGAGGACAACGGCTAGTAAATCGAGTTCTTTGATTGCTAGGCAGTCTTGGAGGAGTACTTGAGCTTGTTGTGGTGTTTTGCCTTTAATGCTGTAGCCTCCTTCAATCACAGCTCTTTGAGGGAGCATTCCTAGGTGCCCTACTGTAGGAATGTTAGCTGTTTTTAGCGCCTGTAATTGAGCTAGAACTTCTGCACCTCCTTCGAGTTTTACAGCATCAGCACCAGCTAAAAGTAGTTGTTTAGATGAGGCTACTGTTTGTTCAGGTGTGTCGTAAGTATGAATGGGTAAATCACTTAAAATAAAGCTATTAGGAGCACCTCTGCGTACTAGTTGCGTGTGGTATACCATGTGCTCTATTTTGACGTGTGTGGTGTCAGGTTTACCTTGAATCATCATGCCTAATGAATCTCCCACTAAAAGCATATCAATAGCATTACTTTCTTCAATCAGTTTAGCACTAGGGTAATCATAAGCTGTCAGACAGTGAATTTTATTCGGGCTGTTTTTGAGCGATAAGAATTTTTCTATAGCTGAATTATACATGGGAGCTGTTAGATTTTAGTTGATTGAGGTGTTGAGCTATACTTAAGCTTGTGTGTGGCAGCACAAGCTCAGGAACGATGTCATTGAGTGGCTCTAAGACAAAAGTTCGCTCAAGCATGCGTGGGTGAGGTATAATAGGGTCGCCATGACTAGTGATGAGATTTCCCATATAGAGAATATCAATATCAATGGGTCTAGGCTCGTTCATGATTTGCTTAACCCCACGACCTAGTTCAAGTTCGATAGCTTGTGTTGCTTTAAGTAAATCTTGAGCTGAGTATGACGGCAAACAAGTGATTTCAATAGCAGTGTTGAGAAAATCAGGAGAATTAGGTGGACAGTTAACAGGGGAAGTTCGGTAAATAAGTGCTTTTTTTATAGGGCTAACACTTAGATTCGAGAGTAACTGAGTAGCCTGTTCAATGAGGTCTTGTGAATCTCCCAAATTAGAGCCTAGCGCAATTCCTACAGCAACCATCATGTGATTTAATCTTTAAAACCTAAGACATCTTGCATGTCGTAGAGGCCTTTTTCTTGGTTTTGCAACCAGAGAGCAGCAGTCACAGATCCAGAAGCAAAAGTCATGCGACTTGATGCTTTATGAGTTAATTCAAAGCGCTCACCATCAGCAGCAAACATCACAGTATGGTCACCAACAACATCACCACCACGTAGTGTGTGCATACCTATTTCTTGCGGTTTGCGTGCTCCAATATTACCGTGCCTGCCATGAGCTACATCTTTTTCATAAGAGGTTTGGGTGACTTTATTAAGAATATCAAGTAAGGTCCTAGCAGTGCCTGATGGGGCGTCAATCTTATGCTTATGGTGCATTTCTGTCACTTCAATATCGAATTGAGATTGTGGTAAGATTTCTGCTGCTTTTTGGGTGAGCCAAAATAGAGTGTTAACTCCTACTGAAAAGTTTGATGCGCAGACTACAGGAATTTGTGTCGCAGCTTCTTGTATAAACGCTCGTTCTTCATCACTATGTCCAGTGGTTCCTATAACAACAATTTTCTGCTGTTTGATAGCTTCTTCTAGAACGGTACGTGTGAAAGTATGATGAGAAAAATCAATAACAGCATCTGCTTGACTTAGTGCTAGAGAAAAATTCTCTCCCGCGTCATGTGTGGCTCCTAAATTAGCACCTTCATTTTGAGAAATAGCTTCAATAATAGCTTGGCCCATGCGCCCACTTTTTCCAGTTACGAGTATATTTAACATTATTTATACAGATTTTAAGGTTGGTAAAAATGCATTTGAACTATGCTCTCTAGCTGCTTGAATAGCTGCTCTTTGAGCAGTGGCGATATCTCCTATAGACTCACGTCCAAGTTTTAATAAACTATCAAGTTGTTCTTGAGTATAGGTGGCTTCCTCACCACCACCTTGAACTTCTACATATTCAAGGCTCTCAGTCATTATGAGGTTCATATCAACTGTAGCATCTCTATCTTCTAAATAATTAAGATCGAGGATGGCTAAATCATTGTAGATTCCCACACTTACAGCGCAGACGAGATGCTTGAGGGGAGATTGCTTGAGTTCTCCTTGAGCAATAAGCTGATTAAAAGCTATTTCAAGAGCAACAGAAGCACCTGTGATGGATGCTGTGCGCGTGCCTCCATCTGCTTGGAGGACATCACAGTCAATCCAGACTGTTTTAGAGCCCAGGGCTTTTAAATCTATAGCTGAACGCATGGTTCTCCCTATAAGGCGTTGAATCTCGGTGGTTCTTCCATCAAGTTTTCCTCGATTGATATCACGAGCTTTGCGTCCAATTGTTGAATAGGGAAGCATGCTGTACTCAGCAGTAAGCCAACCACCTGCTACTTTTTGTTGCTTCATCCAGCGAGGTACGTCGTTTTCAATGGTGACTGAACAGATCACTCTAGTTTGTCCAAAACAAACTAGCACAGAGCCGGTTGCATGAGGGGCAATATGAGGAATAAAAGATAACGGGCGAGCCTGATTAAGCTCTCTGCCATCGGGGCGAGCAGTTTGAAAAGCAATAGACATAAATATTATTTAAAATAGGTAATTTTACTAAATAGCTTGTTTGAGCTACCAAGTATTTAAGATGTGAATCCATATGTATAAAGAATAACGAGTTAATTTCAAGGCAATTAACTAATCTCGCTTTAAATGCTTTCTTTACATATACCTTATTTTCGGAGTTGGATTTTAAATAGTTAACTGTTAAAGTCCTCCTATATTTTTTATGCGTTCTTTTTCATATTATTTTTGGCCTTTAATATCGGCGTTACTGGTACTGAGTATTTCGGTATATAGTGAGCAAAAACAAGAAGGTAGTGAGCAAATTATAGCTGTAGCCGCTAATCGACCTGATGCTCAAATTATGATTCTTAAGATACCTGGACCTAGAGGGAGTATTCTAGATAGGCATGGTAGGGCTCTAGCCACATCAGTGGTTAAACAGCAAGTAGTAGTCAATTTCCCATCTAAAGGTTTCAAAGATGATCAGGCGGTGTTAAATTGGGTTCAAGAGTTAAGAGATTCATTGCCTGAATCTCTGCCTCAACTAAAAATAAAGGACTCTGAAATTTTAAATCATTATGAATTCAGGCGTTGGGTGCCCATGGCTATTTCAAATTATTTAGATAATGAACAAGCTTGGCAAATTGAAGCAGGCTTATCTCCATCATTAAGCTTAAATTCAGTCTATGTTAGAATTTACCCAGAGGGTGAGCTTGCGGCGCATATAATCGGTTATTTAGGAATCAAAGAAAAACCCGCAAAAAAAGCTATTGAAATAGGTGATTTAAAATGGGAGCTACATGAAGGTCGAGCTGGCTGGGAAAAAATATATGAAGATGAACTTGCGGGTCAAGAAGGTTGGGAAAAAATCATCACTAATGAGCAAGGTGAAATCATCTACCATGAGGTACTAAAAGCGCCATCAATAGGTGGTGTAGTTAGGGCCACTTTAGATCTAGACTTACAAAGAGCTGCAGAGTTTGCGTTAACAAAGCTTTCCAAAAGAGGAGCTTTAGTCGTTATTGATATTCAAACTGGAGAGATTGTAGCTATGGCTTCGAATCCTAGTTATGATCCTAATATTTTTCTTCCAAAAGTGGAATATGATGATTATCAAGCATTGATCAATTCAAAAGATAAACCCTTGTATGCAAGAGCTTATCAGGCAGCCTATCCTCCAGCCTCTGTATTTAAGGCTGTCGTAGCATTAGATGCGTTAGAGAAAGGATTTATTGATGAGACTACACTTATTGATGGTCCTCCTTCAATGGAGATAGGAGGCAGAGAGTTTAAAAACTGGAATAAAAAACCAGAAGGTGAAATTAATGTTATTGATGCGATTAAGCGCTCTTGTAATACTTGGTTTTTTGAATTAGCCATGTATATGGAGTCAAGATCGTTTATTAACCTAGCTAAATTATTAGGTCTTGGAGAAAATAATAATTTAGCTCTGTTAGGCGAAACTTCAGGTAAATTACCTACAATTAAATACGAGGCGCCGGCTCAATCTGCTAATCTGTCTATTGGGCAGGGTGATATACTAACTTCTCCATTGCAGATGGCTAGGATGATGGCAGGTATAGCTAGAGGAGTAAGCTTGCCTAAACTGCAACTTATTCAGCAAGTGGTGACTAATCAAGGAACCGTAGTGGAGCAAATGGTAGTTGGTCATAGCACACCATTGCCTTTAGGTTTTAAGTCTGTAGTTACGGTTCATGAAGGACTAAGCCAAGTGGTCAATGATAGTAGAGGTACAGGTAAAAAAGCTGCCGTTAGTTACGCTAAAGTATCAGGGAAAACAGGTACAGCTCAGTGGGGTGATGTAAATAAAAAACAATACTTAGCCTGGTTTGCAGGGTTTATGCCATCAGAAAAACCTAAATATGCATTTGCGGCTATTTACGAAGGTGAAGAAGGGCAAACTATCGGTGGTGGCACTTATGCTGCACCTATAGTGAAAGAGTTTTTTGAGCAAGCTAAGCCTTATCTTGAGCCAATAATTGAGCAGTGGTCGCCCAGAAAAAGCATAAAACAAAAAAGCGAGGTGACAGAAGACGATGAAGAATCAGCTATTGAATAATGGATTGTCCACTATAGTGTATAAGGGAATATAAAGAGTTAGATAATTTTGAGTCGAGTAAAAGGTCTTGATTTAGGTGAGTTTTACTGATTTACTTTAGAAACATTAATTAAATTTGTTTTTTGTAATTTTATTATATTGAAAATGAATCGTCGCACAACAGCATCAACCAATCAAACTTATCATGTAATGATGAAGAGTTTGTATGTGCGCACTAAGACCCAAAAGCTTAAGAGAGCTTCGCGTTCTATTTTATTGTGCAGCCTAGTTATGTTGGGAGCTTTTTTCCTATCGTTTTCTTATAAGCCTTACAAAGAATTACAAGAAGTTGAGTCTACGCATCAATCATTGCAAGATGAATTTGCTAAACTTGACCTCAAAAAAAATCAACAGCAACGTAAATTGTTCGCTATTCGAGAATACCCTGAGTATTTAGAAATAATTGCACGTGATAAACTTGAGATGTATCATCCAAGTGAGGCCGTCATACGTATAAAAGATGGTGCTCAGTAAATTTTTAATATATTTGAAATAAATGATTAAAGGAAATTATTCAGAATCTTTTTGGTGATGTTCATCTTTGTCTGCACAGCATTTTGATTTGCAACATTTCTTTTTACATGAAGCATCACAGCATTTTGCATCTGCGTCGCATTTACCTTTACATTCGGCATCGTCTTTTGAGCATTCTTTTTTACACTCAGCTTTGTCTGCACAGCATTTTGATTTGCAACATTTCTTTTTACACTCAGCTTTGTCTGCACAGCATTTTGCATCTGCGTCACATTTGCCTTTACATTCGGCATCGTCTTTTGAGCATTCTTTTTTACACTCAGCTTTGTCTGCACAGCATTTTGCATCTGCGCCGCATTTAGCTTCACACTTTTCTTTTGTAGAGCATTTTTCTTCACATTTCGCTTTTGCTTTATTATCAGTGCCACAACTACCGCAATGAGCATGAGCTAAACCAGTAATACTTATAACAGCCAATAGACTTAGGAGTATGCATTTCATATTATTATTTTAATTATAGTTTGATCAAAAAAAGATTATTTTGATTCGTAAGTTAACTACCTTAATACAATTGAGTCAAGTATCATATCATGAGATTGAGTATTTAAATAATCTGTAGATTGACAACAGAATCCTACACCTAACGTATAAGAATCAGGATATTTGTTTAAATATCTATCATAGTAACCGCCACCTTGTCCTAAACGCGCCCCATTTTTAGTAAAAGCCAATCCAGGTACAAGAATTAGATCTAACTTATGCGCTGTTAAATTACTAGTTGGTTCAAGTATTCCAAATGAGCCTGGAGCAAGCTCTTGCTGGTTAGTCACTTTCTCAAACTGCATGATGCCATGCTCTTTATTGATAACTTTTGGAAAATAAAACTTAGGGGCTAGCCTTTGCACAAATAAAACATCTAATAGTGGTAGTAAATAAGGCTCTTTATTGGTGCCTGCAAATAAACCAACAGTTTTAATCTGGGGATTAGATTCGAGATACTTATAGATATGCAAAATAAGCTTTCTTGAACTCTCTGCTTTTGCATTAGATTTAAGTTTGTTTAACTCAGCTCTAAAATAAGTTCTCTGAGATGATTTTTCAAGAGGCATATATAGTTAGAAAACCATATTTTTAGCTGGAAATAAAGATGATTTCCATATATTTACAAACACACAAACTACTATGTCTACAGAACTTACACGTAACTTTTCTATAATTGCTCATATTGATCATGGCAAGACAACTCTGTCAGATAGACTCATGGAATTCACTGACACGATAAGCCAGCGCGAGCAACAAGCTCAGTTATTAGATGCGATGGATTTAGAGCGTGAACGTGGTATTACAATTAAGTCACATCCTGTAACAGTTGCTTACACAGCTAAAGATGGCAAAACATATAAGCTCAATCTGCTTGATACTCCTGGGCATGTTGATTTTTCTTATGAAGTTTCACGTAGTTTAGCAGCTTGTGATGGAGCTTTACTTCTTATTGACGCAGCACAAGGAGTGGAGGCGCAAACTGTAGCAAATGTGAATTTGGCGCTTGAACAAAATTTAACTATTATTCCAATTATTAACAAAATTGATTTGCCTTCGGCGGATGTACCAGAATGCAAGAAGCAGCTCGAAGATGTGCTTGCAATTGATGGCGATTTAGCTATCCCTGCTTCTGCCAAAGCTGGTCTTGGTATAGAAGATATTTTAGAAGCTATCGTCACTCGTGTGCCAGCTCCTACTGATAATTCTGATAATTTACTAAGAGCCTCAGTATTTGATAGCATTTACGACACTTACCGAGGTGTGGTTTCTTATATACGAGTTTTTTCAGGGAGCGTAAAAAAAGGTGATAGAATAAAACTATTTGCCACTAAAGAAACTTACGAAGTCAAAGAAGTAGGTGTTTTTACTCCAAAAATGGACAAGCTAGATCTCTTAGAGTCAGGCGATGTAGGTTATGTGATTGCCAACATGAAATCAGCAGCTGATGTCAAAATAGGAGATACGATGACAAATTCGACGCACCCTTGTCCAGAACCTCTTCCTGGTTATAAAGAAATTCAGCCAATGGTATTCTCAGGTATCTATCCTATTGATACCTCGGATTATGAAAACCTCAAAACAGCGATGGGTAAATTGCAGATTAATGATGCTGCGTTTACTTTTTCCTCTGAGTCATCAGCAGCTTTAGGCTTTGGTTTTAGATGTGGGTTTTTAGGTTTACTCCATATGGAAATTATCCAAGAGCGTCTGCGCCGTGAATTTAATATGGATGTGATTTCCACCTATCCATCTGTGATTTATGAGGTGAGTCTCACTGATGGGACTGAAACTCTTGTGGATAACCCAACGATGCTTCCTGATCCTCAGGTTATAGCAGAAATTCGCGAGCCTATGGTTAAGGTCTTTGTCATGGTGCCAGGTGATTACATAGGTGATGTAATTCAGCTCGTCATGGAAAAACGAGGATCTATAGAAAATACCGAAACTATCGATAAGACTCGAGTTTTGATTACTTCAACGATTCCGTTAAGTGAAATTCTTATTGATTTTAATGATAAACTCAAGTCAATGACTAAAGGTTACGGGTCAATGGATTATGAGCATGCTCATTACCAAGCAGCTAAGTTAGTTAAAATGGATATTCTTATTGCAGCTGAGCCAGTGGAGGCTTTTGCCACTATTGTTCATAGAGACAAGGCTGAGTATAGAGGTAGAGATTTAGCGAAACGCCTCAAAGAGGTGATTCCTAAGCAGCTTTTTGTTGTGGCTATTCAAGCAGCCATAGGCGGCAAAATTATTGCTCGTGAATCCATATCAGCTATGAGTAAGAATGTGACCGCCAAGTGTTATGGTGGTGATATTTCACGTAAGCGTAAATTACTAGAAAAACAAAAAGAAGGTAAAAAGAAGATGAAAGCAATAGGCAAGGTGAATATACCGCAGGATGCGTTCATCAAAGTTCTCAAATCCGAATAGGATCAAGCTGTTTTGCTGATAAATGCCCTCATTCAAAGTTTTGTGATATTTAGTTAGAAAAGTATCCACGTTTGCACTCAAAATATGATTGTTTGTAGTTTTTTTATGTAAAACTATCATAGATATTTATGAATCAATAGTTTATCTACTAACAAAGTAAATATTTTATAAAGCAGGTTTGTTACTATAAGATTTAGTATTAACAATACTAATAAGCGAACCCTTAAATATTGACTATTGTGAATGTGCTTGGTAGCTTCACGCCCTAAAACTTTTGTTAATTTTACATGTGATATGAGCGAGAACGCTAAGAAAAATTTTAAAGATACGATTCAGTTGCCACAGACGAGTTTTCCAATGCGTGGTGATTTAGTACAAAAAGAACCTGGTTTTGTACAAAAATGGCAAGATGAAGACTTGTATAATCGTATTTACAATAAGCGCAAGGCTTCGGGCGCTCCTAAATTTGTGTTACATGATGGTCCTCCATTTGCTAATGGCGATGTGCATATGGGAACAGCACTTAATAAGACACTTAAAGATTTAGTTATTAAATCTAAAACAATGGCAGGTTTTGCTGCTCCTTATGTGCCTGGTTGGGATTGTCATGGTTTACCTATTGAATATAAAGTAACGCAAGATGCTAAAAATTTAGAAACAGCTCAGATACGTAAGCGTTGTGCAGAGTTTGCCAGTGGCTGGATTGATACACAGCGTGAGAGCTTTAAGCGTCTTGGTGTATTAGCGAATTGGAATGAGCCTTATCTCACTATGAGCCCGAGCTATGAAGCCTCTATCTTACGTGTGTTTAAAAAACTTGTTGAGCGTGGCGCAGTATACCAGAGCCGCAAGCCTGTATTGTGGAGTTTTGGAGCAGGTACAGCTCTAGCTGAAGCAGAGATTGAATATCAAGATAAGACGAGTCCAGCCATATGGGTTAAGTTTAATTGGCAACCTAGTGAGGCTGCTAAATCTAGTATTTCAGGCTTAACCGATGATTTAGGTTTAGTCATTTGGACAACCACTCCATGGACATTGCCCGCTAACCTTGCTGTGGCTGTAAATGACAGCATTGATTACGTGGTAGTGAATTTAGTAGGTATAGGAGAATCTAATAGTGGGCAATCTGAGCAACTATTATTAGCCGAAGCTTTAGTCGATGATTTTTGCGAGAAGTGCGCATATGAGGTCAAACAAGTTGTAGCTAAATTTAAAGGCTCAGAACTCGAGGGAAGTATTGCTCATCATCCATTTATTAAGCGTGAATCACCGGTAGTCTTAGCTGATTTTGTAACTACTGAAAGCGGTACTGGAATTGTACATATTGCACCTGGTCACGGTATGGATGATTACGTAATTGGACAAAAAAACAATTTAGGTCTATTGTCTCCTGTAGATGATGCTGGTTGTTATACTGATGAGTGTGGCATTGATGAGTTAGTTGGCTTGCATGTATTTAAGGGTAATAATTGGGTGATTGAGCACCTAGAAGTCAAGCAAGCTCTAATGGGGCAGATGGCTTATAAGCACTCTTATCCGTATTGTTGGCGCTCTAAAAAACCAGTTATTTTTCGTGCTGTTGAACAATTTTTCATCTCATTAGCAGCAACAGAAGGTCATGAAAAAGGTTTACGTGAACAAGCATTAGAACAGATAGATAAGGTTGAATGGTTGCCACATTGGGGACGTAATCGTATATATGGCACAGTTGAATCTCGCCCAGATTGGTGTGTATCACGTCAACGCACATGGGGGGTGCCTGTTCCTGCATTTTTTGCAGTTGATGGACAAGTGATATTAGAGGCTGAGTTAATTGAAAAAATAGCTACTCGCGTGGAACAAGAAGGCTGTGATTTTTGGTTTGAACTAAGTGATGAGCAATTGGCCTTAGATTTTGATTTGCCTGCAGGCACTAAGCGTGGCAGAGACACTCTTGATGTCTGGATCGATTCAGGTTGTAGTCATCATGCTGTACTGGATAATCATGATGAGTTATCAGCTCCTGCTGATTTGTACCTTGAAGCAACTGATCAACACCGTGGTTGGTTTCAGAGTTCATTAATGCTCAGCTTGGCAGCTCGCAATACAGCTCCTTACAAAAAGGTTCTCACTCATGGTTTTGTGGTAGATAAAGATAAGAAAAGCAGTAAGCTTTCTAAATCTGACGCACAGAAGAGTGGTAAGCCAATTGACGCAGCTCATTTTTATAATAAGTATGGTGCAGATATTATTCGTTTATGGGTTTCAAGTGTTGATTGGCAAAATGAGGTCCCATTTGGTGAAGATTTATTTAAGCAAATTACTGAACCATATCGTCGTTTACGCAACACCTTACGTATTCTTCTTGGTAATATCCCAGAAGCAGAGCAAGTAGCTCAGCCTGATTTGTCTGATTTTACCCTGCTTGACAAGTGGTTGATGGAGCGCTTGAACCAACTAA
The DNA here is from genome assembly GCA_002386905.1 of Akkermansiaceae bacterium UBA4581. Lineage (GTDB taxonomy): Bacteria > Verrucomicrobiota > Verrucomicrobiia > Verrucomicrobiales > Akkermansiaceae > UBA4581. The sequence continues at coordinate 36,273 of DGKB01000015.1, read as the reverse complement.
CTCTAACCACAACACAGGCTTATGATAATTATGATTTCCGCAAGGTTTTTACAACTATTAATCAGTTTTGTACCAATGATTTAAGCGCGCTGTATATCGACATCACTAAAGATAGAATGTACTGTGATGGTTTAGATAATCCTAAGCGTCAGGTGAGTGTCTATGTGATTCAGCAAGTATTTAATAGCTTAGTTAAGCTTTTGGCCCCTATTCTTGCTTTTACTACTGAGGAGGCTTGGCAGCATGCGGGGTATAAAGGTAGTGTGCATGAACAAGACTTTCCAGAGCTAAATTTAGCATGGTCAGGACGTGAAAATTCAGAATTGGTAGAAGAAGTACTCAAATTACGTGGTCAAATTCAAGCCACCATCGAAGCCCAGGTTCAAGCTAAGGCATTTGCTAAAAATAATGAGGCTCTTATCGAATTAACAGCGCCAGATAGTCACGTAGCTTGGGAGTGGTTGCAAAATACAGCTGAAGCCAAAGAGTTCTTTATTATTTCTGATTTAGTAGTAAATAAGGGGCCTGACTTAAAAGTAGTAGCTAGCAAGTCTGCTCATGTTATGTGCCCGCGTTGTCGTCGTTATGAAACTATTGCCGAAAATTCTGACTGCTGTGGGCGTTGTGAGCAAGTCATGGTTAAGGTTTAGATTATAAAAAAATAACTCACTAAATCGATGACTGATACGACAGGTTACTTAGACTCTAAGGCAAAGCTTTTGCTAACCTTGAGTTTACCCCTGTATATTATTGATCAAATTTCTAAATTTTGGATAGTATTGAATTTTCCTGAGCCTGGGTTTGGCTGGAAATCTATAGAGGTAATTCCTGATTTTTTTAATATTGTACGTGTACACAATACAGGGATGGCATTTGGCTTAGGTAATGGGCAGAGCTGGTCAATTATTTTATTTCCATTAATTTTAATAACAGCGTTTACTTTACTCATTAAATATTGGAACCATGAAATGTTTGTAGAAAATAAATGGAGTAAGTTGGCTCGAGCTTTTGTTGCTGCGGGTATCATAGGGAATTTAACTGACAGATTGATACAAGGTTTTATCTTGGAATCAGTAAGCCAATTTAGTTTATGGGATAGATTTAAATCTGGATATGTAGTTGATTTTCTTGATTTTCAATTTGGTTCTTATCACTGGCCTTCTTTTAATGTGGCTGATAGCTGTATATGTATTAGTGCAGCTTGTTTACTGATAAGTACCTTTGTGAGCACAAAGCAGAGCACGAAATAGAGCTCAATATAAAACTCTTATAAGTCTATGAATATTGAGTTTTCCCGGTAGGGTTTAGTTCTAAATTTGACAAAACTCTATGGATAAGCCAAGCTACTTGCTCTCTACTGTTTCATGAAAATTAATATAGATAATTTAAAGTTTTTTAAAGAAAAAATGCAACAAGCAGGTGTGGACAGCACGGCGCAGCATTTTTTCTCACAGGCTTATTTAAGCCTTAATAAAAATGAGGAACAAGGTTATATCCCTGAATCTACTTTAGAACCTATAGACGAACTGCCTTGCATGCAGATTATTAAATCTATCCCTGTAAATAAACAGCTACTTAATGAATTGGTAGTGATTAAGCTAAATGGAGGGTTAGGTACAAGTATGGGGCTAGATAAACCTAAAAGTTTTGTAAGGATCAAAGAAGATAAAAGTTTTCTTGATTTAGCTCTTGAGCAAATTATTGCACAACGTAAAAACTATGGTGTTGATGTTCAGTTTCTTCTACTAAATAGTTTTAATTCTTCAAAAATGACTTTGGATTATTTGCGAGAGCATAAGCAAGCAGAGTTAAATGAATTAGGTGTAAGCGCGCAAGATATAGAGCTTTTGCAAAATCAAGTGCCACGTATCGATAAAGCAACAGGACAACCAGCTATTTACCCTCAAAATACTAAATTAGAATGGAACCCTCCTGGTCATGGAGATATATACACAAAACTTTATACTAGTGGTAAATTAGAAAAATTAATCAAACAGGGTAAACGTTATGCATTTATCTCTAATATGGATAATTTAGGAGCTATTTTTGATCCAGGTATTTTAAGTTACATCAAAGAGCGTCAATTAGCTTTTGTGATGGAGGTTTGTGAGCGCAGCAAAGCTGACAAGAAAGGGGGGCACTTGGCGAGAGATAAACAAAGTAAACAATTAATTTTAAGAGAAAAAGCACAATGCTTGCCTGAAGATCTAAGCTCTTTTGAAGATATTGAAAAATACCAATATTTTAATACAAATAACCTTTGGGTTGATTTACGAGTATTACTGGATTTATTAATTAAACATGAGGGGGTGCTACCTCTTAATTTAATTCAAAATGAAAAACAAATAGATCCCGCAAACAAGCACTCACCCAGGATCTTACAATTAGAAACAGCGATGGGCAGTGCGATAAGTTGTTATGAAGCAGAACAAACAAGCTTATTAAAGGTTGGTCGTGAGCGATTCATGCCAGTTAAAACAGTGAATGATTGGTGGTTAGTTCGTTCAGATGCTTATACACTTAATGCTCAATCAGTTCTCACTCTTAACACGGAAGATAAAGCTCCATTAGTAGATTTAGGTGATTATTATAAATATTTAAATCAAGCCAATCATTTAGGTGCAACTCCATCCCTTAGGCTGGCGAGCAATCTAAGTCTTAAAGAAAAATTTATTTTTGAAGAAGGCGTTATTATTAAAGGTGATGTCAGTTTCATTAATAACGGCACTCAGCCAGCTCTCATTGAAGCTGGAGTTTATGAAAATCAAACTTATCGGTTTAATTAATAGATACCATGAAGGACGAGGAGATAAGTTGTTGGGTTTGGAGTAAACTGTCTTCGCGTAAATGGGAAGATGCTTGGAGTGAGCGTTTAGCTTGGTGTCCACAATTTAGCATTGAGTATTTTGGGCAGAAAAAAGAAAAAATACGTATTCAAGCATTCTTAGAAAGCAAGGAAGAAATTGACACTTTACAAAAAATGTTTGGCGGAAGTATCCGAGCTGTAAAGACTCAAGACTGGGTTTCTAAACAAGAAATATCAGATAAGCTAATTAAAATTAAAGATAAGTTTATCATCACGCAAAAAGAAAGTGCAGACTACCTCTCTGAGCTAAGACTTAAGCACCCTAATCGAGATGTATTAAGTTTTCCTCCCCGCTTAGCTTTTGGGACTGGAGATCATCAGACGACAGCTACTTGTTTGCGCAATCTTTGCGATATAGCTCCTAAATTGAAAGAGAACTGGGAGATGTACGACCTAGGCACGGGTACTGGTATACTTGCTATTGCGGCACGATATTTAGGGGCTAGCTCTGTTTGGGCCTGTGATTGGGATGAGCAAGCTATTCAAAGCGCCGCAGGGTATGTAGAGCATCACCAAATAACAGGTATTGAGCTGGCTCAGCAAGATGTCTTAAAATGGAGCCCAGCTAAGCAAGTGCCGTTAATTGCTGCTAATTTATTTTCTACAATTTTAATAGGTGCTGCAGCTAATATAAACCAAGCATTAGCACCACAGGGGTACCTCATTAGCTCAGGCATACTCAAAGAACAGTGGCCAGAAGTAAGGCAAGGCTTTGAAAATCAAGGGCTGACTTTATTAGATAAGCACGAAGTGGATAATCAACCTTGGGTAAGTATCATCATGCAAAAAAGATAAAGATTGACTTAATTTATAGAATTTGGTTTTTGTTAATAACATATTATAAATCATTATGAATATTGAAAAATACTTAGAAAATGTTGTCACGTGGATCTCAACTAGAGGTTTAGATTTACTTATTGCCCTCGTCCTTGCTTGGTTAATTTTTGTTATTGGTAAATTTATTGCCAAAAAACTTAGCTTATTAGTAGAAAAAGCTGTAAACAAGAAGCAGGAAGATGCGGCTCTTGCTAATTTTGCTAAAAATGTTACTTATTTTGCTTTAGTGATTGTAGTAACGATTGCGGCTTTAGGCAAACTAGGTGTAGAAACAACCTCTCTTGCTGTTGTACTTGGTTCAGCAGGTTTAGCTATTGGTTTATCTCTTAAAGATTCTCTTTCTAACTTTGCTGCTGGTATTATGATTCTTTTACTTCGTCCGTTTAGACTCGGTGATTTTATCGAAGTAGCAGGTACTGCAGGTGTAGCACATAAAATTGAAATTTTGACAACACAATTATTATCAGGTGATAATAAATTAATAGTGATTCCTAACTCAGCGGTTATGGCTGGAAATATGACTAACTACTCTGCTAATGATACACGTCGTGTAGATTTAGTATTTGGCATTGGTTATGGCGATAGCATCGACAAAGCCAAAGAAGTCATTGAGCGCGTAGTCAAGGCTAACACATCAGTATTAGCTGAACCAGCTACGACGATAGCCGTATCAGAACTTGCTGACAGTAGTGTTAACTTTGTTGTCAGACCGTGGGTTAAAACTGCTGACTACTGGGCGGTTAATTTTGCTCTAAACGAAGCTATCAAAAAAGAATTTGATAAAGAAGGTATCTCTATTCCTTACCCTCAACAAGAGGTACACATGCATCAAATCAGTAAGTAATTATTGATTGATCTTAATTCAAAGGCAGGCTCATTTGAGCCTGCCTTTTTTTATTTAAAGATTAAAATAAAAGTGTGATAGTTTTCTAGCTTAGTAAATGGTGACAATTTGTCTATACAAGAATTGCGAATCGAGACATTTTGTCTTATTTTTAAGTATGCTATTAAAAAAAACTACAAAATTTTCAGAGACTTTTTAAAAGCCTGTAACAATTAATAAACGCTAAATAGCTATATTTAATAAGGTTTTTTAAAAGTTTTTTATAAAAATTCAATCTAAAATAAACTTTGGCAAGAAATATGCAACATATAAGGTATACGAACTTTAAACGAACTTAAGGTTTAGCAATTTAACATTAAAAAATATTATGGGTAAAATACTAGGAATTGATTTAGGAACCACTAATTCATGTATGGCAATCATGGACGGGGGTAAGTCTGTAGTTTTGGAAAATTCAGAAGGAGCAAGAACAACACCTTCTATTGTAGCTTTTACAAAGTCAGGTGAACGTTTGGTAGGGCAAGCAGCAAAAAGACAAGCTGTAACTAACCCTAAGAATACTATTTATTCAGCAAAACGCTTTATCGGTCGCAAATTTTCAGAGCTAAGTGCAGATGAAAAAAACACTCCTTACGAAATCGTAGAGGCAGCTAATGGTGATGCTCATATTCAAGTTGAAATTGAAGGTGAGAAAAAAGCGTTTTCTCCACAAGAAATTGCAGCCATGGTACTTGGTAAGCTTAAAGTAGACGCAGAATCTAAATTAGGTGAGCCTATTACAGAAGCTGTCATTACAGTGCCTGCTTATTTTAATGATTCACAGCGTAGTGCTACTAAAGCAGCTGGTGAAATTGCGGGACTCAAAGTTAGCCGTATTATTAATGAGCCAACAGCAGCTTCACTTGCCTATGGACTTGATAAAAAGAGTGATGAGAAAATCGCAGTGTATGACCTAGGTGGAGGTACATTTGATATTTCAGTGCTTGAAATTGGTGACGGTGTGTTTGAAGTCCTTGCTACAGATGGTGACACTCTTCTTGGTGGTGATGACTGGGATAACGCTTTGATTAAAGATATTGTAGCTGGGTTTAAAACTGCAGAGGGTATTGACCTTTCAGATCAAGCAGACGCACTGCAACGTATTAAAGAAGAAGCAGAAAAAGCAAAAATAGCACTCAGTTCTACTCAGAGTTATGACATTAATCTTCCATTTATTACGGCTGATGCGACAGGTCCTAAGCATATTCAAAGAACTATTTCACGTTCAGATCTTGAGAAGCTTACCTCTAATTTATTTGCGCGTACCAAAATACCTACTGAGCGCTGCCTCAAAGAAGCTGGTGTAACTGCGAGTGAAATTAGTGAACTTGTTCTTGTGGGTGGTATGACTCGTATGCCTAAAGTTCAAGAGATTGCCAAAGAAATTGCAGGTAAAGATGCGCACCAAGGTGTCAACCCTGATGAAGTGGTAGCTCTAGGAGCAGCTATTCAAGGTGGAGTACTCCAAGGAGATGTTAATGATGTTCTTTTGCTCGATGTGAGCCCACTTACACTTTCTATCGAGACCATGGGTAATATTGCTACAGCTATGATTGAGCGTAACACGACAATTCCAGCTAAAAAGTCACAAGTATTCTCAACAGCTGCAGATAATCAACCAGCAGTGGATATTCAAATTTGTCAAGGTGAACGCAAAATGTTCGCTGACAACAAGCATTTAGGTAACTTCCGTTTAGATGGTATTGATCCAGCTCCGCGCGGCACTCCTCAGATTGAGGTGACTTTTGATATCGATGCTAATGGTATCTTGCATGTTTCAGCTAAAGATCAGAAATCAGGTAAAGAGCAAAAAATTTCCATTGAAGGCTCTAGCGGTCTTTCACAAGAGGAAATCGAAAAAGCTAAAGCTGATGCAGAAACATACGCAGAAGCAGACAAACAAAAAGCTGAAGCTATACTAACTAAAAACGAAGCCGACAACCTCGTTCATCAAGTTGAAAAACAACTTGAAGAGCAAGGTGAGCAACTTCCTGCAGAGATCAAAGCTCCTATCGAAGCCAAGCTCCAAACACTCAAAGATGCGATTGCAGCTGATGATATTGAAACTATTAAAACAGCTCAAGCAGACTTGCAGGAATCGCTTTCAGAGTTAATGCAAGCGGCACAAGCTCAAGCAGGTGCTCAGGGAGCTCCTGACATGGGAGGAATGAACTCCGAAGAGCCTCAAAGTTCTGAGCCAAAAGCCGCCAAAGGCAAAGTAGTAGATGCTGAAGTTGTCGAGGAGGAAAAATCAGATAAATAATCAACCCAAAAATTTAAACAACGTCTTACGTCTAAGGCGTTGCTATTTAACACTAAATTAAACTAAATAAAAATGATGGCTAATATTAAACCAATAGGAAATCGAGTCTTAGTCAAGAGACTAGATGCACAAGAAATAAGCGCTGGAGGTATTGTACTGCCAGACTCAGCATTAGAGAAACCTCAGGAAGCAGAAGTAGTTGCTTTAGGAACAGGAGGTGTAGATGAAAAAGGTAACATAATCAAATTCGCAGTAAACGAAGGAGATACTGTTATTATATCTAAATATGGAGGAACAGATATCACATTAGATGGTGTCGAGTACCTTATTCTCGCTGAAAACGATATCTTAGGTATCCTCAGTTAATTTAACCTTTATTATTAATTACAAATTATTATGGCAAAACAACTAGAATTCAACGAAGACGCCCGCAAAGCATTGCTTGCCGGTGTAGAAAAGCTCGCAGCAGCAGTTAAAGTAACCTTAGGACCATCAGGTCGTAATGTTATTTTAGAAAGAGGCTATGGCTCACCTCATATCACAAAAGACGGTGTATCAGTAGCCAAGGAAATAAGCCTTACAGACCCTTATGAAAATATGGGTGCGCAACTCATCAAAGAAGTATCATCGAAAACTTCAGATGTTGCAGGTGATGGAACAACTACAGCAACTGTACTTGCAGAGGCTATCTACCGTGAAGGTCTAAGAAACGTAACCGCAGGTGCTAATCCAATCTCACTACAAAGAGGTATTTTAAAGGCAGCAGACGCTATCGTAGCTAAGCTTGCTGAAATCTCTAAGCCAGTACAAGACAGCAAAGAAGTGGCTCAAGTAGCGACTGTATCTGCTAACTGGGATGCGGAAATCGGTAACATCATTGCTGAGGCGATGGATAAAGTAGGTAAAGACGGTACAATTACTGTAGAAGAAGCCAAAGGCATCGAAACATACCTCGACGTAGTTGAAGGTATGCAATTTGACAAAGGTTATCTATCTCCTTACTTTACTACTGATCCTGAGACAATGGAGGCTCATTTAGACAACCCATATATCTTGATTTTTGAAAAGAAAATCTCAAGTCTCAAAGATATCTTGCCTCTACTTGAAAAAGTAGCTAAGACAAGTCGTCCATTCCTTATTATTGCCGAAGATATAGAAGGCGAAGCTCTCGCAGCTCTTGTGGTTAATAAACTTCGTGGTACACTTAATATCGCGGCTGTTAAAGCTCCTGGTTTTGGTGACCGTAGAAAAGCAATCCTTGAAGACATAGCAGTACTCACAGGTGGTAAATGCATCACAGAAGACTTGGGTGTTAAACTTGAAAACCTCGAACTTGAGGACTTAGGTGAAGCTAAGCGCATTGTCATAACCAAAGATACAACAACAGTGGTAGAAGGTTTAGGTGCAAGTGAAGCCATTACAGGTAGAGTCACTCAAATTCGCCGTCAAATCGAAGAAACTTCATCTGACTACGACCGTGAGAAGCTCCAAGAGCGTCTTGCTAAACTAGCAGGTGGTGTAGCAGTTATTAATGTAGGTGCTGCCACAGAGACTGAAATGAAGGAGAAAAAAGACCGCGTAGATGATGCTCTACATGCCACACGTGCCGCCGTTGAGGAAGGTATCGTGCCAGGTGGTGGAACAGCGCTTCTTCGTGCTCAATGTGCTGTTGACTCACTTTCTTTAGAAGGTGATGAAGCTACAGGCGCAGAAATTATCCGTCGCGCAGTCGAATCTCCATTACGCCAGCTTGTCTACAATGCAGGAATCGAAGCGTCTCTTATTGTAGAAAAAGTAAAACTTGAATCAGGAAATATTGGTTACAACGTAGCTACAGGAGAATACGAAGACCTTCTAAAAGCAGGTGTCGTTGATCCAACTAAAGTGACACGTTCGGCCCTACAACACGCAGCCTCAATCTCAGGATTACTTTTAACAACAGAATGTTTAATTGCAAGCATTCCTGAGCCCGTAGCAGATGATCATCATCATGATCACGGTGCAGGTGGAATGCCTCCAGGGATGGGCATGATGTAATTATTTGAGTGCTTGATGATACCATTGAGCGTCTACGTCGTTACTTAAGCAAGCTGTATGTCAATACAGCTTAGCTTAAGTGCCTCGTATCCATCTCAATATAATAACCATCAATCATCTCAAATAATTTATTTTATTTATTGGGATTTCTTTATTTAGCAGGTTCTCCCACTCATTGAAATAAACCGTATGATTAAGCCACACTCAAGCAATTGAGTGTGGCTTTTTGTGTAAAGATTAATAGTTTTGCCACACATCAGTTTAATCACCCCGCATCTAATATCAGTACGTTAGCTATAACATTAATTATTACCTTGTTTAAATAAACTTTTAAAAGACAACAATTGCGGCCCCCTTTTATGGCTTGCAGAAAATTTCTAAATTAGACATTGTAATAACATAAGTAATAAGTAATAAAAAAGATAATATGTATAAAATTAAGTTTAAGCTATCAAGAGTTATTGTTGTAGCACTGCTAACAAGTGCTATTCATGCTGATGTAAAAAGCATTCAACCAAATATAGTTCATATTCTCATTGATGACTTAGGTTGGCAGGATGTTGCTAGCCATAAAATAGAGGGGAAGCCTGTTTATGAAACGCCAAATATAGATAAATTAACTGTAGATGGTATGAGGTTTACTCAGGCTTATTCACCGGCTCCAACTTGCGCCCCTTCTAGAGTGTCTTATCTTCGTGGTCAGTTTCCAGGGACAACAGGTGTTTATCATGTTCTTGGTGGGAGAGTTCCTCGTCGTCTCGATGATAATAGAAAATATGTGGCACCTTATTATCCTTATGGTCTTGCTGTAGAGGAGCCTACAATTGCTAAGGTTCTCAAAAGTGCTGGCTATAGAACAGGCCATGTTGGCAAATGGCATGCTGGAGGAAAATTTGCAGGTTATCCGTTTCCTGTTCATCAAGGTTTTGATTTTAGTTACACTGAAGCAAACTCAAATAGATATTATAATGATCCTGATATTTTGAATATGACGCCTAAGAAACAACATATATTTTCTGGAAGTTGGACTCCGATGAAGCCAAATCGTATTAAAGGGTTTGCTACAGCTAAAGAAAGTGATCCATATCAACTCGATGAGGAGGAACGACCATTTGATCTACCTTTGAATTTGGCTTTAGGTTTTATGAATAAACATAAAGCTGATCCATTTTTTCTTAATTTTTGCCCGTATTATGTTCATGGTCCTTTAGGAACACGTGATTTAAAGCGTTTTAAACTCTATCTTGAAAAAATGGGGATTCCATTTCCTCAGGATGCTGAATCTCTAAGTAAGCTTAAGTCTGGGCACTCCAATCCATATTATGCTAGTATGGTGGATACTGTGGATTGGATGGTTGGGCAAGTAGTTGATTACTTAGAAAAAACTGATGACCCAAGAAACCCAGGGAAGAAGCTAATCGAGAATACTTACATCATGATTAGTTCTGATAATGGAGGATGGCTAGGCTATAGTCATGAGTCGGTTACTGATAATTCACCTTTACGCGCAGGTAAACTCAATGCTTATGAGGGTGGGATTAGAATCCCATTTGTGATTCGTGGTCCTGATATTAAGAAGAGTTCAGTGAGCAAAACTGTTATTTCTCTTATTGACATGTTTCCTACTTATATGGCGATGGCTGGTGTGAGCCAAGATGGATCTCTTGATTTGGAAGGTGCTAACATTTTGCCTATTTTACAGGGGAAAACAGATAAGGCGTATTTACTCAACGGGCAAGAGCGTGAATCGCTTTATTTTCATTTTCCTTGGGCTAGCCACATGTGCGCAGGTATTCGTAAAGGGCCATGGAAGTTACTGAAAAATTATGATCTTAAGGATGGAAAAGAGTTTATTGAGTTATTTCAAATTAGTGACAAAGAAGGGAACGCATTGGATATTAGCGAGTCTGTCAATCTGGCTAAAAGTAGACCTGAAGTCGTTAAGTCTTTGCTAACAGATCTTGAGCAATATCAAAAATCTGTTGGAGCTAGAGCACCGTTTAAAAATGCTATTAGTTGGGATGATAAGCAGATAATTAATCAAATTCCAGCTATGATTAATCAAGGCTCAGATAGGGATGTTGTGTGGATGACTTATGAAACAGGAGAAGGTAAAGCTAAGATTGTGAATGCTAAGCTTCTTTATACTCTTAATCCACCATTACTCGATCAAACGGGAGGTAAGCGTGAGGAATGGTTTATGACTCATGCAACTATGACTAATGGTAAACTAGAGGCAAGAATGCCTCCAGGAGCAACGCATGCCGTTTTCTATTGTCGAGATGAGAATGGTTTTATGGTTAGATCTGAGTCGAAATTCCCTTCGATGATTGAAGTTAACCGCGATACCCCAGACAGCTTAATTCTTAAGTATGGGTATGCGTATCGCCCTGGATTATTTGCGCTCATTGAGTTGGCTGAAGAAGCAGAGAAAAATGCCACTATAAATAAAATTGAAGTAGGTGAGCTAAAAGTAGCAATAAAAAATGCAAAAGAGGTGTACAAGAATGAGGGTTCATCTGAGGTTAATTACTGTGATGTGATTCGTTCTCTTAGAAGAGCTATAAGGTCACAGCCTGGAGTATCGCAAGCTAATCAATGGCATATTAACCGGTTTCCTTTAGACTCTAAGTTTTAAGGAATGATGGTGGTTGAGTTTTTGATTTGATGAGCCCAGCCAAACTTTGGCTGTCGCTCACCCTAAAGGGCTGTCGCTTTGCTCCAGTCTTATCAGCTCCCTATTCAATCGCTGAGTTGATTTAGCTGTATTTTTTTGTTGTTACAACAACGATTTTTTTGAAAAAGCTAACTATAAAAAAGCAGGTTTTGAAACAAAACCTAATCACCCCAATCACGAATTTACTCCAAGGGTTTTGAGCTACATAAGATAGAGGTGGAGGTAGAATTAACCTCACCAATATTTTAAAAATTAGAAGATGAAACTTTTGATAATCCAAAAGTAGATAAGCAAGCCTGTTACATCTACGAGTGTAGTAATGATAGGAGCTGCGATAACAGCTGGGTCAACTTTGAATTTACGAGCTAGCAGAGGGAGTAGTGCTCCAGCTATATTAGAAGCTGTTATTTGTATGCTAATAGCTAGAAATATAGCAATGGAGAAGTTTTTTAAGGTGATGTTAGCTGGTATTTCTACATCAAATAAAGGTAGGGCTATATAAGAGATGCTCGCAATAAAGAGTCCAATAATGAAGCCTAGGATAGCCCCAATGCGGAACTCTCCCCAGAGTACTTTTAAGCTGTTTTGTAAGCTGATTTCATCAAGAGACATAGCACGAATAATAACGGTTGAAGCTTGGCCTCCTGAGTTGCCACCTGCTGATACGACCATAGGTAGATAAAGTGCTAGAAGAAATAGGCTAGTAAGGATGGATTCAAAACGCATCATAATCATGCCCGAGAAAATAGCCATGATAGCAAGAATAAATAGCCAGGGAAAACGCTTTTTGATATGAGAAAAAATAGAAGTTTGCATGTAAGGATTGAAGCTGACCTCACCTGAAATACCTGCTATTTTCTCAATATCTTCCGTAGATTCTTGCTCTAAAATTTCCATAGCATCATCCGCTGTGATGACTCCTAGGAGTTGATTAAACTCATTGATTACAGGTAGAGCGAGTAAATCATAATCCTTGATTAGTTTTGCAGCAAGTTCCTGATCTTCGTTGGCTAAGATGCTATGGTTGGCTTCTTGAACAATGCTGTTAATTGGTGTATCCCAATTATTAAAAGCTAGGTCTCTTAGACGTAATTTTCCACATAATTTATCATCGTCATCCACTACAAAGATACGAGCTAAAGTCCCTGTGTTCTCGTAAATTTCACGTAAATTATCAATACCTTCTTTAACTGACATATTAATATGAACTTTACCAACGTTGGTAGTCATACGCCCACCTGCTGAGGATTCATCGTAACGTAATAGACTCTCGGTTAGGTCTTGTTGATCTTTTTTGAGTAAGCTGATAAGCTTAACACTTAGCTCAGGCTCAATACGTTGTAGAATATCAACCCTGTCATCATCCTTTAGCTCACTAATTAGAGTACGTTGGCTCTTGTTATCTAGATCTTCGAAAATAGCTTCTGCAGATTGAGCACTAACTTCGGGGAGAATATCAACTTTGTCTTCGAGTGGTATAAACTTAATGAAGTAAGTTTTAAGCTCTTCTGTAAGGTTCTCGTAAATATCAGCTATATCAAAAGCATGCAACTCAGGTATTAGCTGCTGAATAAGCTCTTTATTTTGCGTTTCGATAGCTTCAACGATTGCTAATTTTAAGTCGTTTGTTGTTTGCCCCATAATCTCTAAAATTCAATTCACATTAATCAACTGCTTTGATTAAATAAAGTTAAGCTAAGTATGAATTAAAACAAGCCTTCAATTTGGTTGAGTTCATTAAGCTTAATTGTTTGTGCTGCAGGTTTTTTGGGTAGCCCTGGCATAGTCATGACATCACCACATACCACGACGATAAACCCTGCACCTGCAGATAGCCTTAGTTCTCGTATGGGTAAAACATGGTTATCAGGAGCACCACGTAGTGTAGGGTCAGCACTAAAGCTGTAAGGGGTTTTTGCCATGCAAATAGGTAATTCTCCGTAGCCTTGTTGAGTCCATATATCTAGTTGCTTGATGAGTTTGTCATCGATGCTCACATCTTTGGCGTGATAGATTTTGCTTGCGATAGTTTTGATTTTTTCCAGTAATGGGAGCTCATCTTTATAAAGTAGTTTGAAATTAGCATCATGATTTTGCTCTGTTAGTTGCTCAACTTTTAAGGCTAGCTCTTCTGCTCCTTTGCCTCCTAGCTCCCAGTGTTTAGATAGTATAGCTTCACAGCCTTGGGTGTTGACATACTCTTTGATAGTGTTGATTTCAGCTTGGGTGTCACTGTAAAAGTGATTAATAGCCACCACTACAGGTACGCCAAATTGCTTGAGATTATTAATATGTCGACCTAAATTAGGACAGCCATCTAATACTGCTTGAGTATTTTCTGTATCTAATTGCTCTTTGCTTAACCCTCCATTCATTTTCATGGCTCTAACTGTAGCGACTAAGACAATAGCACTAGGGGTTAGCTTTGCTTTGCGGCATTTGATATTGATAAATTTTTCTGCACCTAGATCTGCGCCAAATCCAGCTTCTGTCACAACATAGTCTGCGAGTTTAAGTGCTGTTTTAGTAGCGATGACAGAATTACAGCCATGAGCAATATTGGCAAAAGGACCGCCATGGACAAAGGCAGGTGTATGTTCTAAAGATTGCACTAGGTTAGGTAAGAGGGCATCTTTTAATAACACGGTCATTGCTTGCTGAGCCTGGATATCGCTGCAATAAATAGGGCTCAAATCTCTACGATAAGCGACAATAATTCTACCTAAGCGCTCTTCTAAATCCTGCAAGTCAGATGCTAAGCAGAAAATAGCCATCACTTCTGATGCAACGGTAATATCAAAACTGCTTTCACGTGGGTAGCCATTAGTCGCTCCACCTAAAGATGTGGTAACTTTCCTTAGTGCTCGGTCATTCATGTCGACGACTCTGTTCCAGGTGACACGGCGTGAGTCAATCTCTAGTTCATTACCCCAGTAAATATGATTATCAATCATAGCTGCTAGTAAATTATGAGCAGAGGTAATGGCATGGAAGTCACCCGTAAAATGAAGATTCATTTCTTCCATAGGTACAATTTGTGCGTAACCGCCACCTGCTGCACCACCTTTCATGCCAAAACAAGGGCCAAGCGATGCTTCGCGTATGCAAATCATGGCTGTTTTGTCAGTTTTTTTACCTATGAGATTAAGGGCGTCACCTAAGCCTACAGTAGTGGTCGTTTTGCCTTCTCCTGCTGGAGTAGGGTTAATAGCAGTAACGAGTATAAGTTTGCCGTCAGGTTTGTTTTTTTGAGTTTGGATGTAGTTAGCTGATATTTTGGCTTTATCATTTCCATAAGCAATAAGCTCTGAATCAGGTATAGATAATTTCTTACCTATCGCCGAAATATTTAACTTGTGGGCATCACGGGCTATTTCTAAATCAGTTTTGAAACTCATAATAATTAAATTAAATGGTAGGTATTTGAAAGCAAAGTTTTAATTAAAAAATTATCCGCCGGCTGCTAGGGTTATAATTTCGAGCTTGTCTCCTGATTTGAGTAGAGTCTGTGACCAGTTATCTTTATTGAGTGGCTCAAGGTTATACTCAATAATGATAGGTTTTCCTGCAAGATTGAGAGATGCAATAAGAGTGAGTATTGTGCAAGGTTCTTTTAGGGAGTGGGGCTGACCGTTAAGTATGATAGTCATGTAAGATCTAAGGAGTGAATTAAACAGTTTCTAGTAAGCAGGCATCAAAATCTTTCCATACTACCTCGTAATTATGAGTTTTTAGCCAGTGAGCAACTTCTTCAATAGGGCGCTTGTCTTCAATACTAAATTGTTCAGTAGCTTTGTCGCATTTAGAGATTTTGGGTAGTGCTATTTGTCTGCCTTTAACTGTGTGGTGTAAGTTTTTTTGCCCAGCTCCAGTATAGCCTCCAGGCTCAGTTTGTGAGCCTGCGGATAGGTGAGTGACACCAACATGAAAGAGTTCATTACGTAACTTTTCGTTTTCTCGAGTACTTAGTACAATGTTAACTTGAGGAAATACACAGCGAAAAGCTGCAATCAGTTGCTTGAGGTGTCTATCTGATAATTCATGTCCTGCTTTAGGTGAAAAATTTTCGTCACCTGCGTGTTTTCGCATCCGAGGAAAAGCGATACTCCATTGTGCTTGCCAACCTAATTTGTATAGGTGTTCTAGATGCATAGCTAAACTAATAGCTTCGTGTTTCCAGTTGGTCATGCCAAATAATGCACCAATACCAATACGTCTAAATCCTGCTTCATAAGCGCGCTCAGGACAATCAAGCCTCCAATCAAAGTCTTTTTTTGGTCCGGCTGTGTGTAATTTGGTGTAAGTTTTGTGATGGTAGGTTTCTTGGTAAACAATAAGGCTTTCTGCACCACTTTTAACAACATCAACATATTGTTCTTGCTCCATTGGTCCTACTTCGACGCCAATAGAGGGTATAAATGACTTGATGGCTTTGATACATTCTTGCAAATAGCCTTGTGAAACAAACTTAGGGTGCTCTCCTGCTACGAGTAAGATATTACGAAAGCCCTTGTCATAGAGGAATTTGGCTTCTTGTACGCATTCTTCGACAGATAATGTAACTCTTAATATTGGATTGTCGCGCGAGAAACCACAATATTGGCAATTATTAATACATTCATTAGAGATGTATAGTGGGGCAAAAACGCGCATGGTATCGCCAAAATTTTGTTTAGTGATTTGTTGGCTTCTCTTGATAAGAGTTTCAAACTCAAGTTCAGATAAAGGCTCTATTAGAGATTTAATTTTAGCTGCTTTGGAGTGTGGTTTTAGCTGGTCTATTGCGGAGCCTTGTGCAAATTGTTGTGAAAAGCGATTCATTACTCTGAATCTTGCAGAAGAGAGCTATGATAGTCAAGAGTATGCTTATGATTGCCTTTTTAATTTTTATGTCATATACAGTTTTAGATTAATGAGATTATTAAAGTATATTTTTTATTTTGGACTACTAAGTTGTAGTTTAATGGTTTCTAGCTTAGTAGCTCAAGAGACTCAGCAAAGTAATGATAATCAGAAAATGTATAATAAAGCTATTCAAGCTCGTGATGACGGGTTGTTTCAAATAGCTATTAAAGAGTTTCAAAAACTAGAACAAAAAGCTCAATTAGAAGGCTTAGCTCAACAGCGACAAGGATATATAAAAGAGCTGATTGAATTGTACCTACGTTTGCCTGATTTAGAGAAAGCTAAAAAAACACTACAATTATTAGATTCTAGTAAGTCAGAGTATGCTTACTGGCAAGGGCAGATTTATGCTCGACAAGGCTTATTTAGTAAGGCTTTAGAAAGCTTTGCTTTAGCGCAAAGAAATAGTGCAGAGTTGGAGAGTCGTTTAATTCCTACATTGCTAATGTCTCAGGTGAGCTTATTGTTAGCTATTGATGACACAGATAAAGTTGAACCATTACTTAATCAAGTTATAAAGCTAAAGCAAGAGCCTATGTATTCAAAAGCTCAATTATGGAAAGCTCAGTTATGGCTTGAAGAAGGAAAAATAGATGAATTAAAAAATTGGTTTAAGACTGAACTAAATAATTTAAATGGCTTGCCTCTCTATCAAGCGCAATTAATTCAGGCTCAATTACTTTTGATAGATGGTCAGGCGCTAAAAGCATCAGAAATAGTAGAATCAATCCTGGAGCATACATTACCTGATCCAGTTGCCATAGATGCTAGGTTAGTAGAAATAGATGCTCAAATTTCTTTGGCTAGAATCCAACCAGCTATTGAAAATTTAGTGAGTTTATTAGATCGTTT
Source organism: Akkermansiaceae bacterium UBA4581 (assembly GCA_002386905.1). Classification (GTDB taxonomy): domain Bacteria; phylum Verrucomicrobiota; class Verrucomicrobiia; order Verrucomicrobiales; family Akkermansiaceae; genus UBA4581. The sequence goes on along the minus strand of DGKB01000015.1, from coordinate 18,953 downwards.
CCCCCAATCAAGTCAGCTAGAAGAAAGCTTTGAAAGGCTCTTTAATTTGTTGCCTCAAACAGGAGTGATTAATCAAGATCTAGAAGCTAAAATTTGGCAATGGTTAGAGCTACCTGAGATACTTAATTTAGACATTAAGCAAGACGTTGCAGCTTCTGTAGTTGCAAACCCTTACCCTAAAAATCATGCTTTTAATTATGAAGAAAGACAGGCTCAAGCATTATTTTTCTTAGCTAGATTATTAGAAAGAAGAGGTGATGCAGTCTCTTTTGACAAGGCTAGGCAATTATTAAGCTTATTGCGCTGGTATCACCCTGCGCATTTTTTATATATGAAGACTTTATTGCTAGAAGCCACATGGTGTCTAGATCGAAAACTGTTTGAAGAAGCTAAAGATATTTATTATTTTATAACTTCTTCTGCATTAAGTTTGGATTTGAAATCCCAAGGCTTGCTTGGGCAAGCAGCTACTTATTGGAAGACACAAAATTATTTAGCTGCAGAAAATTTATTTAAAGAGGCTAGCTTAATTTTAACCGATAAAGAAAAGCAAAAAGCTAATTATCAAGCGGCTTTAGCTAGGATGTTACAAGTTGGTATAATATTTGATGAGAGTGTAACATTTACAGAGGAAGATGAGCAATGGAGGTGGCAATTAGAAAAAGCACTATATTCGGTGAGTAATAATGCTTTTGAGGCCCAAGATTTACTCATAATTTTTCTTGAGAGTTACCCCAATAAATCTCGTTCACATGAGGCTCTATTAGCTCTAGTTTATCATATATTAGAGAAAACCCCGTTAGACCTTAATTTAGCAAGTGGCTATTTAGATGACTTGCAGGCTTTAGCTGAGGCTAATACAGAGTTAAACAAAAAGTACAATTTGCTTAGGTTTAGATACCTAGAGTTAGCGGGTTACACAGATCAGCTAGTCGTTGAATTAAAAGCATTTCTGGAATTAAATACGTTAGATGAAAAACAGCAGTCATTACTAGAGTTTAAATTAGCTCAATATTATTACCAAAGCGGTTTTTATCTTAAGGCCTTGGTTCTATTTAATCAGTGTTTAGACAACGCTATACAAAAAGATATCAAACAAATGGCTCGATTTTTTGCTGCGCAGTCAGCTAGAAAAATTCATACAACACAAGAACAAATATTAGCTGAGAAATTATTTATGGAAATACATGTGGATAAAGAGCATTTATTATGGGAACAGGCAAGTTTAGCGTTGGCTCAGATTTATTTAGATACAGGAAATGTAGAAGCCGCTAAAGCTTCATTAGAGAAGATTCTTAATAAAGATAAGGTAGATTATGAATTTAAAGTGGACGCATTAAAATTACTGACTGCTATATTTGAAAACAATATGGAAAACAAACAGCAAAATCTAAAAGCTATTATAGCCAACTATGATGCATTGCTTAAATCTGAAAGTTTACCATTTAAATATTACGCTCAATTGCATTATCTTAAAGGCTTGGTGTATGAGAGAGCTGATAAAGAGTCTTTAGCTTTAGATAGCTATTATGAAGTGTTTACTAAATTATTTGTATTAGAAGGCCAGCAGTCGCTGAGTGTGAAAAGTTGGTATTGGTATGAGCTTTGCAGTTTTAATATTATTCGTTTACTAGAAACTAATCAAAATTGGGAAGCTGCTTACAGAATTGCAAAACGTTTATCTAAGGCGCAAGGACCTAGAGCTGCAGAAGCACAAAAAAAAGCAAAAGATTTACAGCTTCAGCATTTAATTTGGGATGAAGACTTTATAGACAATCAAACAAGCCAAGCTGATGTCGCAAGCTAAGCAATTATCACCACTTAGGCAATCACAACAGTGGTTAGCAGATATAATTAAGCCAAATGATGAAGTAGTAGACGCAACATTAGGTAATGGTTATGATACTTTATTTTTAATTGATTGCTTAAGACAAGCAGATGGCGAAGTGAAAGGTTTTTTATGGGGGTTTGATATCCAAAATCAAGCATTAGAAGCCACACAGATAAAACTAAATGAAGCTAGAGTAAATTCTGAGAATTATTCCTTAAACCTTGTTTCGCATGCTAAATTAGCTGAAATAGTTAATTCTAATCAATTAGCTGCAATTATGTTTAATTTAGGTTATTTACCTGGCGCAAACAAATCAATTATTACTCAAACACAAGAAACCTTAAAGGCTTTAGATGTCTCAAAAGATAAATTAAAGGTAGCTGGAGTGATTAGTATTATGTGTTATCCAGGTCATGAAGGCGGCAATACTGAGAGTGACGCAGTTGTAGCTTGGGCTGAATCTCTAGATCACAAGCAGTTTTTGGTTAAGAGAGTTAATTCAGAGTTTAGCTCTACTAAATCTGCATTTTTATTATGGATTCAAAAAATAGCTACATAATATGCTTATTATTAAAACAACTAAAGAGCTGATAAAATGGCGTAACCAATGCCAGCATTTCGTAGATTTAGTGCCAACTATGGGAGCTCTTCATGCAGGGCATTTAAGCCTATGTGAAGCCATTAAGTCGAAAACTCAGCCTGATGAAAAAAGGTATTTAGTTCTAAGTATCTATATTAACCCTAAGCAATTTGATAATCTTAACGATTTAAATAATTACCCAAGCACAATAGATGAGGATTTAAGGTTATGTAGAGAGAGTAACGTTGATGTGTTATTTATACCAGAAAGCTCGGATATGTACGCCGCAGACACCAGTGTGTCAGTTAATGAAAATTGCTTAAGCTTAAGCCTCTGCGGAGCGACGCGCCCTGGTCATTTTGATGGTGTTTGTTTAGTCGTTAGTAAGTTATTTAATTTAGTTAGACCCAGCAGGGTTGCGTTTGGTAAAAAAGATTTTCAGCAAATAGCTATCATTAAAAGACTCATTAGAGATTTATCTTATCCTATTGAGTTGATAGCTGTAGCAACTAAGAGAGAGGCAGATGGATTAGCCATGTCTTCTAGAAATCTTAGATTATCGAAAGAGCAAAGAGCTAAATCGGCACTCATTTATGCAGCTCTACAATCAGCAAAAAATACCAATACAAGCTCAAGTCAAGAGCTCTGCATTGATGAAATAGGCCGCAAACTAGAGCAAGAATTAAGCGCGCTTGAATTTAAAATTGATTATTTAACTGTAGTCAATGTAGATACATTGAAATCTTGCTCGAGTTTAGACTCTAAAGCGCTATTAGTTATTGCTTGTTTTATAGGTCAAATAAGACTTATTGACTCAATTATGCTACATGATTAAAGCCCGTAGCCAGAAGCATTGAGTTTATCAAACCATGGTATTAATAGATTAGGATTATATTGATAAATAGATTTAATTTGCTCAATCAAGGCACTTTGAATTTCGATATTATTAGGGTTTTCTTCTGCAGTGATTACATAGTTAAGAAAGAAATAGTAAGGTTCAGAGCTCAATGGTGAGAGAGTCGCTAACTTAGGCTTAATCAAGTCGATATTACCTAATTTAATTTCAATAATATCTAATGCAAACTGAAGAAAGAGGGAATTATTGCTCTCAAGGATCTTAGTATAATGAGTTTTTGCTTTGTCCCATTGATTTAGATCAAAATGAATCTCAGCTAAATTATGAGTACTTGTATAATTTTCACTATCTAAATCATAAGCTTTTTGTGCAGATAGTAGAGCGAGATCTAGTCTTTTTTGTTGCAGGTAGCATAATGTTTTTAGCGTTAATAGCTGAGGGTGAGATGCAAATATGGCCTCTGCTTGAGCAATATAATTAATAGCTTCTAGTGGCTTTGGAGCGAGGGCTGACTCATTGGCTTTAGCAAGTAGCTGTATCCATGTCTTTCTAGAAGTGCTATCTAATTTTGAAAACTCAAGTTGATAAACTTTGAGCTGAGTAGCATCATTTTTATTAGATGAGGTTGCTATATCCGTAGTTTCGGCTAGAGACACCGAAAAAATAAACAAACATAAAATTAGAGATATATGAAAATAGATTAAAGTAATAAGTGATTTCATTGTGTATTTTTTTAAATAAAAGTTTAACCAATTACAAGCAGTTTATCAATTTTGTGTCAGAAACATGATGTGGCTCGATTATTTTTGACTTGTTTTTTAAATTAATTTAATTAAGGTTACTTATAGTCTGCAAATTTAAGTATTTAAGATATCTAAATTATTTTCATGATTTCCTCGCCTTCAAATTTTCATAATAAGCCATTTTTAAAAATTAGCATATACATTGCTTTATTTTTAATGAGCTTTTTAGCACAAGCTAATCAGCGCGTTTATTCACTAGATAAATTAAAAGCTATCGAAAGTTTAGCTCAAAAAACTGCAGCAACAAAATTTACTCTTGCTGAAGTTTTAATAACTAAAGAATCTTTTGGTTCTACAGGTGAAGTCAGACAAGCGCGTGTAGGTGCGACAGGAGATAATGTTATCGATAGCGTTTTAAATCAAATAGCGACTTATTTCGTCGCACCTTTTTTAACAAGCAAGGGCGTGTCATTATTAACGAAAGATGGCTCCGTCATAGATCCTGGAATGAAAATGACGGTAGATGGCTTAAATGCTCAATTTGCGAGAGCTCAAGCAAAAGATTATACATTCATTATAGAAGGCAAAGAATATACCATTAAGTATCAAAGAGAAGAATCATGAGAGTATTAATAAAAACTAATAAATTTATCTTTACTGCACTATTTGTAGTTACTAGCTTGTGCTTTAACCATGCGCAAGATACTGAGGTAACTAAAGGAATTGTATTAGACGACGGTAGTGATAGCATTCAATCACCTCAACTGTTTAGTAACTACATTTTAAAAGATGAAGATGGTAAATTTAATATAAAGCTAACAGATTCAGATGCCAAGAGTGCGCTACATAGGCTAGCCAAAGAAGCCGAAGTAAATATCGTTATACCCGAAGATTTAGATAGCAGAATTAATATTAATCTCTCTGATGTTAATTTTGATTTGGCATTAAAAGCAGTATTGAAATCAACTCCATATAGATACACGCTAGATGAGGGTATTTACTTTATAGAATTAGCTAGCAGCAAGCATATTGAAGCCGAGCAAGTTTTTTCTAAGAGATTTCCCATTGTGAATGCTAATATAGATGATGTTTACACGGCTATTTCAGAAGCTTATGGTAGTGAGAGCGGAGCTGGAGCCGAAATTGGAGGGGGTGCAGATGGCGATTCCACTGCTGAAACAGAAATCAAAGCTGATGTTAATATTATTCTGGACAAGAGTAATTCAGCCATAGTAGCCCAAGGTAGTCAGGAAGTGATAGCTCAAATAGAAGATTTAATTACATTGCTTGATTTAGGACCTGATCAAGTAATTATAGAGGCTACATTTGTTACTGTAACTATAAATAACGGTAGTACAACGGGTATCAACTGGAGTCAATTTCAGTCATATACAGCAGATTTAAATTTTTCTTGGACAGGTTTGTTTGGGCGTGATTTTTTAGCGAACTTCGGGCCACCTTCTCAATCATCAACTTTAACTAGTGGTTTTCCTGTAAATGGAGACAGCCCAGTACAAAGTGATGTTTTTGGTGGGCCAGCAGCTTTAGGTGAAGACATCTCCGCTGGTAACTTTATATTAGGAGGTGATAACGCTCCTTATACAACAGTATTAAACCCTATAGGTAATAGGCTCTTGCTAGACTTTTTGAAAACTGATATAAATAATAAGGTAATAGCTAACCCTCGTATTACTACCAGTAGCTCAGTATCGGCTAAGATGTCAGTCGCAGAAGAAATTCCTATTCCTGAATTTGAGATTAATGCAGAAACAGGTAATACATCAATATCTGGATTTGAATTTAGAGAAGTAGGAATTATTTTGGATGTAACTCCCAAGGTTAATCCAGATAATAGCATAACATTAGAAGTTAAGCCTGAGAGCAGTTCTCCATCAGGATCGAATGACTTTTTGGGAGTCAGTATACCTAATATTAGAGCTAGTAAGCTAGAAACTACAGTTACAGTTGGCAGTGGCGAGACTATCGTTATGGGTGGGCTAATTCAAAACACGAAAAATAATGATATTAAAAAAGTGCCATTTTTAGGTGACTTACCATTTTTAGGTAAGGCTTTTACTCACACCACAGAATCTGACTCGAGTTCTAATTTAATGATTTTTATCACAGCTACACTGATTCCTGCTAAAGGTCAGCTAAGCGATACAATAAGTGATCAAGAGATTATAGACTTAGGAATGGATAAAAATGAGTTCCTTCCTTACAAAAAGAGAGAGAAAAAAGTAGAAGAACCCAAACAAAAAAACCTAAATACAAAGGCTAATCAAGTAAAAGCCAGAGATATCTCAGAGGTTCGTTCAACTTCTTTTTAGAAAATACACTACGTTAATAAACGTTAAGGCAGCTGATGTTCGTTCATTAGCTGCCTTAACGTTTATTAGATGTATTATAAACTTGTCTAATAATTGTTTGCTGTTAATATAGATTGTTAGTAGTTATGAAGAGTTATAAAAATCAATATATTGGGTTTACTCTTGTCGAAATTATTGTTGCCATGAGTATTTTGGCGATTGCATCATCGGCTATTATAGGATTAATGGGGAATTTGGAAGAGGCAAGAGAGCTCTCTGAGGATGACTCTATGATTCAAATCCAATTTAATCATATAGAAAACTATATTCGTAACCATATAGATCCTACTACTGATGTTCAAGCTGGTGTCGGTATTGAATATGACGACTGGAATTTCACCAATCCTAATCCAGGTATCATTAAATTACGTTATAGCAGTAGGGATAATATGACTCAAAATAATGCGTTACTTACTACTGACACTAATGCGGATGTTGTTATTAATATTGATAGAGATGAAATTAATAATGTAGATGGATTTATTGATGATATACAAGAGTTTACTCTAGAGTTTTATTTGAAAAATGATAGCGGTAGCGGTTTTACTAGCAAAGGCAGCAGGACTATCTATACCACTACGGAGAATTATTTTATGCCATAATGATGAAAAATAATCAGAAATTTTTTAAAAAAGGAATAACTCTTATTGAGCTTATAGTTGCAACTAGCATTTTGGCTTTGGTGATGGCGGCGTTTCTAGGTGTATTTGATTCTTCAAGTACCGTATTAGATAATCAACAGAATAGTTCCCATGAAATTAAGAATCATTACAAATTTATATCAAGAATAACCAATAGGTATAATAAAGAAAACAAAACCCTGACAGATGTTAACTATGATAAAGGACTTAAAAAGTGGATGAATTGGGGCTTATCTACACTAGAAGACAAAGACTTAGGCGTGATCGGAATTAGTGGAATTGACCTTAATACAGGTGATTCAAATGACCAGACTCACGTATTAAAGTTATATACTGAATCACAAGTAAGGGGGATTAAATACAAAGACAGTCAAACTGGCAACTTTGTATTTAATAAATCACAATTATTAGAAGATGATGACAACCCTAGTGCTGCAGATATTCAATTAAACTCTTCGTATGGTAATGATGAAATGTTATTTGGCTATGGCAAAACAGCCGATGATGCGACACCTAGATTTTTCAGGTTTTTTACCTTAAAAGGGCAGGAGATTTTAGCCTCTGAACTTGCAGCTAACCCTGAGCTGGTTAATGATATTTATTTCTTACAGTACACAGTCCCTGACTTGCAGGGAGCAAGTGATAAGCAGGTGCGTATCGCATTTCCTAGGAATTTTAGATTCAGTTTGTAAATATGAAATATATAAACCATTATTCTCATAAAGCGCGTAGAGCTAGCGCTTTGCTATTAGTGCTTACAGGGCTTGTCATGATTGGTGGAGGATTGGCTGCTTTTTTTGCGTTGAGTTTGCTAGAGGATAATGATTTGAATACCTTGGAATTAAGCAAAGAGTTAGACTCAATAGCAATGACAGGTATCGAATTAGCTGCTCAAGCCATCAATCAATCTGCTGGAGGGCTAGATTTTGTATCTTCTCAAAATTCATTTATTTTTGTAGATGAAGATATAGATGGAGATTTAATAGCTGATGGCGCTGGTTTTGGAACATATACAGCAGCATTTGACGAAACGGATTTCCCGCTTGAGCAGATTGGTGCCTATGATTTGATTATTACAGTGAGTAGAAAATCAGAAGCCAGTAATATCAAGGGCTCTGTAAGGACTGTGGGGGACCCAAGAAAGGTTGTGATTACTGCAGAGGTTAGAGATTCAAAAGATAATCGTAAGCGACTCAAGGCTGTGTATTATAAGCCTTGGTTTAACGGCAACCTAGCTGACATTACTAAACCACAGGCCGAAAATTGGTTTTTTATAAAATCTGGAACTTCTACAGATGAGCCGATGGCATCGTATGACAGCAGTGAGCGTGGAGGTCTAGGGCAAGCAAATCCTATTACTTCAAGCAACCATATAGATTATCAAGCTCAAACAAGAACGAATGATTCAGAAGAAGCGTATGATTTGCATCCATTGCGTATAGAGAAAACAGCATGGTTAACTGAATTTCAAAATGGTGCAGGAGAGGGTGGCTCTACCGCTGAACCTGGTATTTTTTATCGTGCGGCTTATGATGATGCCATACATAGTTCAACTTCGTACTATTTTGATGCAGAAATTAATATAATTAGTAAGTTAGCTCGAGCAGTTGACGAAGTTGACCTAGTCGATGCTACTTATGAAAACTCAGGTTTCAAGTCCTCAGTTAATTTAGGTAGGTTTGCTGTACCATCAGGCACAAATTACATGCCTGAATGGAAGGTTGATTATATGCCTCATCAAGGCTTCTTTAATAATTATATACCTTATGTTAAGAGTGCTCCAATACCTGTAGGAACTCCTGCAATCCCCAGTGCTGGTGGAGTTGTAACGGTGGATAGTCAAATTAATACTGCAACTACAATTACGGCAGATATTAATATTAATGCAGATAACGTCACTCTATACATCATGGCTGATAATGTTGTTTTTAATAATAGCGCAAACATTATTGTTAATGCTAATAATTTTACCATTGTTGTGGATAATAGTGTTAATGAATTTACTATTCAAAACCGAGTTTATTCTACGGGGGCTAATGCAGACAATACAGCTAATATTTTGTTGGTAGCAGAAGGTAACAGTAAAATTTATTTAGGTGATAACAAAAATGATGCTTCTACTGGTTTTGTTACTGCATACAATCGCGCCTTACCTTATAAAGTGAGTTTAGATTATTTTATAGGTAGTATTTACGCTCCTCAAGCAGATGTATTTGTAGAAAAACTCATAGGTTTAAGTATATCTAAAAACTTGATGTGTTCAGGGTACTACCTACATAATAGAGCATTTAATGCTGCCCATATAAATGCGGCACATAATGGAAATTTGGGTATAAATCCGATTCAAGTGGACCATAGCGACAACTCGATTTACCCAGCTGATACTACTAAGTATTATTTATTATCAGTAGAAGATGATTCGGGTAGAACGGAATCTTAAATTGCGATTGTTGATTATTTGAGATTTTACTTTTTATCGACTTTTTGCTGGCTTAGTGTTAGAGAAATAGCACGCCCTGATGCAATATGTTATCTGTAGCTTGGTGGCTTTTATTGATAATTTTTTATGCTGCTTCAATTACGTTGGTTTTTAGAATACTTGTTTATTTTAGTTGTTATAAAGATATTAAGTATTTTTAGCTTGGAGACGCATATTAAGGTCGGGCGTAATATAGGCTGGATCCTTTACCGGATATCTCCAAGAATGAGAGATATCGTAACGAGTAATTTGCGTATTATAGCTACAAATGAGCAGGTTATTGAGCGTACTAATATTAAGACTAAGATTAACCTTGAATCTAGTTTAGAAAATTTTCAACGTACTTTAGGTAATTTTTTTGCAACACTTAAAACAGCTCAGCTCAGTGAGGCAGAGCTATTGAGTCGAGTTGAATTTAAAGGTTTAGATTTATTGCAAAAAACACCGAGTAAAGGCGGTTATTTAGTTTTACTACCTCATATGGGTCATTGGGAATTATTAGCGCAAATTTCTCCATTGATTATGCCAAATGATTTATCGACTGCGGCGATGTATAGGCATGTTAATAATCCGTATCTGAATAATTGGATTAAACGAACCAGACAAAATAAGGGTGTGACCTTATTCTCAGCTAAATCAGAGTTAAGATTGGCTATGCGATTTTTAGAAAAAGGAGGAGTTATGGCTGTATTAGCTGATCAAAAAGGACCTTCAAAGCAAGATGCATGTGCTTTTTTTGGCAGGCTTACCAATTGCATGAATTTACCTGAACGAATTATCAAGAAAGTTCAGCCAGAGAAAGTATTGGTAGTGAGTTGTGAAACGACAGCCATAGGTTATTGGCGCGTGACTTTAGATGAAATTAACCATAAACCTCAAGCAGAGATTAATACTGCTGATTTAACCCTAGCTATGCAACAGGCTCATGCTAAAAGCCCTGTAGACGGGTTTTGGCTGCATGATAGGTGGAAATTGCCACAGCGTAGGCCTCTATCGATACGTCACCAAAGAAAGCCAGTTATTTATAATGACGCATTGCTTGAGCAATTAAAGCCTTTAAGAGTAGTGTTTTTTATAGATTCAGGGCAAGTGAAGCTTCCATTTAATCAAAACTTTTGGAGCGAACTCATGCGGGCTCGTCCAGAATTACAAATACAAGTTATCTTACCTACTCAAGCTGATATCGGAGTTTGGCAATCTCAAGCAATAGATAATATCCAATGGGAAGTTGCAACAGATAAATTAAAACCGACTGTAACAGACTTTAAAAGCAGTTTAATAAATTTAGACAAAGCGCAGGTTAACCCTATTGCTTTGGTTATTTATTTAACTCAAGATAAATTGTATCAACAGCTGAAAAAAGCCATGCCAGCAAGAGCTCATATGCTAGCAAAAGAAATGGGGCCAGAGAATAGAGAGTCAAACCTACTAAAGCAGCTATTTTAAAATGAGTCAGAATCAACTTTATATTTTATCCGATGGCAAACCGGGGCATCTTAATCAGAGCTTAGGAATTGCTGAGTATTTAGAGGGGTATAAGATAGAGATTATTAAGGTTGAGTCTAAGTTAGAGCTGTGGCATTGGCTAAGATGTCAATTAAAGCTAAAGCAAAATAAAATCAATCTCACCACTAAGACTGTCATTATGGGGGCGGGTAGTAAAACTCAATTATGGTTAATCTTGGCTAAGTATTTATTAAACTATAAATCTATAGTGTTGATGAAGCCTAACTACCCTGTGTGTTGCTTTGATTTATGCTTTGTCCCAGAGCATGATTATTTGATGTGTGATGTGTCCAGATTAGCAAGTCATGTGTACCTGACCAAGGGCGCACCTAACAAAGTTAAATATACAAAAAAGAAAGAAAAAGGGAGCTTATTGTTTTTAATAGGAGGACCTTCTAAGGCTTATGATTTATCGAGCAATTCATTACTCGACATTATTAAATTTATAGCAAATCAAAGTAAGGGGAAGAAAATAACACTGACATCGTCTAGGCGTACACCAACTGATTTTTTAGAGTTACTTAAACAACTAAACCTTAAAATCGAGGTCATAGATGGAACCGAGTCTAAGTTAGAATGGTTGCCAGAAAAGTTAGCCACAACAGAACAAGTTTGGGTGACCGAAGATAGTGTATCTATGGTTTATGAAGCATTAAGTTCTGGTGCGAGGGTAGGTTTACTACCAATGGTTAAATTAAAAAAATCAAGCCGCATATCCTTAGGGCTTGATTTACTAATAAATGAAAATTACTTGATGACTTATATGGACTATATAGATGAAAAGGTTTTAACTAAAGCACCTCAAACGTTACAAGAAGCCAAGCGTTGTGCAAAAATTATAGCTCTTAATATATAAACTTATGAAAATAGTTCAAATCTTACCAGAGCTTAATAGTGGAGGTGTAGAGAAAGGCACTTTAGAAATTAGCAAGTATTTAGTAGCACAAGGTCATGAATCTTGGGTCATTTCAGCTGGTGGACGTTTATTAGATCAATTGCGCAAGCAAGGTGGTAAACATATAGAAATGCCTGTGCACCGCAAGCACATCAATAGCCTTAAGCAAATCAAGCTGCTCAGAGAGTTATTTGAGCGCGAGCAATTTGATATCATTCATGTGCGCTCAAGAGTACCAGCATGGTTAGCTTATTTTGCATGGAAAAAAATGGATCAGTCAAAGCGTCCAAAATTCCTTACAACAGCTCATGGCACGTACTCTATTAATGCTTATTCAGCTATTATGAGTCGAGGCGAGCGAGTGATAGCTGTTTCTGAGCATGTAAAAAAATACTTGCTAAAACACTACCAAATAAGCGCTCAAAAAATTCAAGTCATTCATCGTGGAGTAGATGCTGGAACAATAATTAAAGACGCCAAGTTAAATGAGCAATGGTTGCAAAGTTGGTATGCAGAATTTCCTGAGACTCAGGATAAAACTCTGCTGCTGCTACCTGGTCGTCTTACTCGCTGGAAAGGCCAAGAAGATTTACTGCAAATTGTAGCTCAGCTTAAATCTAATCACCCAAATATCCATGCTTTTATAGTAGGTGAGGTTCATCCTCGTAAACAAGCATTCAAAGAGGAGTTGCTTTTGCAAATTAAGGAGTTAGGACTGCAAAATGAAATAAGCTTTACTGGGCACCGTAGTGATGTAGCTAAAATTATGCAGCTTAGTGATATTATTTTATCCTTGTCTAAAGAGCCTGAAGCATTTGGACGAGTTAGCTTAGAGGGGCTAGCTCTAGGTAAGCCTGTCTTAGGTTATGCACATGGTGGGGTAGCTGAACAGTTAAATGCGCTTTATATAGAAGGAGCTGTAGAGCCCAACAATACTAATCAAGCCGTTGAAAAGTTAACCCAATGGTTAAGCCAAGGCCCACCTAAAGTAGGGAAATCTATTGAGCCATTCACCCTACAAAAAATGCAACAAATGACTTTGGAAGTGTATCAAAATTTGCTAAATAAAGACTCTTAATTTAATATGAAACAAACCCAACAGCAGGTTTCTAAGCGTAATCGCAATGTGAATAATGTACCTGATGGTATATTACTCATTAATAAGGTGGAAGATATGACCTCTCATGATGTGGTCGCGATTGCTCGCCGCCAATTGAACTACCGCAAGATTGGGCATTGTGGAACACTAGATCCAATGGCTACTGGCTTAATTATTTTATTGCTAGGCAAGGCAACTAAATTACAAGACCAGCTCATGGCAGACACTAAAATCTATCAAGGAGGTTTAACTTTAGGTGCCACGACTCACTCCCAAGACAAGACAGGAGAGATTATTGAAGAGCGTGATTATCAAGATATAACTCAAAAAGAGATAGAGGCGGCATTTGAGCACTATAAAGGAAAATTTGAACAAATACCACCGATGGTCTCAGCTATTAAAATTGATGGGGTCAGACTTTATAAATTAGCCAGAAAAGGCCAAGAGGTAGAACGTAAGCCCCGTAAAGTAGAGGTGCTAGACTACAAAATAGAAAGCATTAACATACCTCAAGTTGAATTTGAAGTACACTGCACAAAAGGTTTCTATGTGAGGACTTATGCACATGATGTGGGGCAGTATCTCAATTGCGGAGCTCATCTACATAGATTGCATCGTACAGCTTCAGGCTTGTTTAGCTTAGATTCGGATAAGGTGCTTAGTGCGGAAACATTAAAAACGACCACAGTTGATCAGCTTAAGTCTGATTATATTATACCGCTAGATGAGGTGAAGCAACTATTGGGAATACCAATAGATTCAGAGTCAGTTTAGATGAAATATTACACGATTGATACTTTAGAAGACATCAAATCTCCTGTCTGCCTGGCAATGGGAGTTTTCGATGGTCTACATATTGGGCATCAAGCCGTTATCAAGGAGGCCGTTGATGCCGCCATTAATACAGACGCTCAAATAGGGTTGTTAACCTTTAGTCCTCATCCAATTAAAGTACTAGCACCTGATAAAGCACCTCAACCTATAGTTCCTGATTTAACAATTATAGAGCCAATATTAGCTGAACTAGGTGTCGATTTTATGGTAGTGGTAAATTTTGATACAGATTTTTCTCAATTAACTTACCAAGAGTTTATTGAACAACTTCATAATGCTTGCTTTGATTTGAGGCTCATAGCTGTAGGGCAGGGTTGGAAATTCGGGTATAAACGTCAAGGAAATCCAGAAAATTTAACCGCGTTAGGTCTAGAGCTAGGGTTTGAGGTTAAAACCGCACAAATTGTAAAAGATAATAATGAGCATGGTCAGAGAGTAAGCTCTACACGTATTCGATCGGCTCTTTCTCAAGCCAACTTATCATTAGCTGAATCATTGTTGGGTCGCACTTATAGTTACCAAGGGTTAGTAGAACATGGAGAGCATCTTGGTGCTGAGCTGCAAGCAAGAACTGCTAACATAAAATTACACCCAAATTTACTGCTTCCCACAGGAGTTTATATCGTTACCGTCATCATCAAGCCAATGAAGAATAGTCATCAAAGCTTAGGATATAATAAAATTCAAGGTGTGGCTAATTTAGGTTACAAACCTACCTTGGGAAAAGAGTTTAAACACCCGAGATTAGAAGTCCACTTACTTAATTGGAGTGGAGATTTATATGGTAAGACCATAGAAGTATTCTTTCATCATTATATTAGACCAGAGAAAAAGTTTTCTAATTTAGATGAACTTAGAAAACAAATCCATCAAGATATTGAAGACTCTCATAACTATTTTAACACAACACTTGAGCATTTGAGAAGCCCCCTCGAGGGAGAATCAAATAGCTGATGTTCTCCTTAACTTTTTTGCCGTGTCGCATGAGGGATTTTAATTCTTTACCAAACTCTTAGTTTGTGATGAAGTCTCTCAACAGTTCTTTAAAGCATTATCTATAATTTTATGTCACAATTACAAACTACTTTAGCTAAAAGTGCCTCATTAGAGGGAACCTCTCTACATACAGGAGAAAAAGTCACACTGACTATCACACCAGCTGCAGAAAACTCGGGATTCCAGTTTCGTCGTGTTGATTTACCTGATAAGCCATTTATTAGTGCCGATGTAGATAAAGTAAAAGCAGTAGAAAGAGCAACCACTCTTGCAGAAGGCTCAGTCAAGGTGCACACAGTCGAACACGTACTATCGGCTCTTGTAGGTATGGGTGTGGATAATGCTGTGATTGAAATGGATGCTAATGAGCCACCTATTGGTGATGGATCGGCAAAGCCATTTGTAGATTTAATTAAGCAAGCAGGTATAGTGGAGCAGAGCGAAACTCGAAAAGTCTACGAAATAAGAGAGGCTATACATGTTGAAACTAAAACAGGCTCATTACTAACGATTGTTCCAGATAATAAATTCCGTGTATCAGTAACTCAAGTAGGACCAGATGGTAAATTCACTCAATTCTTTAGCTCAGAGGTTACACCTGAAATCTATGAAAAGGAAATAGCTTCAGCTCGTACTTTCACTTTCTACGAAGATGTTAAGCCACTTTTAGAAAAAGGCCTCATTAAAGGAGGATCTATAGAAAACGCACTCGTCATCAAAGATGACAAAATCATGTCCAAAGAAGCATTGCGTTTTGAGAACGAAATGGCTCGTCACAAAGCACTAGACCTCATTGGCGATTTAATGCTTTCAGGAAAAAAAATCATGGGTCACGTTATATGTGTTAAACCAGGGCATGGAGCAAATACTCAACTTGCTAAAGTAGTTAAAAAAGACTACGCCAGTATGGTGCAAATGCTCCCACCTGTAAAAATTCCTAAAGGTGAAGGTGTGCTCGATATTAATGATATTCTCAAAATTTTACCACATCGCTACCCATTCTTGCTCGTAGATAGAGTGATAGATTTTGATGGTGATAACAAGTGTACAGGCATTAAGAATGTCACCATGAATGAGCCTTATTTCCCTGGTCATTTTCCTGGTCACCCAGTGATGCCAGGAGTGCTTCAGCTTGAAGCCATGGCACAAGTCGCCTCAGTAGTTCTCCTAAGAAAAGATGGAAACCAAGGGAAAATAGGCTATTTTATGAGCGCCAAAACCGTCAAATTCCGCAGGCCAGTTCTCCCAGGTGACACCCTATTTATCGAAGCCGAACTCCTGAGCTTTAAGCGCAATATAGCCTCCGCCAGCTGCCGCTGTATAGTCAATGGAGAGGTTGTGTCTAGTGGGGAATTGATGTTTGCCATCGTAGAGTAGTAATAAAAGCTCATTTTTGAATAAATTAGGCTTATTCGAAACTTGCGTAGTGCTCGAGCAGCTTTTTCTGCACTGCGCTTCTACGGTTTTCTCATAAAGCCTAATTTAAATCAAAACCGTAAACTCTGAGCTTTTATTTTCTACTCTTTTATTGCATAGATTGACTTTTATCTAAAACCGTAAACTTTAGCTGTTTAAAATATTACTGCGCTACCTTTTCTCATCAAAAATCATTGATTTTAAAATCCTAATTTAAATCAAGTGTGAGTTTGCGTTGCTCGAGTAGTTTTATCTGCACTGTGCTTCTACGGTTTTCTCATAAAGCCTAATTTAAATCAAAACCCTAAACTTTAGTTGTTTAAAACTTGAGGGTTAATTGTATTTACTAGGTTAGCGTTGCTCGAGTAGTTTTGTCTGCACTGTGCAATACGTATTTTCGTTAGAGACTTCTCTTGTCTTAAACCGTAGCTTGCACTTTCGATTGAATCTGATAATGTTTAGTACTTATGAAAACGAATAAAGAATTAATGGCAGAGGCACGTGAGGCTCTCAAGGGAAAATGGGCAGTTGCTATAGGAATTGGTTTTTTATATTCTTTAATTCTTAATGTAGTTGCTATAATTCCAGGTGTAGGAAGCATTGCTAGTTATATAGTTTCAGGTCCTATGATTGTAGGTATTTGTTATGCTTATTGGCAAATCATTATAAAAAATGATGTTTCAATTAGTGATTTATTTGCAGGGTTCACTAAATTTGGGAGACATTTAGGGGGGTACGTTCTTTATATGCTCATTATCATGGCTTGGAGTCTATTATTTGTTGTAGCTGTGATTATAGTTGTTATAACAGATGTAGGCTTTAGCGCAGATGCTTTAAAAACGTTTGCTGATATTAAATCTTTAGAGCCTGAGCTTATAGCAAAGCTAATTGGTAGTAGTTTATTATTGATTCCTGCTATTATAGCCCAAATTGCTTATTCTCAAACTCCTTTCATTTACGCTAATGATGCAGAAATTGGAGCTGTTGATGCGCTTAAAAAAAGCTGTCTTATAATGAAAGGTTATAAATTAAAATATTTTTGGCTTGGCTTTAGGTTCATTGGTTGGATGGTTCTTTGTCTACTGACTCTTTTTATTGGCTACCTTTGGTTATTCCCTTACATCATGGTTTCTTATGCTGCTTTCTACGAAGATATTAAAGCTGAACATGAGGGTAATCAAGGTTTAGGAGCTGTAGAGCCTAAGGATGAGAAATTTCCTCAAGCAACTCTTCCAGAGACTTATAAAAATTAAATTTTAAATAAGAAAGTAGGATGCTCAAAAAGAGCAAGCTGGCAAATCTAGCATGATCGTTATTAATTTGTAGTTATGAAATCTAATTCTACGATAATGCAGGAGGCGCGTGTTGCTATGCGTGGGAGTTGGGATTCTGTAATAGGTTATTATTTTTTATCTATTATTATCAGTGGTTTTTGTGGAGGACTTTTTCTGATTATGGCTCCCATAGAGCTTGGCTTGTCTGTTATTTATTTGAAAATTTCCAGAAGATTGAGTCATCCTAATGTAGATGAGGTTAAGTTTAGAGACTTTATGTCTGGTTTTACGAAAGGGTATTTAAAGTCTGTAGGTTTAGTAGTTTTAACATGGTTCATTGTATTGGTTCTAGCTATTGGTTTGTCAGGTGTGGTGGCTTTAATCGCAGACTTAACTCGCTGGTTTAGTTATGAATTTAATTGGTTGGCTCGTATTGAATGGGCTCAGAGCGCATGGCAGAGTGATGGGGTTTGGTGGGTATTATTAGTATTAATTATTATTCCTCTTTTTTTGGCTTGGTTAGCTTATATTTTCGTTGGCATTGCTCTTTCTCAAGTTGCGTATATTTGGGCCGATAATAACCAATTAGGCGTAAGAGACACTTTAAAATTAAGTATTGTTTTGATGAGAGGGCGTAAGTGGCAGTATTTTTGTTTAGGTTGGAAATTTGTGGGGTGGTGGATTCTTAGTATTGTATTTACTTTTGGGATAGGCTTTTTATGGCTGATTCCTTACATGAGAGTAACCCAGGCTCGCTTTTACGATGAAATTGTTTTAGAGTATGACAAACTCGAATCAGGAGTCAAAGACGTGAGAGCTGTCAAAGCAACAAAAACAAAATCTACTCCAGCAGAGTTTGCTCATCAACCTAAGATTCCTGATATCTATAAAAACCCTTAAGACTCTATTACTACCATGCAAGATATGCTCGTTAATTTATATGCGTTAGATAAGTGTTCTGGTGCGCTATGGCTGGAGAAAAAAATCAGCAAACAAAGCGAGAGTAAATACCTGCTTGATGATGTGGTAATTCGTAAGCTCAATGTGTACGAAACTCATTTATTAGTGGAATGGGTTGGCTTACATTTTTCGGCTAAATGGCAGAGTGAAGTAAGGGTGGCGATGTCTCGTCAACCGGCTACAGTGTGGGTAGCGACATATCAAAAACAGATTATGGGCTTTGCCTGTTATGATACAACGGCTAAAGGTTTTTTTGGACCAACTGGTGTAGCAGAGGATTACCGTGGTCTAGGTTTAGGAGAAGTACTTTTATATAAAAGTTTAGAGTCTCTCAAAGAATTAGGTTATGTCTATGCTTTTATCGGTGGAGTGGGCCCTCGTGAGTTTTACGAGAAATCTTGCGGGGCAAAAGTTATCGGAGATAGTGAACAAGGACTCTACCAAGATATATTACCAGAAAATAAGGTTGATTAA